>JAMJIN010000262.1:0-3607 GCA_036784775.1 Chromatiales bacterium | reverse complement strand
TCGCGCCTCGGCTACGCTGCAGTGCGCACACCACCCATGCCACAACGCCTCCTCAGCATGGCTGAGGCTCGGGGGTAATCAGGTTCCTCTATGGACGAAATTTGTTACAGGTTGTTTCATTGCAATCGATCTCACAGTAGTTTCAGGAACCGCTAAATGAATAATTCCATTGAAGCCAGCCCTCGTCTGTTGGTGGTGGATGACGACCGGAAGTTAAGGGAACTTCTCATTCGTTACCTGGGTCAGGAGGATTTCGCCGTCCACGGAGTGGAGGATAGTGTGGCGATGGATGAGTATCTTGAGAGAAATCAGATTGACCTGATCATTCTCGATCTGATGATGCCCGGAGAGGACGGTCTTTCGATAGCACGTCGTCTGAGAAGTAACGGCGAGATCCCTATCATCATGTTGACGGCACGAGGGGAAGATATCGACAGGATCATTGGGCTGGAGATGGGTGCCTATGACTACCTGCCAAAACCTTTCAATCCACGGGAACTGCTGGCCAGGATCCGTGCGGTTTTGAGGCGCCGGCAACTACCTGGACAATCCAATCAAGCTGCAGAGACAACAGAGTCGTTCAGTTTTGGGGACTTTACCATCGATTTCCAGACCCATGTCTTTAGCAAAGGCGGAGAGGAGATACCCCTCACCGGTGGCGAGTATACGCTGCTTGAAGCTCTGGCCAGGAGTCCGAACAGGGTGCTGACACGGGACTACCTGGTGGAAACGCTGAAGGGATACGAGCGCATGCCTTATGATCGAAGTATCGATGTGCGCGTAACACGCCTGCGCAAGAAAATCGAAGCAGATCCCACCAATCCAAGATATATCCGTACCATCTGGGGTAAGGGCTATATCTTTACGCCAAAGGGTAACGCACCAAGCTCGTGAGCCCAGCCAAATACACTCAAACGCTATTTGGTCGCACCGGATTGACGATCACTTTGGCATTTCTGGTTTTTTCCCTTTTTGCCGTACTGGTGAATGTAACGCTGATTCTTAGACCTATCGAACGTCAGGCAGCGGATGACCTTGCTGCGCTGATCGAATTATCGACAAAAACCTGGGTTGAGCTGCCTCCGGACACCCGTACCGATTTTGAACGTGAAATGCGCAAGAGCCACCAGTTGCGAATCTACGAAGCCGAAAACGAGATCGCAGAATATGAAGATGACAAAGCCTATCTGACAGCGTTGGTTGACTCATTGGAGAACCGGATCGGTAAGCCGGTGCCACTGCGTAAAATGGATTTTAGCGATGATTGGCTTTGGGTCGATATCCCTATTGCAAGCCGGGTACTCAGAATCGGATTTGAAGCGGAGAGAATGGAGGTTCAGATCCCCTTGGCCCTGGTACTGATCGTTGTCATGGGAACCTTGATCGTCACCCTGGTTTCCCTGATTTTGGTGCGGCGAATTACAAAACCCCTGGCACGACTGGTGGAAGCAACAGCGACGCTGGGGCAGGACCAGGATCATGTGCAGGTTCCTGAAGAGGGACCGAGCGAACTTGCTGAACTGGCAAGAGGTTTCAATCGCATGGATACACAGGTAAGAGAGCTTCTGGCTAACCGCACTACACTGCTAGCCGGAGTTTCCCACGATCTGCGGACCCCCATTGCCCGTGTTCGTCTCGCGCTGGAGTTACTGCCGTCTGAACAGAAATCGGAGCTGGAGCAGGGAATTCTCGATGACCTGGAGGAGATGGACAATCTGATCGGCCAAGCGATGGAGTTTGCCAGAAGTTTAGGCTCCAGCAAGGTGATGACCATTGACGTCGGCGCATTGCTATTGGAGATCGTTGGAGAATATGCGCGGGGTGGCCATGCTGTGAGATTGACCGCCGAGTCAGGTTGTGTGGGGGAGCTGTCATCAAACGCTCTGCGCAGAGTAACCACGAATCTGCTGGATAACGCAGTCAGATTTAGCCATGAGCAACCGGTGGAACTGTCGTGTGAATCCGACGCCGGCAGTATAATTATCTGCTTTGCCGACCGGGGACCGGGTATACCGGAGGCATTTCGACGAGTTGCCTTCGACCCTTTCTGGCGAATGGAGTCATCCCGTAATCCGAGCACCGGGGGTAGCGGCCTGGGATTGGCGGTGGTCAAGCAGCTAAGTGATGCGAATGGCTGGAAAATAGAACTGGGTGAATCGGAAATCTACGGCGGCCTTGAAGTTACATTACGTCTGCCGCTCTCAACAGAAGAGTAGTCCCGTTGCATCTCCCCGAAAAATCAAAGAATGATGTTAAGACTTAGTAAAATCCGCTTCATCGTATAGTCGTTGGAGCCTACTTCACCAATCGGGCTCCCGCCTCCATCCGTCCGGTTCTTCGACCAGTCTGCCTGCGCCCGAAGCGAGGCGTATTTCCCAATCTGATAGCTGGCCGCCACACCTGCCAAGTTTGTTTTATCATTTCTGGTGGTATCGAGGTAGTCGAACAGGGCAAACCCGGAAAACAGGGTGAGATGGGTGTTGGAAGTCAATTGATAGGAGATATCCAGATCAAGAGCGGTTTCCAAATATCCGGAAGCGTCAGTGAGAGTCGTCTCGTTGAGCGTTCTGTCACTTGAGAGTGACAGCTGCCACTTCTCTCTGGGTTGCCAGTATATGTTGAGCGCAAAATCAACGGCGCTGAGCCTACTGAACTCCGGTTCTTTATACTCTTGTCCCAACCAACCCAGATAGGCCTCGAAATCGAAGGTATCACCCTGTTTCAAGTGTATTCCCACCGCACTGCGGAAACCATCGGAACCGCGTTGTAAACCTGCGTCATCAGTAGCTTGTTGATAGATCCGCTGTTCGCCGGATGTCTGGAGAAACCATGAAAAATCTTTTGTGTGTCGCCGTTCCAGTCGAAGAGCAATGCTCCTGATATCCCGATCACGGTCGCCATTGTAAACCGGCCCTTCCAGGTTTTCGCCATCTTCATAACGCCAAGCCTCCTGAATTACGCCGGCACGCAGTTTGTAATCTCCACGCTGGTGAAGAAGACCAATGCTTACATCCTTAATATCGTAGACAATGGGGCTTAAGGTTCGTCGATTATCATTCGGAGACGTTCGCTCTTCGTGTTTCAAATGGTACCCGGTTGCCAACATCAAGTGAGTAGTCTTGTCGGCAACGACTAACGCACCGAGTTTCAACCAGCCATCCGTATAGTCTTCAAGGGAATTCGTCCGGTAGAAAGCCGACTCGACACCAAGATCCAGAGAGAGACGTGCGGCATCCATGTCGAATTCTGCGGCGAGAGCCGGTGCGATGATGGCAGCCCAGTCGGAAACGGCGAAAGAGTCATCCGCATAAATATTATCGTTATATCTTTCTTCAAGCTCGAGCGAAAAAGAGAGGTTAAGATTATCGCTCTCCTTCGGCATCGAAGGTACTTCATCCGCATAACCACGAAAAGATAGTGCACAGAGCAACAAGCCTAACCGAATCCAGGGTACCCGATTAGCGCAGAAGAGTCGTTTATTCATCTATTTATTCAAGCGAAAAATCTTAACCATCATAACCTATCCTGATTACCCCCGAGCCTCAGCCATGCTGAGGAGGCGTTGTGGCATGGGTGGTGTGCGCACTGCAGCGTAGCCGAGGCGCGA
>JAMJIN010000261.1:0-3635 GCA_036784775.1 Chromatiales bacterium | reverse complement strand
TCCTATTGTGGATCGTGGCATCATCTTGCAACAACCAGTGACTCATTCCGTGAGTCACTGCTGAACATTCGTACTAATCAAGAGATTTTTTGACCATTGAAATGTTCAATGGGAAAAGAGCGGATACTTGGGTGAAAAAAGGGGGCAATGCCCCCACCTGTCAGACAAACAGGTTCACATCGGCCTTCAGCGCCCGGGGCAGGAAACTGGCGGCTCCAACCCATTCGTGGATTTCCGGGATGAAATCGTCCTGGTCGTGGTCAAAAAGATCAACGGTCATTTGACAGGCGACAAGTTTAACTTCGGCTTCGGCGCATAACTCTCTCAGCTCTTCAATGGGTGCGATGCCTTTCTTGTCCATGGTCTTCTGCATCATAGAAGTTGCCATATTTTCAAAACCCGGAACCAACGTCATGATGGAAGTGGGAACGGGCAGCTCCTTACCTCTGATCCATGATGGTCCCTCCGGAAATTTCATGGGCATGGCGGGGTTGCCCAGTGGGCTTACCTTGAGATCCAGCTGCTTTTTCAGCAGGCTCAATCCGTAAAAGGTAAAGAATATTGAAACATCCCATCCCAGTGCAGCCGCCGTCGATGCAAGAATGAAGGGTGGGTAGGCCATGTCCAGGGTTCCCTTGGTGGCGATAATGGTCATGGATGGGGTGTGGGCTGCTTCGCGTTCAGCCATCTTCTCGTCAAAGCGCTGGTTGAACCAGGCATCGAGATCTTTCGTCGGCATATCGATAACCGGTGCGGTACTGTTCATCGTTTTTCTCCTTGCAGAATCATGCTTTGCGGATGAGGAAGACAAAGCCATCAGCTGCCTCTTCACTGGAGACCATCTCATGGCCGGTCTGGCTGCAGAATGAGTCCAGGTCTTTCACTGATCCGGGATCTGTTGCGATGACCTCCAGAATTTCTCCAGAGGCCAATGCAGCTATCGCCTTCTTCGTCCTGAGAATAGGCAGTGGGCAGTTCAGGCCTCTTGCGTCCAATGTGTGTGTTGTTTCTGTCATGGTTTTCTCCTTACCTGTGGATGTGATTACTTCATAGATGACCGGTCGGTCAACATGAAGGGCAAAAAAATAGTTCGCTAATTTGGGTGAGCCAACTCGATGCGAAGCGTCTTGATGGCAGGACCCAGGTCGCGAATCACTTCAGGGTCATTCCTGGTTTTTGCCAGTAGAATGATCCCTTCAAGAAAGGCGAGCATGGCTGCTGCGGTGGCCTCGCTGTCTAGAGGGGGAATTTCACCCAGCTCAACTGCCTGATCGAGGGCTTCATGAAAACGTCTACTGGCTTTATGAAAAACCGCATTGAGTTTGGACCGTAACACATCGTCGCGGGTGCTGATTTCGAGGGCCAGGTTGCCAAACAGGCAGCCTGGCATGCGACCCTCGATATCCTTGGCCGCCTTCTGCCAGTAGTAAGCGGCGTCGATCATATAGTCGAGGCGTTCAAACGGAGGAAGATTTTGGTCGAAGGCCTCAGCCACAAAACCATGTGCCCATTCATCGGCCATGTCATCAATGACCGCCATGGCCAGATCCTGCTTGGAAGGGAAGAAATGGTAAAAGCTTCCCTTTTGTACCTTCGCAAGATCGCATATCTCCTTGATGCCCACATCGGCATAACTCCGGCCATGAAAAAGTTCGCGGGCGGTGGAGAGGATACGGGTTCTTGTGTCGTGCTCAACATTCATGGCGTGAAGTATAATAGACCGGTCGGTCTAGTCAAGTGCTGTTTTTTATCATGCTCGAATAATGCAGGGTGTGGCATCATGAATGCTAGCGGTTCCTGTGTTCAGGAAGGATCTGCAACAGACGGCAAATTGCTGCCCAAGGCCTGACTCTCTCATCCTGACTGCAATAGATCCTCGTTGTACCCATCCACACTGCAGCGTTTCACTATTCGGCGTTTTGAAACATTTGAAACAGATTTTTCGCCGTTCTGTAACGTCCTGAAACCATTTTTCTCCCAGTGCAACACCTTGAAACCCCTGAAGCAGGTTTTGTTTCCTAGTCTATGTGGCATCTCTGGCGAGCAGCTGGAATCACAACCATACAGTCCGGTCCATAAAGACCTTCGAGGAAAAAACTCTATGAAAAGCCGAATTAAAACCGCTATCGTTGCCTCCATCGCAGTCGCCCTGATCTCAACCAACGTTCTTGCAGCGGGTGGTGGCAAAGGCAGAAGTGGTGGTAACAACAGAGGTGGTGGTTCCACCGGGCTGGACGCCAATGAAGCCTCTCATCTCACCTTCATGCGAGAAGAGGAAAAACTGGCACGTGATGTCTACCTGAGACTCGGGGAGAGGTATCCCGACCAAGGCGTGTTCAACAGGATCGCCACCACTTCCGAGCAGACTCACACCGACACCATGCGTGACAAGCTCGCCCAGTATGGTCTGGAAGATCCCAATCCCGATACCAACAACCTGCCGCAGAGCCTCGGTGTGTTCACCGGTGAGGAGTGGGGCTGGTACTTCGATGAGAAGTTTGCGGCGCTCACCGCTGCAGCTGCCGGCAGCGAGCTGGACGCCCTCTATGTTGGTGCTTATATCGAAGAACTGGATATGCATGACACCGCGGATTGTCCGCAAGTGATGGTAGACGCAGGTTATAACGACCCCTGTGGTCTCAACTACACCGATGAGAGTGGTTTGATCAACGCCTACCGCTCACTGGTTGATGGTTCAGAGAATCATTTGCGCGCCTATGTGGGCCAGATCGAGGCGGTAATCGGCGTGGGCAATTACGAGGCCCAATACTTGAGCCAGGAAGATGTGGATGCGATCTTAAGTCGATAACGAGCAAACACTTCAGTCTATCGATGAGGTTGCGATGCGGATTGGGATTTCAGCACTCCGCATCGTGACCGTCCTGTTCTTCAAAAGAGACCTGACATGAGTAATAAACCCTTTGGCACAGTGCTGCTGCTTGCTGCATTCGTTGCGGGAAGTGCTAGTGCCGTTGAACCCGATAGCGATCATGACGGAGTGGTCGACGCCTTAGACCGTTGCCAGAATACTGCCCAGTTGAAAAAATTACCGGCAGGTTTTAAATACGCCACAGCCGTCAATCAGGAACGTTTGAAACCTGGCGCACAGGCTTATCCGGTGGATGCCCATGGTTGTGAACCTGACAGCGACGGTGACGGCATCATAAACAGCCGGGACTACTGTCCGGAAGATACACCTCAAACGCTCAGCAAGGGAATCGCCCCCAATGGTTGTCCGAAACACAGCGACCTCGACGGCACCCCTGATTATCGTGACAAGTGCCCCAATACCCCGCGCGGGATCAAGACCGATGCATTTGGATGTTCCTGATCTCTTTGAAATAATTCCACTTGATGTATTCTGTCAATCCGCTTAGACGCATGCCAAGTCGACGGCAATCCAGCCCAATAATGCGTAAGAGTAGGTACTGCTGCTGGCTGACAAACTCACTGCCTGGTGAGTTGCTGTCCCGTTAAGAAACCCCTGATTAATTGAGTTACTGTCATCTCGACCTCAGGGAGAGATCTCAAGCTACCTTGTTATCAATAGGTTACCTGATTACCCCTGAGGCTCAGCTATTGAGTCAGTGGGTGGCGCATACTGAACCTGAAGCCAAATGAGGAGACCGCCATGG
>JAMJIN010000371.1:0-1880 GCA_036784775.1 Chromatiales bacterium | reverse complement strand
GAGCCATGCTACCTCGTTTGCTTCGGGCTGCTGCAACGACTTCACCACGTCCCGAGACATGGCTGCGGCTTGCTGAACTTTCGTGCTAATCAAGAAAAGGATTGTCTGCACCTCCCGATGCAGGCGATGAAGACCAGGAAGATGGGCGCTCTTTTTGAGACCTTATTAATGATTTATTAGTGTTGGGCTTTGAATTCGCCCTCATTTGTGATGAATTTAAAGTCATGGCGTTTTTTGCCGATATCCTTTTTCAGGACATCCTGAAACCGCATTGATCTGATGCGGTGAATTGTTCACACAAGAACAATCCTACTCAATCATGGAGCATGCATGAAACTCGGTGTTTTGATTCTCGCTGCCGGCCAGGGTACCAGGATGCGATCCCGCATACCGAAGGTGCTACATCCATTAGCGGGTAAGCCGCTTCTATCCCATGTGGTTGAGACAGCACAGGCGTTTTCTCCCGACAGAATCACCGTCATCTATGGGCATGGTGGAGAGCTGGTCAAGTCGGCGCTGGCTGATCAACGCCTCGATTGGTGTGAGCAGAAAGAGCAGTTGGGTACGGGCCACGCCGTAATCGAAGCATTACCCCATCTCAAGTCAGACGATCAGGTATTAATCCTTTATGGGGATGTACCTCTGATCAGCGGTGAGACCCTTGAGGCGTTGATGGCTAAATTAGGAAAGAGTGATCTCGCGTTGCTGACGGTTAAATTGGATGATCCGAGTGGCTATGGCCGGATTGTGCGTGATAGCGACCAGCACATCACCCGTATCGTTGAGCAGAAGGACGCCTCCGAGGCAGAACTTGCAATCAACGAGATCAACACCGGCATCATGGCGGTAAGCCGCGCCAGGCTTGAGGATTGGCTCGCCCGCATTGACAACAACAATGCCCAGCAGGAGTACTACCTGACGGACATCATCGCTCTGGCGGTTGAGGATGGCGTAGAGGTCCAGTCGGTACACCCCTCCAGCGAGGAGGAGGTAATGGGCATCAACGACCGTGCGCAGCTGGCCTTTCTGGAACGCTACTATCAGCGACAACGCGCCGATGAGTTGATGGCTGCCGGCGCCTCCCTGGCGGACCCGGCGCGGGTGGATATTCGTGGCAAGCTGGTTGTCGGTCAGGATGTATTTATTGACTGTAATGCCGTATTTGAGGGCCAGGTCGAATTGGCGGACGGCGTGAAAATAGGCCCCAATGCGGTAATAAAAAACGCCCGCATTGGTGAAGGCGTGCAGATTCTGCCCAACTGCGTCATCGAGGATGCGGAGATAGGCGCAGGTTCCCGCATCGGTCCCTTCGCCCGGGTGCGCCCGGAGACGAAACTTGCAGAGAAAGTGAATGTCGGCAATTTTGTAGAGATCAAGAAATCAACAGTGGGCAGAGGCAGCAAGATCAACCACCTGAGTTATGTGGGCGATAGCCTGATTGGTCATTCGGTGAACATTGGTGCGGGTACCATCACCTGCAACTACGATGGGGCCAACAAACATCAGACCGTGATTGGTGATAATGCCTTCATCGGCTCCGATAGCCAACTGGTCGCGCCGGTTGTCATTGGCGACGGCGCCACCGTCGGTGCCGGCTCAACCATCACCCGGGATGCTGCACCCAATAGCCTGACCCTGAGCCGTGCGAAGCAGATTACTGTGAACAGCTGGCATCGTCCGGTCAAACAACCCAAAAAATAACTTGATTAGTACGAATGTTCAGCAGTGACTCACGGAATGAGTCACTGGTTGTTGCAAGATGATGCCACGATCCACAATAGGAGAGCGGACATGGCGCAGAATCCAATCCAATTTCAGACAGGCATGAGCTTGAGCGATTTGTTCAAAGACTACGGCACCGAAAGCCAATGTGAAGCGGC
>JAMJIN010000370.1:0-1880 GCA_036784775.1 Chromatiales bacterium | reverse complement strand
GCAAAACGAGTTATTGCATTACCTGGATGAAATCGAGAAGGCAGCGTAGTCATTGCTGGCCTGTTTTTATGCAACGCTGGGGTAAACTGTCAGGTATTGATGCAGACAAAGGTCTGGAAATTGCGAGGAACAGGCCTGAATTCTACATAAAGCTATTGACCCTGTTTCGTGATAGCCAGCATGACTTCCACAATGATTTCCTCATGGAACTGCAGAGTGATGATCCGAATGGGGCCATGCGTGCAGCTCATAGCTTAAAAGGTTCCGCTGCAAATATTGGCGCAACCTCACTCAGGGATGCAGCTCAGGAGCTGGAAATGGCTTGTAATGAATATAGTTCAGACGATGAGATTCCTGATATATTGAAAAAGGTAACCACTGAACTTGACCCTCTCATTGCCGGACTGGATGATTTCCTCAACAACTCCTGAGGAATCACTGAATATCATCCTGATACAGTCTTAGGGCCTGTTAGCGCTTGCCTGCTTCTCCCTAATCTTGTAGCGGAATCCAAATCCTAATTCCAGTCCCATTGCTCTCCTTGGTACAGGCATAGGTTCTGCTGTGCTTTCAAATCAAAACCTCGAAGCGTCTAAAGATATCAGGCAGTGAGCCGACAATGATATAGGGCGTACGTTAGAGTGCTTCCAGCCTTCTATATGCCGGGACTTTGAATTGTAAACATGAAAATGTGGAGAAGTTACACATATGCCCCCTATTATCGACACTGAAGAGCTACGCAAAGCTCGCATAATAATAAAAGGACTTTCAATACCCACACCACCCAACCTGTTGCTGGAGATCAGCGACGAACTGAGCCGTCTATGGCCGGACGACAATAAAGTGGCTGAATTGATCCGCAAAGATATTGGGCTGGCCTCCAATATACTGAAGACAATCAACTCACCTGCATTCAACCTCAGGGCCGAGATAATGTCGATTGAGCATGCGATCCGACTCATGGGCCTGAAACAACTGAAGGACACGATTATCCGTGTGGCGCTGCGCAACGCCCTGGAATCAAGTATGTCAGAGTTTGAATCTCTCTCCGAAGTCTCTCACTCGATTGGAACCAACGCCGGAGTGATCGCGGGCCACTTTGAAACCATAAATCACGGAGAAGCCTATATGGCTGGGCTTTTCCACGAGGTGGGCAGTATATTCCTGATGCAGCGGTTTCCTGAGTACAAATCGTTCTATGAAGAAAACCGGTTGCAAGCGATCTCTCTGCCGAATCTGGAGAGGGAGAGGTTTGGAGCATCTCATCCTGCGATCAGTTTTTTACTGGCCAAACACTGGAAACTGCCGGAAAATGTATGTTCTGCCATCTATTTTCATCATACCGTAACTGAAGGGATCGGCCTTACGACGGAACAAGAGGGATTATGCAGTGCCCTTAAACTCGCTTCCCATATTACATATACCCGGTATTTGGGGCTGGAGGCAGAACGATCCGAGGAGAGCATGGCCTGTCGTGATAACTCCATTAAGGAACTGATGATCGACGAGGAGGCGCTGGAGGAATTTATGAATGAATGCGATGGACTCAATTCAATCCGGTAAACTTGGTTTTGACAAGCTCAAGCATCATGGTGCGCACAGCGCACCCTACGTTCGCCCATTTCCCGTGCAACTAATCACCTTTTTCAATTAACTGTTAGTTATGTGATCCGGTATGCATTGCATAGACGTATTTGCGACTTCTATTCAGGCTCATTTCAGTTTATTGGCATAAACTAACTTGATTAGTACGAATGTTCAGCAGTGACTCACGGAATGAGCCACTGGTTGTTGCAAGATGATGCCACGATCCACAATAGGAGAGCGGACATGGCACAGAATCCAATCCAATTTCAGACAGGCATGAGCTTGAGCGATTT
>JAMJIN010000033.1:0-26708 GCA_036784775.1 Chromatiales bacterium | reverse complement strand
CATAGTGCGCGCTACAAGATCAGCCATGACAGTTTCCAAACCAGAGTTGTACCATGACAGGATTTTTAGTTTTTTGCCCCAAAACCCTGTCAAGTGCTTTTTGTAATTATTTACTGCTTGCCACGGGTTTTTGAGAAGTTACGTTGCTTTTGCGATGGGAGATGGATTTAGCCGCAAAGTCCATTGCTTGGATCTGGTTCCATTTCATTGTTCTTTATCATCGCGCTTTTTAAGCAGAGGGCCATTCTCGCCACCCCTCAACCCTACTGTCAACTAGGATGTATCATTTCTGAAAAAATTCCTCTCTGATTACAATCCAGCATGCCGGCATTAAGCCGCCATCGACAGAGTAATGACCGGATCTCATTACAAGTTTGAAACCCCCCTCCTTGGCTAATTGACCCAGCTCAATAATATGTCGGTTATATTACGATTTTATTACATTGCCTGATGCGGAAATGCACTAACAGGGGTAATATGTGCATGAAAAATAACTATTTCAAAAAGCGTGAGAAAAATGCTCATGAGGCGGGCTGTTTTGGCTTCAGAGGGGCAAAAATGGCAGAACAACTTGACACGGCAACAGGGAGTAATGATCCGTCTGCGCCATCTATGCACCCTGGAAGATCATTCGTTTGGATGCCAGTCATCGGGCGAGTCTCAATGCAATGACGATGATCCTTAGGGCTGTCGATTACAAGCGACGGGATCCGCAGGTTGGTCTTGTTCCAACCTCTTGGTTGTTGTCTCCAGCGTATATGAGATGGAGAGGGAGGAGGCACTGTGGCTGAGTCATGGCAAGTATTAAAACTGCTTGTGGCATTTCGCGGCGGCAGTGACGTCCAACGAAAAAAAGGAGGAGCCTTTTGAGATACGAAATTTTTGTTTGACTTTAAAGGGATGAAGAAGATCCACTGATTGGGCTTCTTTGCGTCGCCTTTTGCTTGCGGCAAAGGGAAGGGTCACCTGCATGGCGGTGACTGTCTTCATCTTGCACGCAGAAGCTTGGGTTCACGCTACTGATTTATCGATGTTAAATACAAAGTAATACGGAGACATACATGCGGACTACCAACCCTATTGCTTCCCTGTTGGGAAGCAGCCCGTTCAAGCCACTGCAGGCCCATATGCGCATCGTAAATGAGTGCGTTATTGAGGTTCCTGCCCTGTTTGATGCCCTGGTGGCGGGAGACAATACGGCACTCGTCGAGCAGAAAGACAAGATTTTTGCAAAAGAGGGCGAGGCGGACACCCTCAAGCACGATTTGAGGGCTCACTTGCCAAAAAGCCTGTTCATGCCGGTCGATCGCCGTGACCTGCTGGAGTTACTGGACCTGCAGGACACCATTGCAAATGTTGCACAGGATATCGCTGGCTTGATGACGGAGCGTGATATGTCGGTACCTGAAGGCATGGCCGAGCCATTGGTCGCCTTTGTGCAACGCTGTATCGATACCTGCAATCATGCTGCGACCATCATCGAAGAGCTGGATGAGCTGATCGAAAGCGGCTTCCGGGGCCGTGATGCCACCAGGGTGCAGGAGATGGTCGAAGCGCTCAGCAAGCTGGAAGATGAGACCGACGACATGGGGATTGCACTCGCTCAAAGCCTGTTCGCGATGGAAGATGATCTTAAGCCCGTCTCTGTCATTTTCTGGTACCAGATGCTGCAGTGGATTGGTGACCTGGCGGATTACGGTGAGAAGGTTGGTGACCGTATGCTTCTATTGATTGCTCGCTGATTGCAACATCGCCTTCGGCTTAAGGTTGTAAGGCTTCTATCGATTTTTTGTTCTATACGCCCGGCGTGTGGGGGAGTTGTTGCCTCTTGCCACGGGTATACTAAGGGGTCCAGCAATGGAAATTATCTCCGAATGGGGTTTTTTGTTTATCGGTATGGCCGTCGTCTTCGGTCTCTATATGAGTTGGGGTATTGGTGCCAATGATGTCGCCAATGCCATGGGTATGCCGGTAGGCTCCGGGGCCATCACGGTCAAACAGGCTATTATCATCGCCGCTATCTTTGAGTTTGCGGGGGCCTTCATCGCGGGTGGTACCGTGACCAAGACCATCCGCAAAGGCATCATCGATCCCAGCAGTATCAGTGGCTCGCCCGAACTGTTGGTATACGGGATGTTGGCAGCCCTGCTTGCCGCAGGCATCTGGCTGATGATCGCCTCATCCAGGGGTTGGCCCGTCTCCACCACACACACCATCGTTGGCGCCATTGTCGGTTTCGCCATAGCGGGTATCGGCGTGGATGCGGTTAACTGGGGTAAGATCGGCAGCATCGTCGCCAGCTGGCTGGTATCACCCCTGATCGGTGGTGTTCTTGCGTTGCTGCTGATGCTCAGTATCCGAAAACTGATCCTCAACACCGAGAACCCCTTTGACAAGGCGAAGACCTGGGGGCCTGTCTATATCTTCCTGGTGGGCTGGATCGTCTCCCTGGTCACCATGTTCAAAGGGCTTAAGCACCTCAATCTGGAGTTTACTGCAGTAGAGAGTCTTGTGGCGGCTACGATTTTCGGCATTGTTGTTGCCATTATCGGCAAGGTACTGATCAACCGCATCAAAGTTGATGAAAACGCAGACAAAGATTACCACTATGCTAGCGTGGAGAAGGCCTTCACCCCCATGATGATTTTTACCGCATGCGCCATGGCCTTCGCTCACGGCTCCAATGATGTGGCCAACGGCATTGGTCCCATGGCGGCGGTGGTCTCCGTGGTCCAGAACAGTGGTGACATCGGCCAGAAGGCGGGTCTTCCTCTCTGGATTCTGGTGCTTGGTGGCGTCGGTATCGTGGCCGGTCTGGCTACCATGGGTTACAAGGTAATGCAGACCATCGGTACCAAGATAACCGAGCTGACGCCGACCCGGGGCTACTGCGCCACATTGGCGGCGGCGACCACTGTGGTACTTGCCTCCAAAACCGGTCTGCCGGTATCCACCACCCAGATTGCCGTTGGTGCGGTAATGGGTGTAGGCCTGGCGCGGGGTGTTGGAGCGATTGACCTTCGCGTGGTCGGTAATATTGTACTGTCCTGGCTTATAACCCTGCCCGCAGGTGGCATCTTGGCAGCGGCCTTCTTCTTCCTGTTCAAGGGCATCTTCAGCTAAATAATACGCCGATGGCAGGGCTCCCTCTACGGAGCCCTGCTTTTTGCTATTATTCGGCGGGTAAATTCAGCCGGTATCCGGCCACTGCCACAGTATGACGATAACGATGCCGTTTGAAACTGCTCCACTCGACGATGTACAGATCATAAAGGACGTCACCTTCCCCGGGCATATCACTTTTAGACAGTTGTTGATCACCGGACCGCCCGGTGCAGGAAAGAGCAGCCTGATCCGAAAACTCGGTGGCTGGTCGGAGGAGGGTTACATCGATCTGACGCTGAACAAGTGGTGGGCGGCGCAAAGTCTCTCCCTGCGTCCGCGCGAGATTCATCTCGGTTTTCCCTTCGTTGGCTTTGAGCAGGCACTGGCCCTCTTCGACAAAGAGTGGTTGGAAGCTGACGCCAGGCCGGTGATCGATCTTGAGCGGATAAGAATACCGCCGGAAAAACGCTATTTTTTCTCCGTTAACTGGCGTCGGCGTTATGTGTTTGAGTTCCTGTTACCTCCCGCATCCCGCTTGTTGGAGCGCCGGCTGGAGAGGAGCAAGCGGGGTACGCATCATGTGGATGTGGATCTCGAACTGAAGACCATAGAATCTCAGATTCAGGTATACCGGCACGCAGCCCTCTATCTGCACCAGAGTGGTCTCAATGTCTATCTGAGAGAAGATACCGACGACGTTCCCCTGCAAATCATTAACCCTGGGCAATAATCGATGGCTACACAAAGTTCCAAGCAGCAAAAGGGATTGATGAAACGGCTTAAGGAGAGTTTTTCCGGGCTGGCGCAATGCAAAGAACTGGATCTCAAGAAGGCTTACCTCCTGGAAGACAAGAAAGTTCGCCTGCAGATGGAGAATTATCCGATACAGCTCAATGTCGGCCCCGACGGAAAGACCCTGCATATCTATCCGGAACGGCCGATGAATCACTCGCAGAAGGGGTTTCAGACGGGACGCTATATCATGTTTGACCCCGAGAGTTATTACAAGGGAGTGTCCGGTTTTCTCCCAATCAATGAGGGTAAGAAAATTATCCTGGGAAAAGGCAATGCAGCGCAAAAGGACCTGCTCAACCTTCCGCAGAATATTTCGGAGCGCCATCTCAGCATCGTCAATGATAATGGCAGTTTGGTATTCAAGAGTTTAGATGCGAAGCATCACGCATGTATTTCACCCCTGTTGAAGGATAAACAGCTCCACCGTATCAGCAAATGGAGACTGGCCAAGCTGAAACGGCTCCGTTCCATTTTTGGCGGCCCTGTCAAAATGCTGCCTGCTGATGATGCACTGTCGGTGATACGGCGTGTCAACAAGGTGATGGAAAAGGAGGCATACCGGGTAGAGGATGACAGAGGGCAGCCTGGCGGTGTTGTTGAACTCCCTTCTGGAACCATACCGGTTCTTCTCGGCGATCTGCATACCAAGGCGGATAATCTGCTGGTGATTTTGAGTCAGAGCGGTTTTATCAAGGCCCTGAAGAAGGGCGATGCTGCTTTGGTGATCCTGGGTGATGCCGTGCATTGTGAAGATGCAGGGAAACTTGAGCGTATGGAGACCTCAATACTGATTATGGACCTGATCTTCAAATTGAAGCTGCGTTTTCCACGGCAGGTGTTCTACTTGCGGGGCAATCACGACAGTTTTTCTGAAGAGATAGGAAAGCAGGGTGTGCCGCAGGGGATGCTGTGGGAAAATGCGTTGATAAAGATCAGGGGCAAGGCGTACAGGAACGAGATGGCACGGTTCTATGAGCAGCTCCCCTATATCGCCTATTCAAAGAATTTCATCGCCTGCCATGCCGGGCCGCCTACCCGTTCCACCTCGCGTCAGGAATTGGTCAACATTCGCCAACATCCGAAATTGATCCGGGAAGTGACCCAAAATCGCATTCGGCGCCCCAACTCTCCCTCCGGGTATTTTAAACGGGAAGTGAAGAAATTCCGCAAATATTTCGATCTGGCTCCGGATACCCCGGTCATTGTCGGTCATACGCCGATGTCCAACGATGACACTCTCTGGGAAAGGGTGGGTGAAATCGATAATCACTATGTGATCTATGCCAGTAATGACCAGTGGGTCGGTATTATGGCGCAGGTGGGTGGCCGGGTTTATCCGTTTCGCTACCCCGTCGAGCATTTGATTCCGCTGATCAATGCAATCGAAAATTGAGACCGTCAAGGGTGCCTTCCGGTCATAGAGGATCAAAATCAGGCCATTGTTACAGTATTATTACAGTTTGATGACATAGCCCAAAACAATTATACTTAGGTGTTCTATGGGCTAATAAGTCCTTTTGGGATGTAGCCCCTGCTAACGCACTCAAATGGAGCGGAGATAGTGCAACTATCTTCTGACGTGCGCTACTTGCCCACTTAGCAAAGAAGTCTGTTACGAAATGCATTCGGAGCGCCTCCACTGAGGAGGCGCACGGTGTCCTTTTTTCATTTTTTTGGGGAAATTGCCAGAATGATCCGGAAAATCGTCCTACCTACCATTCTGTTCATGCTTGCTTATGGATTCTGGATCAGCCCCAATTTCAAAGAGATTGCCGCCGGTGTCTCCATCTTCCTGTTTGGCATGCTTTTTCTTGAAGAGGGTTTCAAGGCGTTCACAGGCGGCCTGCTGGAACGCCTACTTCGCAGAACCACCGACAGCACCTGGAAGGCGCTCAGTTTTGGTGTCGTCAGCACCACGATCATGCAATCCAGTTCACTGGTATCTGTCATCACCATCTCTTTTCTGGGTGCCGGTCTGATCGGCCTTGCCGCCGGTATAGGAATCATCTTCGGCGCCAATCTGGGTACCACAACGGGTGCCTGGTTGATTGCCGGGTTGGGTTTGAAGGTAAAAATCTCTGCCTACGCCATGCCGATGCTGGTGTTCGGCATTATTTTGGTGTTTCAGAAATCCAAGAATCTGAAAGGGTTCGGTTATATCCTGGCCGGGCTCGGGTTCCTCTTCCTCGGTATCCATCATATGAAGGAGGGTTTCGAGGCCTTCCGTGGCACCATCGATCTGACGGCATTTGCGGTGGCGGGTTACCCCGGTATCCTTTTGTTCACCCTTATCGGCGTCTTTGCCACGGTGGTGATGCAGTCAAGCCACGCCACCCTGGTTATCATTATCACCGCGTTGGCAGCACAACAGATCACCTACGAGAACGCCCTCGCGCTGGCGATCGGCGCCAATATCGGTACGACCATAACGGCGATCCTCGGTTCCATGAGCTCGAACGTGCAGGGCAAGCGTCTGGCTGGTGCCCATCTCATTTTCAATATGGTGACTGCGATCATTGCAATCATTTTCCTCTACCAGATTGCGGACGGGGTGGATTGGGTCAGTAGTGTGGTTGGTATCGCGGCGGATGACTACACTCTGAAACTTGCGGTGTTTCACTCAATTTTCAATATTATCGGGATTTTGGCAATGCTTCCGTTCATCAATACACTGGTGAATTTCCTGATGCAGCGGATGCCGGAGAAGGTGGTCTCTGTGGCGGAGCCCAAGTATTTGAACGATTCTGTCATCGAGTTGCCTGACACTGCCATCGAAGCGGTGCGGAAAGAGACTCTGCATCTCTATGATAATGCCTTTGCGATTCTTTCCCATGGACTCAGTCTGCATCGACACGACATACTTTCGGACAAAGACCTGGATGACGTGGCTGCCGAATCCACCAAAGTCATGCCGATCGATATAGACGCCGAATACGAGAAGAACGTCAAAGGTCTCTACAGCGAAATAGTCAATTTCACCAGTCGCGCACAGTCAACCATGGAACCGGAGCAGGCGGACGAACTTTTTGCCCTGCGTGCCGCCGGACGTGATATTGTCGAGGCGATTAAAGATACCAAGCACATGCATAAGAACCTGTCCCAGTACATCGTCTCGGACAACGATCATATTCGTGCTGAATACAACAGGATCCGTAGCTACCTGGGTTCGGTGATGCGCCGCTTGGGTGTGGTGCAACAGGAGGGGGACGACCCGACCAGTGTCCTCTCACTCGACATCATGAAGTTGGAGATGGAAGAGAACGATACGACGGTGAACGGCACGCTTGAATCCCTTATTCGCGAGGAGAGCATTACGCCGCATATGGCCACCTCTTTGATGAATGATGCAGCCTATGCCTATGATGTGACCAAGAATCTGGTGCAGATGGGGGAGGTTCTTTTTGCCACGGGTATGCAGTCGATGAAAGACGCAGAACGTTTAATCGCCCTGGATGACGAAGACATCGCTGAAGTACTAGAGCGGGATAGTAACCTGCTATAGTTGGAGGAATAGTATGAAAATACCGAAATTACTTAAAAGAGTTCAAGAGTACGTTGACGCTGATAAGTTAAAGCAGTGTAAGCGGAAGGACTGTATAAAAGAGGTTCTGCAGAAGCTCAAGAAGCAGCAGTGCGCACTCAAGGCTAAACTGGGCAAAGAGAAGAACGAGAAAGAGCGTAAACGCATTCAGAAGGCGTTGGATATCATCTGCCTGCAACGAAAAAAGGGCTTGAAGGCGCTTAAAAAGATACAGAAATCATAGCTGTGGGTTGATTGTTACAGTGGTTGTGGAAGAGGGCGCGGCGAGATATTTTCGATGAACCTGCGCTGTTTCGACTACACCTACGATTAAGCGTATCTTTCATCTTCAATCGGGTTACCAGCTACACATCAACGCAGTTGTAGCCAAACAGTATTAAACCCGGCAATCTCCAAGAGAAGGCAAAAAATTATTTGCCGGGCATAATCCCCTTTGGAACCTGTCAGTATTTCCCAAAAAAATCTGGCCAAAGGGGCGATTCAGTGACGAGGTCTTACTCTGATCTGAGCGCATGCCGACAGGTTGGATGCCCGCTTTCAGGTGCCGCGCGGCTACCCAAACTTATCCATAACGGTGCTACGGATTCCAAGCACCTGTGTCATTAGATCCTGTCACAGCCCAAGATTATTCCAGATTTTCAGCGTAGGTGTCGCCTGGTTCATGGTGTAGAAATGAAGACCCGGTGCGCCGCCATCCAGCAGTCGCCTGCAGAGTTCAGTTACCACCTCAGCGCCGAATGCCCGGATGCCCTCCAGGTCGTCTCCAAAACTTTCCAGGCGTCTGCGTACCCAGCGGGGGATCTCCGCGCCGCAGGCATCTGAAAATCTCGCCAACTGCACGTAGTTGGTGATCGGCATGATGCCAGGCACGATTGGGATGTCTATACCCATGTCGCTGCACTCTTCTACGAAGCAGAAATAGGCGTCCGGGTTATAGAAATATTGGGTTATTGCTCCGTCGGCACCGGCTTCTACTTTGCGCTTGAAGTTTTTCACATCGGCCTTTGCGCTGTTCGCCTGTGGGTGAAACTCAGGATAGGCAGCCACTTCGATGTAGAAATGGTCGCCATACCGCTCTTTGATCATTTCAACCAGTTCATTGGCGTAGTTGAGTTCGCCCAGGCTGCCGAGTCCGGCTCCTGAGGGCAGGTCTCCCCGGAGCGCCACAAGCCGCCGAATCTTCTGCTCATGGTAGCGATCGAGTATCTGCGAAATCTCTTCACGGCTGGAGCCGATGCAGGAGAGATGGGGCGCAGTTTCGATCTGCTGTTCTCGCAGCCAGTCGACACTGGCAAAGGTGCGATCCTGGGTCGAGCCGCCGGCGCCGTAGGTGACCGAAAAGAACTCGGGATTCAGTGCATTGAGCTGGTTGACGGCACTCTTCAGATTTTTGAATCCCTTCTCCGTTTTGGGGGGGAAGAGTTCAAAACTGAAGGATCGATTCGTTGTCATTGGAATGTCCTTGGCTTAATACGAATTACCGAAATACTTTGTAGGGTGCGCAGTGCACAGCAAACGGCGCTGTTTTTCCGTTCACATCCGCAATGGTGCGCGAGGCGCACCCTACATAGCAAAAACCACTGTAGGGTGCGCTGTGCTCACCAGACGGTGTTGTTTTTCCGTTTGCATCCACAATTGTACGCGAGGCGCACTCTACATAGGATAACCTGACAAAGCAGAATTAGTAGCGATAGTGATCAGCTTTGTAGGGTCCATCCACCGGTACGCCGATGTAATCGGCCTGTTCCTGTGACAGGGTGGTCAACCTGACCCCGATCTTTTCAAGATGCAGTCGGGCAACCTCTTCGTCCAGTCTCTTCGGCAGAATGTAGACACCTACCGGGTAGTCCTCAGGCTTGGTGAAAAACTCGATCTGCGCCAGTACCTGGTTGGTAAAGGAGTTGGACATAACGAAACTCGGGTGACCAGTGGCGCAGCCCAGGTTAACCAAGCGGCCCTCGGCCAGCAGTGTGATGCGGTGGCCATCGGGGAAGATGATCTGGTCGACCTGAGGTTTCACATTCAGCCACTCATGTTGCTTGAGCCTCTCCACCTGGATCTCGTTGTCGAAGTGTCCGATATTGCAGACGATGGCCTGATCTTTCATGGCGGCCATGTGATCGTAGGTGATGATGTCCTTGTTGCCGGTGGTGGTGACATAGATGTCAGCAACCGGCAGTGCATCTTCGATGGTGACGACGCGATAGCCCTCCATCGCCGCCTGTAGGGCGCAGATCGGGTCGATCTCGGTGATCCAGACATTGGCGCCCAAACCACGCAGGGACTGAGCAGATCCCTTGCCGACGTCTCCGTATCCGCAGACCAGGGCGACCTTGCCCGCTATCATCACGTCGGTGGCGCGCTTGATACCGTCCACCAGGGATTCGCGGCAGCCGTAAAGGTTGTCGAACTTGGATTTGGTAACCGAATCGTTGACGTTCATGGCGGGAAACAGCAGCTTGCCCTCATTGAACATCTCGTAGAGGCGGTGAACCCCTGTGGTGGTCTCTTCGGTAACGCCTTTGATGGAATCGGCCATCCTGTGATAGCGCTTGTTGTCTTCCGCCAAACTGCGTTTGAGTACACCGAGGATGATCTGCCACTCCTCCGGGTCGTCATCTTTTGGCTCTGGGACGGCACCCGCGTCGCTGTATTCAACGCCTTTGTGAACCAGCAGGGTGGCGTCGCCGCCATCGTCCAGGATCATGTTGGGCTGCTGGTCGCCGGGCCAGTTGATTACCTGCTCGGTGCACCACCAGTACTCCTCCAGGGTTTCGCCTTTCCAGGCGTAGACCGGGATGTCGCCTGCTGCGATGGCGGCGGCGGCATGGTCCTGGGTGGAGAAGATGTTGCAGGAGCACCAGCGAACCTGAGCGCCCAGGGCGACCAGGGTTTCGATCAGCACGGCGGTCTGGATGGTCATGTGCAGGGAGCCGGTGATGCGTGCGCCGGCAAGGGGTTTCTCCTCACCAAACTTTTCGCGCAGGGCCATCAGGCCAGGCATCTCAGTTTCAGCGATAGCGATCTCCTTGCGACCAAAGTCGGCAAGAGAGATGTCGGCTACCTTGTAGTCAGTAAATTCGGCGTTCATTTATCAATCTCCGAGAGACAAATGAGCGCCGTTTTTTGAGTTGCCCTCTTCCCGAGCCTGACGGAAGTGTTCCGCTGCAGCGCCCCTCGGGGAGTGGGAGGAATAAAAATGCTTGGTTTTAAAGTCCTGCGTCGACCTTGAGTGCATCGGCCTTATCGGTCTTTTCCCAAGTGAAGCCTTCGTCTTCACGGCCGAAATGACCGTAGGCTGCAGTCTTGCGGTATTTGATCTGCTCGCTATTCAGCAGGTCGAGCATATTGAGGATGCCGTAGGGTCGCAGGTCGAAATGTGCGCGCACCAGTTCGGTGATGCGTTCGTCAGTGATCTTTCCGGTGCCGAAGGTGTCGATCATGATCGAGGTGGGTTCAGCCACGCCGATGGCGTAGGAGACCTGGATTTCGCAACGATCTGCCAGTCCGGCGGCAACGATGTTTTTGGCGACATAACGACCGGCATAGGCGGCAGAGCGATCCACCTTTGAGGGATCCTTGCCGGAAAAGGCGCCGCCACCGTGACGGGCGGAACCGCCGTAGGTGTCGACGATGATCTTGCGACCGGTCAGTCCGGCGTCGCCCATGGGGCCGCCGATGACAAACTTGCCGGTGGGGTTGATGTGAATTTTGGTATCCGGGGTGATCAGTCCGGTTGGGTCGAGTATTGGTTTGATGATGGTGTCCATCACCGCGTCGCGCAACGCCTGTTCACTCAGGGTGTCCGCGTGCTGGGTGGAGAGCACCACCGCATCGATGCTGATCGGTTTGCCGTTTTTATAGTGGAAGCTGACCTGGCTCTTGGCATCGGGGCGCAGCCAAGCGAGTTCACCCTGCTTTCTGACTTCCGCCTGCCGTTGTACCAAACGGTGGGCGTAGGTGATGGGGGCGGGCATCAATACGTCGGTTTCGTTGGTGGCGTAGCCGAACATCAGGCCCTGGTCGCCGGCGCCCTGCTCTTCGGGGTTGCTGCGGTCGACACCCTGGTTGATGTCGGGAGACTGAATGCCGATGGCGGTCATCACGGCGCAGGTATCGGCGTCGAATCCCATCTCGGAGCTGGTGTAGCCGATCTCGCGGATGGTCTGGCGCATTACGGCTTCGTAATCAGGCTTGGCATGTGTGGTGATTTCACCGGCGATCATAACCATGCCGGTCTTGAACAGGGTCTCGCAGGCCACGCGGGCATGTTTGTCCTCGGCCAGAATAGCATCAAGGATTGCATCCGATACCTGATCCGACATCTTGTCCGGATGTCCCTCGGATACCGATTCCGATGTGAATATGTATTCGCTCGCCATTATAATGAGTTCCTTCCGTAATCCCTTATAGATTAAGGGTGTTGAAGATGCGTTTATACCGGCATGATTTTCTCTATGAGATAGATGCCGTCAAAAAGTGATCGGCGATTTTACACCCAGCTGGGGTTTTTGCATAATGCCGACCCGGATTTCAATTCAAAATATTGAGGGTTTCAATAGTGGTTTCACTACAAACGCCGGTATGTGATTTCGGCAGGTCTGCACCAAACTTTAATCTGCAGGGGGTCGACGGTAAAGTTTGGACACTTGACGCCTGCATAGGGGAGAAGGGTCTGCTGGTGATGTTTATCTGCAATCACTGTCCCTATGTAAAGTCGATCAGGGATCGCATTGTGCGGGATGCGCGAGAGCTGAAAGCCCTGGGCATCAATTGCGTGGCCATCATGTCCAACGATCCGGCGGAGTACGAAGAGGACTCGTTCGAAAACATGCAGCGGGTTGCCGAGGCGTTCGATTTCCCCTTCCCCTACCTCTGGGATGAGAGCCAGGAGATTGCCAAGTCCTACGGTGCGGTCTGCACGCCGGATTTCTTCGGTTACAACGCAGATCTGCAGCTGCAGTATCGGGGGCGTCTTGATGAGAGCCGGAAAGATGCTGCGCCGGAGGATGTGCGGCGTGATCTTTTCGAGGCGATGAAGCTGGTGTCCGAAACCGGCGCCGGTCCCGCAGATCAGATCCCGAGCATGGGTTGTTCAATAAAATGGCTCGAATCCTGATCTGGCCGGCATGGTTACAATATCAGGATATTCAAATTTTCCCATCAAGTCAGCTTATTGCCCCTATAAAGGCAGCTAAATTGCCGATGGCTTTAGCTTAGGGGAGAATAGCTCACCTTTTGCCCCGCGGTGGGGTGCCCGGAACCTCTTGTGTTTGAAGTTTCCGGCATAAACCGACGTGAACAACAGTGGCTGGTGACAGTGTTCCCGGCCGGGTGGCTGACTATCAGGCTTGTAGCCTTTGCTGGTCGCCAAGTGGAAACAGACGAGATTTCGTAACTTCAAAATAGGAGAGGGGTCAATGTCCTCACGCAGAGAACTTGCCAACGCTATCCGTGCCCTGAGCATGGATGCAGTGCAGAAAGCCAATTCAGGTCACCCTGGCGCGCCCATGGGTATGGCCGACATCGCTGAAGCCCTGTGGAACAGCCACATGAAGCACAATCCGGCTAACCCGGACTGGGCGGATCGTGACCGTTTCATCCTCTCCAACGGCCACGGCTCCATGCTGATCTACTCCCTGCTGCATCTGACCGGTTACGACCTCAGCATGGATGATCTGAAGAGCTTCCGTCAGCTGCATGCCAGAACTCCGGGTCATCCCGAGTATGGTTATGCTCCCGGCGTCGAGACCACCACTGGCCCTCTGGGTCAGGGCATCACCAACGGCGTGGGCATGGCCCTGGCCGAGAAGACCCTGGCAGCCCAATTCAACCGAGACGGTCACGATATCGTCGACCACAATACCTATGTTTTCATGGGTGATGGCTGCATGATGGAAGGTATCTCCCACGAAGCCTGCTCTCTGGCCGGTACTCTGGGCTTGGGCAAGTTGGTCGCCTTATGGGACGACAACGGTATCTCCATCGACGGTCACGTCGAGGGCTGGTTCACCGATGATACCCCCAAACGTTTCGAATCTTACGGCTGGCACGTTATCCCCGGCGTCGACGGTCACGACACTGACGCCCTGAATGCGGCGATTGATGCTGCCAAGGCGGTTACTGACAAACCAACCCTGATCTGCTGCAAGACCACCATCGGTTTCGGCAGCCCGAACCTGGCTGGTACACACGACTGCCACGGAGCGCCGCTGGGTGATGATGAGATCAAACTGACCCGCGAACAGTTGGGTTGGAGTCACGGCCCGTTCGAGATTCCTGAAGACATTTATGCCGGTTGGGACGCGAAGGATGCCGGTGCTGCCGCCGAGTCCGCATGGAATGACAAGTTTGCTGCCTATGAATCCGCGCACCCTGAGCTGGCTGCCGAGTTCAATCGCCGCATGGCTGGCGATTTGCCCGCCAACTGGGAAGAGGAATCCAGCAAGTTCATTGCCGAAGTCAATGCTAAGGCCGAGTCTCCTGCAACCCGCAAGGCTTCCCTGAACACCCTCAATGGTTATGGTCCGCTGCTGCCTGAATTCCTTGGTGGTTCCGCTGACCTGACACCCTCCAATCTGACCTCCTGGTCTGGTTGCAAGGCGATCACTGAAGGTCATGCCGACGGCAACTATATCTCTTACGGTGTACGTGAATTCGGTATGTCCGCCATCATGAATGGTGTCACCCTGCATGGCGGTTTCGTGCCCTACGGCGCCACCTTCCTGATGTTCTCCGAGTACGCCCGTAACGCTCTGCGCATGGCGGCGCTGATGAAGATTCAGTCGATCTTCGTCTACACCCATGACTCTATCGGTCTGGGTGAGGATGGACCGACTCATCAACCGGTCGAACAGATTCCGACCCTGCGTATGATCCCCAACATGAGCGTATGGCGCCCCTGTGATGCAGTCGAGACTGCAGTGGCCTGGAAGTGCGCGGTAGAGAAGAAAGACGGTCCTTCCTGCCTGATCTTCTCCCGTCAAGGTTTGCAGCATCAGAACCGCAACGAAACGCAGATTGCCGATATCGCCAAGGGTGGTTACGTGCTGGTCGACTGTGACGGTACGCCTGATGTGATTGTTGTGGCCACCGGTTCCGAGGTTGACTTGGCCGTTAAGGCCGCAGCCGAGTCGAGCAAGAAAGTGCGCGTGGTCTCCATGCCCTGCACCAACGCCTTCGACGCCCAGAATGCTGCTTACAAAGAGTCTGTACTTCCTGCAGTCTGCACCGCACGCGTGGCTGTTGAGGCCGCTGTCACCGATAGTTGGTACAAATACGTCGGTTTGAACGGCAAGGTGATCGGTGTCGATCGTTTTGGCGAGTCCGCGCCTGCGGGCCAGCTGTTCGAAGAGTTTGGCTTCACCGTGGCAAACGTTGTCGCCGCTATCGACGAAGTGTCTGCCTGAGTCTGCAATAACAGGGCGTCCGATGGCGCCCTGTTGACCAATTTATAAAGTTTACGTTCTTACGGAGTATTCTCATGACAATCAAAGTAGGTATTAATGGTTTTGGTCGCATCGGTCGCATGGCCTTCCGTGCTATTGCCAAGGATTTCGCTGGTGACATCGAAGTTGTCGGTATCAACGACCTGCTGGACGCTGACTATCTCGCGTACATGCTGAAGTACGACTCGGTTCACGGTAACTTCGATGGCGATATCGCTGTAGACGGCAACAACCTGGTCGTTAACGGCAAGACCATCCGCCTGACCGCTGAGCGCGATCCTGCCAACCTGGCATGGAGCGACATTGGTGCCGATCTGGTTATCGAGTGTACCGGCTTCTTCCTCACCGAAGAGACCTGTCAGAAGCACATCGACGCCGGCGCCAAGAAGGTCGTTATGTCTGCGCCTTCCAAGGACGGCACCGCGATGTTCGTACACGGCGTCAATCACGACGAATACGCTGGCCAAGCCATCAGCTCTGCTGCTTCCTGCACCACCAACTGTCTGGCACCTGTCGCCAAGGTTCTGAATGACAAGTGGGGCATCAAGCGTGGCCTGATGACCACCGTTCATGCGGCAACTGCAACCCAGAAAACTGTTGACGGTCCTTCCCTGAAAGACTGGCGCGGTGGCCGCGGTATCCTGGAGAACATCATCCCGTCCTCCACTGGCGCCGCCAAGGCTGTGGGTGTTGTACTGCCTGAGCTGAACGGCAAGCTGACCGGTATGGCTTTCCGCGTCCCCACCTCTGACGTGTCCGTTGTCGATCTGACTGTTGAGCTGAACAGCGAAGCTTCTTACGACGACATCTGTGCTGCCATGAAGGCCGCCTCCGAGTCCGGCCCGATGAGCGAGACACTGGGTTACACCGATGAGAAGGTTGTCTCCACCGATTTCCGTGGTTGTGGCCAATCTTCCATCTTCGATTCAGGCGCCGGCATCGCACTGGACGGCACCTTCGTCAAGGTTGTCGCCTGGTACGACAACGAGTACGGCTACACCTGCAACATGCTGCGTTTCGTTAAGCACGTTTCTAAATAAGGGCCGAATATTCAGGGCCGAGGAATCAGGGCCAAGGGCCGAGGGGGCGAGGCGTTTTTTCCTCGGCCCTTGGCCCTCGGCCCCGAGCCCTTCAATTCCAGAGGTATTCGGCAAGGCCCCGGCTTTGCCAAATCTCTCTGAATCAAACTTACGGAGTGTCACCATGTCTTTCATCAAGCTCACCGATCTCGATCTCGCCGGCAAGCGCGTCCTTATCCGCGCCGACCTGAACGTACCTGTCAAAGATGGCAAGGTTACCTCCGACGCCCGTATCACCGCCTCCATGCCGACTATTGAACACTGCATCAAGGCAGGCGCCAAGGTACAGGTCATGTCCCATCGGGGACGTCCCGAAGAGGGCAAGGTGGATGAAGAGAACTCCATGCAGCCCATTGCTGAAGATATGTCCGCCAAGCTGGGTACTGAAGTTCGCCTGATCGCTGACTACCTCGACGGTGGTTTCGACGTTGCTGATGGCGAAGTCGTATTGTTCGAAAACGTACGCTTCAACGCGGGCGAGAAAAAGGACAACGAAGATCTGGCAAAGAAATACGCTGCCCTGTGCGACATCTTCGTGATGGACGCCTTCGGCACTGCTCACCGTGCACAGGCCTCTACTCATGGTGCCGGCAAGTTTGCGCCCACCGCTTGTGCGGGCCTCCTGCTGGCCAGTGAACTGGACAACCTGGCCAAGGCGCTGGCCAAACCGGCTCGCCCCATGGTAGCCATCGTCGGTGGCTCAAAAGTCTCTACCAAGTTGACTGTACTGGAGGCGCTCTCCGAGAAGGTCGATCAGTTGGTGGTCGGTGGAGGTATCGCAAACACCTTTCTCAAGGCCATGGGCAACAACGTCGGAAAATCTCTCTGCGAGGACAATCTGGTAGACACTGCCAAGGCGCTGGTGGAAAAGATGAAGGAGCGCGGTGCCAGCATTCCGATCGCCACAGATGTGGTTTGCGGTAAAGAGTTCAGCGAAACTGCTGAGGCCACTCTGAAGGCTGCCGGTGATGTGGAAGATGACGACATGATCTTCGATATCGGTCCTGACTCAGCCAAGGAGTTGGCCGATATTATCGCCAAGGCCGGTACTGTTGTCTGGAACGGCCCTGTGGGCGTGTTTGAGTTCGACCAGTTCGGCGCGGGCACCAAGACGGTTTCCATGGCCATTGCCGATTCCGATTGTTTCAGTCTGGCCGGTGGTGGCGATACGATTGCCGCTATCCAGAAATATGATATCTACGACAAGGTCACCTACATCTCCACTGCCGGCGGTGCTTTTCTGGAGTACCTTGAAGGCAAGACCCTGCCTGCTGTTGCCATGCTTGAAGCAAGGGCAGCTGAATAACAAAGTTGAAGCGCTAATCAAGCACCATCGGGCAGTCGCCCGATCGTGATCCTGTCGCTGAAACTTAGCTAAAGAGCGTTATGCCAAGACGAACAAAGATTGTTGCAACCCTGGGGCCGGCAACCGACGACCCCAAGATGATGGATAAGATCATTCGTGCGGGGGTGGATGTCGTTCGCCTCAACCTCTCGCATGATTCTCACGATGCTCAGCTGGACCGGGCTGAGCGGATTCGGGATCGCTCCCGTGCGAGCGGCAGGCAGGTCGGCGTACTTTGCGATCTGCAGGGCCCCAAGATTCGTATTGGCCGGTTTAAAAACGATTACATCGTGCTGGACGAGGAAGACGAATTTATACTCGATGCGGCCTGTCCGCTTACGGATGGTGATGGAACCCGTGTCGGCCTGACCTATCCTGGTCTTGTCAATGATGTCTCCCGTGGCGATACCCTGCTGCTGGACGATGGAGCGCTTGTTTTCTGGATCTCCGAGGTTGATGGCCAGGAGATTCACTGCAAGGTTGTTGTTGGCGGCAAACTCTCCAATAACAAAGGCATCAATAAACAGGGCGGTGGTCTTTCGGCTCCTGCGTTGACGGAAAAAGATCGCGCTGATATCAAGTTTGCCGCGGAGATCGATGCTGACTATCTTGCCGTTTCGTTCGTGCGTAGCGCGGAAGATGTCAGCGAGGCGCGCAAGCTTCTGGAAGAGGCGGGCGGCAAGGGTGGCATCATTGCCAAGATTGAACGGGCTGAAGCACTGGGCTGTATCGAAGAGATCATTGAGGTGTCCGATGCGATCATGGTCGCACGCGGTGATCTGGGGGTGGAGATTGGTGATGCGGAGCTCCCCGCAGTGCAGAAGAACCTGATCAAAACAGCACGCAAGATGAACTGCGTGGTGATCACAGCGACCCAAATGATGCAGTCGATGATCGATAGCCCGATACCGACTCGTGCCGAGGTCTTTGATGTGGCTAATTCCGTGCTGGATGGTACGGATGCGGTGATGCTTTCGGCCGAGACATCTGTGGGTAAATATCCTCACAAGGTCATAGCTGCAATGGATCGTGTCTGTGTCGAAGCTGAAAAACAGGCAATCGTGCGGCGCTCCCAGCACCGTATCGACTCTGTTTTCGGACGCGTGGATGAAGCCATTGCAATGGCGACCATGTACACTGCAAACCACCTCGGCGTGACGGCAATTGCCGCGTTGACTGAGTCGGGCTCCACATCCAAGTGGATGTCGAGAATCAGTTCAGGTATCCCGATTTATGCCTTGACCCGGAATGTGGAGACCCGCAGAAAAGTCACGCTCTACCGTGGTGTCTATCCTGTCAGCTTCGATGTCGCCAGCACCAATATGGGCGAGGTCAATGAAGAAGTCATCGATGAACTGCTGCGCCGGGGTGAGGTTCGTGAGAACGACCTGGTAATCATCACCAAGGGGGATCGCTCCGGTGTTGAAGGCCAAACGAATATCATGAAAGTGATGCGAGTGGGTGAGCATGTGCTGCCCAAAGAGAATTAGGCAAGAACCCGTGGGTTCTCGCAGTGCGTTTAACCCAGTTATAGAAACCAACTCAAGGAGGCTATCATGGCCCTGATTTCCCTGCGCCAACTTCTGGATCATGCCGCTGAGCACAGCTACGGCTTGCCAGCGTTCAACGTCAACAACATGGAACAGGTGCACGCCATCATGCAGGCGGCAGATGCGGTTGACAGCCCTGTCATCCTGCAGGGTTCTGCCGGTGCCCGCTCCTATGCCGGAGAGCCCTTCCTGCGCCACTTGATCGAGGCTGCAATCGAGATGTACCCCCACATCCCGGTCTGCATGCATCAGGATCACGGTGCATCTCCGGACATCTGTCTGCGCTCCATCCAGTCCGGCTTCAGCTCGGTCATGATGGATGGCTCTCTGATGTCCGACGGCAAGACCCCGTCCACCTATGAGTACAACGTAGATGTCACCAAGAGTGTGGTTGATATGGCTCACGCCGGCGGCGTCTCTGTTGAGGGCGAGCTGGGCTGCCTTGGTTCACTGGAAACCGGCATGATGGGCGAAGAAGACGGCCACGGTGCCGAAGGCAAGCTGGATATGGATCAGCTGCTGACCGATCCTGATGAGGCTGCTGACTTTGTTAGCAAGACCGGTGTTGATGCACTGGCTATCGCTATCGGTACTTCCCATGGCGCCTACAAGTTCACTCAGGAGCCTACGGGCAAGATCCTGCGTATCGACCGCGTGAAAGAGATTCACGAGCGCATTCCCGGCGTCCATCTGGTTATGCATGGCTCATCTTCCGTACCTCAGGACTGGCTGAAGATCATCAACAGCTACGGCGGCGACATGGGTCAGACCTATGGTGTGCCGGTTGATGAAATCGTTGAAGGTATCAAATCCGGCGTGCGCAAGGTTAACATCGATACCGACCTGCGTATGGCATCCACGGGCTCTATCCGTCGTCATCTGGAAGAGAACAAGAGCAACTTCGACCCACGTAAGTTTCTCAAGGAAGCGACTAAAGGTATGTCCGATATCTGCAAGAATCGCTACGAGGCATTCGGTTCTGCCGGTATGGCTTCCAAGATGACCGCGATCTCACTGGAGACCATGTTTGGTCGCTATGCGAGTGGCGAATTGGATCAGAAAGTCAGCTGATCGGCTGGATTCAAGTATGAAAAGGGGCGTTTGGCGCCCCTTTTTTGTGTCTGAAATATTGGGTTTCGATACGAGTAGCGTAGCGCTCAGGCAAGTATCCCTGCATGCTCAAGCGCCTGCTTGAGTTGCTTTGGGGCAAAACCAGGCAACTGCAGGCCACCGACCACAATCATCGGTACGCTTCGCCCTCCCATGTTGAAAAAGCGTTTCTGCATTTTTCCAGCCCTGCCGACATCAAACTCCAAAAACAGTACCTCGTTGGCCTTCAGCCACTCTTTGGCGCGCTTGCAGTGGGGGCAGCGCTGGGTCGTGTAGATTACCACCTTGGCGGTGTTTGAATTGTTATTCACCATAGGATTCAACATCTATTTCCAGTCGGTCAGGCGCCAGTCAAACGCTTCTCCGCCTCCCGGTATTTCTCTGCGGTTTTAAGAATGATCTCTTCAGGTAGTTCAGGACCCGGCGGTGTTTTGTCCCAATCAAGGGTTTCCAGGTAGTCACGCACGAACTGTTTGTCGAAGCTGGGGGGGTTGATGCCGGGGCGGTATTCACTTGCGGGCCAAAAACGGGATGAATCAGGGGTCAGAACTTCATCGATCAGATGTACGGTGCCGTGATCATCTAGGCCGAATTCAAATTTGGTGTCGGCGATGATAATGCCCTTTTCGCGGGCAAAGTCGGCTGCTTCAGTGTAGATGCCAAGACTCAGGTCACGTACCTGCCCGGCAAGATCCTGCCCGATCAGGTCAACGGTCTTATCAAAACTGATATTTTGATCGTGCTCACCCACTTCGGCCTTGGTCGATGGCGTGTAGATTGCCTCAGGCAGTTTGTCGGCCTGCTGCAGTCCCTGCGGCAGTCGAATACCGCAAACCCCTCCGCTGCGTTGATAATCTTTCCAGCCGGAGCCGATCAGATAACCCCTGACGATAGCTTCGACCGGCAGAGGCTTGAGCTTGCGTACGACGATTGCCCGGTCACCCAGTGCCGAGCGCTGGTTGGAGTCCGGGACGACAGATTCAAGTGGGATGCCAGACAGATGGTTCGGCACCTGATCTCTGGTCCGTTCAAACCAGAAATTTGCCACTCGGGTCAGCACCTCACCCTTGCCGGGTATGGCTTGTGGCAGAATGACGTCAAATGCGGATAGACGGTCACTTGTAACGATCAACAGATGATTATCGTCGACAGCATAGATATCGCGGACTTTTCCCCGGCTAACCCGTTCCAGGCCGGTGAGATTGGATTCAAACAGGGTGTTGTTAGCTTTTTTCATGGTACTTTTCAGTTTAACAAAACTGTATTATAACCCGCTCAACATCAGCTTTCTTCCCATACTCACAGTTTCTCTTATGCAAATCGTATTTTCGGCTGAGAAGGTCGTCCGGATCCTGTTGTGGATTGTCGCATTTTTGACCATTGCCAACACGTTGGGACAAATTTCACACCATTTTTTTGGTCACAGCCGACTTTTTGGTCTGGTGTATCTCTTCAACTTTAACAGAGAGTGGAGTGTTCCGTCTTTCTATGCCTCATTCGCTGTCCTTTTCTGTTCTCTGCTATTGACCCTGATTGCCTGGTTTCACCATCGTAGAGGAGAGGTGGATTTCAAGTACTGGTATGGTCTGGCGGTAATTTTTCTCCTGCTTGCAATCGATGAGTATACCGATATCCATGCTCGCATCTTTGAACCTGTCCGCAGTCACTTGAAGGCTATCGGGTTGGTCTCCTATGCGTGGCTGCTGGTCTACGTGCCGCTGCTGCTTGCTATGCTGTTGATCTATCGCCGATTTCTCACCAGATTACCAAAGCCGACCGTCAAGTTGTTTATCCTGTCCGGTGTGGTCTATCTTGTCGGCGCCATTGGAATAAACTTAATTGGTGATCAATATACTTATCATGAGAGAGACGCGCTCTCCTATTCAGTCTTCTACACGTTCGAAGAACTCTGCGAGATGCTTGGTATTGTCATTTTTATCTATGCGCTCCTGAAATATATGGAGGGATACATGGGGCGGCTGGCACTGGTCTTTCTCGATCGAGAGAAGTAAGCAGAGGAGCGGATTCAACGAGTGGTACGCGGTAACTGGGCTGAAACTACGGGTACAGGCATTTTTTGAAACTAATAAGTAATTTGATGAGTATTAATCCCAGGAAACCCATAAGCAGATCGTTAGAGTCGAAAAATCATGAATGAAGAGAACGACTATCTTCGCGCCTTTCGTGGCAGTTTTACCTCAGCATTAAGCTGGCACCATCTGGATAGTTTATGGGAGGTGTTGCGTATGGATGCCGGCGGGGGGTGGTATATCTATGCGGTCGGCGAGCAACCTCCCGCTAGAATGGTTGATGCGGATGGCTTCAATCGTTTTATCTCTGAAATCGATGAACTGCTGCGAAAAGAGCATGATGAGGATTACTGCGGCATTGTTTATGCTGACGATCTGACTGCACCCTCTTTCGTCAAGATATATGATCCCAATAATCTGGGCGTCTCCTGTGGTTACAGTGATAATCCCCCTCTGCCGGGTTGGGTGATGAGCAAGATCCAGCCTGTTGATCTGCCGTCAACCCAGGTGCTTCCCGGAAATAGGAAGCGCTGGTGGCGGAATCTGTTTGGCGGCTAACGCCTTCCTATCCTGTAAATCCCTGTCTGTTAGTGGGAAATAAGCCTGTTTTCCCGTGTTAGACTGCCGTTAACAATCCTGTTGGCAGACAAGAAATTCACGAGTGACATTTGGTCGGGCTATGAACGAAACAGCGCAAGAAAACGGGAAATTGTCTTTGGATGATCGTCTGGAGATGACGCGTGGCGTGCTGAACATGCTGAAAAACTGGGGACTCAGGGCGGAAGAGATGATGGCGCTGTTGGACCTGGAAGGAAAGTCGCGTCATATGGCACGATATATGAATGACCAGCCTTTACCCAATAACCCGGGTATCACCAAACGAGTTGAGTATCTGATCCGTATAAACGATGCGCTTCGTACCACCTATCCGCTGAATCCGGATATGGGGCGGCGCTGGATACGCCAGCGCAATACCAGGTTACAAAGGCGCTCACCCCTGGCGGTTATGATCGAAGGCGGTGAAGGTGGGTTAGTGAATGTACTTTGCCACCTTGACTGTACTTACGCCTGGGATATGAGTGGGTCGAAAAACACCTCCTGCAGGAATATCTCAGGGTAAGGCTTTATCCGGGTTGTCCGGCCTGTTCTTTTTCCCTGCGTTGCAGCCAGACATCCAGTCCTTGGGCATTCAATTCGATATCCATGGCCAGCAGTGCCTTGAACCGGGGTTCCGCTAGCGAACAGCCGTGCTTCATGAGCGCGTTATTGGTCCACGCCCATAATTTTTTCTGGATTCCGGCAAAGCGGTTCTCTTGTTCCACGCTCAGGGCAATCTCCGCAAAATCGTCGATAGCCTGGTGCAGGTCATCTGCCAGCCGGTTCATGTCGCTCACTTTTCCGTAGTGGGTAAGGTAAGCGCTGGATGGGTTCATCTCCATCAGTCTGTTTAATGTTGCCTGCCAGGCTGCTGGGTCGAATTGGACCGGGGTGGTGGTTGGCAGAATAAAAGCCCCCTTGGAGGTCTCCAGCTCCCGATAAGAGAGACCAAAGGTATCGCCGGTAAAGAGCCCTTTACTCTTGTCGTCATAGATGCAGATGTGGTGCCGGGCATGGCCAGGGGTATCGAGGCAGAGCAGAGATCTGCCACCGAGTTCGATCACAATCTCGTCGGATGCCTCAATCACTCTCTCTTGTGGGATGGGAATCAGCCGGCCAAAGGCTTTGCGGAACTGTTCCTCGCCGTAGACCGCAGTGGCGCCCACAGTCAGTTTTGTCGGGTCGACCATATGGCGGGCGCCAAAAGGGTGGACGACAAGCTGCGCCTCTGGGCACTTTTCCATCAGTGCGCCAGCACCCCCTGCGTGATCCAGGTGAACGTGGGTCACGATGATGTACTTCACCTGGTCGGTGGTTAGTCCACGGGCTTCCAGCAGCTTGAGAATAACAGGCAGTGTATAGGTTGTGCCTGTATCGACAAAAGCCAACTCCCCCTGCGCCTCGATCATGTAACAGGCTGCGAGATCTGGCCGTTGATAACCAGTGTCGATACAGGTTATGGCGTGCTCTAGCGTTTGATAGGGAGAATGGCCCATATTCAGTGAAGATAGCCTTCCTGTGGTTGGATGTTGCCGCCGCTATTTTGCAAACGCGAGAATACGCTTGGTGATCTTTGTTTTAAAGGGTTTGGGAAAGAGCACGATCCAGTAGATGATGAACAGGATAATGCCACCTCCCAAACTGCCGTAGATCAGGATTTCAACCAAACGGTCACCCAGCAGATGGCGTACCAACAGCAGCCAAAGTGTAAAGGGAATGACTGACAGTATGGGAGTAAAGAAGACCTTCACAATGAATGAGCTGAGCGGGACATCCAAAACCTTGCAGGAGTGGTAGGGGACCAGGAGCCCAAAGGTGATAAAGATCGGTACTGCGATTAAGAGGGCTGCGCCTTCCAGCGTCCATCCAATGGTATTGAGTGTGGTAATGCCGATAACAAGTGAAGAAAGGGTGATGATAATGCTCCACTTGCCGATAAAACCATGCATGTTTATTCCCATCAACACACGGTAGAACGGGTCCATTGAAATCGGCAGGAAGTAGGCAACGGCCAGGACGAGAATAATCGTCATATTGACATATTCACTGCCCATCCAAACTGTCATGATGACATCGCCGTAGATGACAAAAGCAATCAGAAAAGGAGTAGTGAGCGCAACGCCATATCTGGCTGTAGTAATCAAAAGCTCTTTCAGTTCTTCGGTTTTGCCGGCGCCATGCAGTGCGCCTACCGTGGGTATCAGAACATAGGTAAATTTACGCACGAATGTCTCAATGTGCCTGACGATGGCCACTGGCCGGGTAAACACCGCCAGGGCAGCCGGCCCAAGATTACTGACGATAAAGATGCTGGTGGTTTGCAGCAGAATGATGGGCACAATCGCAGCTGCGAAGGTTTTTCCACCAAAGTGGATCAACTTTTTGGCACGAACCCAAGTGGCGGAGTGGAGGTGAAATCTCAATTCAGGGCAGATATGACGGGCATAGATCATGCGGATGATTTCGCCAAACAGGGTAACGGCGAAATAGATGATGCTGATACTGACTAGTTCCCCGCCCATTGTCAGGGCGGTAATCATGCCGATTACCGTGATGAGATAAAACCCTGAACTGATGGCATTATGCATGCCCCAGCGATGATATCCGGTGATGACCCCTTTGGCAGGTTCCAATGCCATCTCTGCAGCAAAGGTTGCGCCCAGAAATAGCATGACCCCCTGTGCAGTCTCCAGGTTGTTGCCGAGTTTTTCAGCGAAAAAGATGGGCAGTATAAAGTAGAGGGCTGTGACAACGAGCAGCACCATGACTGCGATGAACGCCTGGATCACCAGTACGGTGGAAATCGTACCGCGCATCTCGTCGAACTCTTCGCTGGCCCGATACTTGGCGATATAGCGGTTCAATTGTGAGCCCAGTCCCATGGTGGTGAGACGCATATAGGCTACGAGTGACCAACAGAAATCCCAGATACCCAGCGCCTCCTGGCCGATGTTGTTGTCTATCATTCTGGGCATGACGAATCCCGCAACGATGAAGACAAGATACCCCGCCCAGCTGGTGATGACATTCCAGATCATTCTGTCGCGACCTGAAACATCCTCTTTTTTTTCATTTGTTGAGTCAGACACTGCGCTATACCGTTTTTAGAGAATTGTTTCGTTTGTGGAAATATGGATCTGGGTGGAGCATGATCCATTTGATCACAGATTGAAGCGCATTTGTTTGGACAAGTGTTTCAGCGCTGAGTGAAAAGGATTTCAGTTTCTACGCTCTCAGTGGCGGTCGAGCATAACACGGACCTGACCGAAAAACCGGGAGTCAGTTCATGAGTGGGTCAACGGGAAAGCCCGGCGGTACTGGCCAGCAGGAAGAGTGGATCCTTCTTTCCGGAAATCGAGATCCTTTTCAGCTTGAAAGGGTCGGCACCTGGATCGTTGATTCCCTCATCAGTGGTTACTGCCGATGCATATCCGGTCTCTCTGAGTATATCGACGGCCTGTTGATTCCAACTGCCGTTTGGGTAGCAGAAATGGCGACAGCTATTCCCTATGACCTTCTCTATTGCCTCTTTTGATCTGACGACCTGATCCCGCGACGCTTCAGCCTCCGTCTGGCCCAAGCGGACGTGATCTACGGTATGGCTGCCAATGGTGATTTCTGTGGTGCGTGAGATATCGCCTATCTCGTCCCAGGTCAAAATGGCGGACCAGGGATCGTCTTTGACAATCTGCTTGATGCTCATGCCACTCTGTTTTTCAAGCGATTCCGCCAGCTGATCAAAGTAATCACGCATCTCTATATCCGGCATATCGGCATGTTTCAGAATGCCGCGCAGCCGGGAATAGGATCGTGCCAAGGTGCCTCTGCTGGATTTATCGATGGTAATTTCAGTCTCTTTGTAGCGAATTGTCTCCCCGTCAATGTCCGCAAACTGTAGCGCATAATCGAGGCGGTCGACCCAGAAGGGGCGTTGTTCCTCAGTGTGGCCGGTGGCGACATAAAAGACAGCAGGAACGCCATATTTCTGCAGTATCGGCAGCGCATGGGTTGCATTGTTTCTGTAGTGTTAGCGGCTGAGTAAAACCGCGCATAGATGGCGAAGGCCGCCTCGCTGCGTCGATACATCCTCCGTCAGAACGTCACATCC
>JAMJIN010000260.1:0-3668 GCA_036784775.1 Chromatiales bacterium | reverse complement strand
TGTGACGTTCTGACGGAGGATGTATCGACGCAGCGAGGCGGCCTTCGCCATCTATGCGCGGTTTTACTCAGCCGCTAACACTACTGGACTGCACGTGAAGCATTGGCTGTTTATGAATTTATTGATGAGCTACGTGAGGTGATCTGGAGTCGATACGGGTTGCAACTGCAGGAGCTGATGCAAGAGGATCGGGTGACAGTCTTTGACGTGGACGAGGATGTGACGTTCTGACGGAGGATGTATCGACGCAGCGAGGCGGCCTTCGCCATCTATGCGCGGTTTTACTCAGCCGCTAACACAGCCCCAACCAATCGGTCCAGGCCTACGGTTACTTCATCTGGTGATTCGTACAGGTGCATGTCAGGTTCTTCATCGAAACGAGTGCCGTCTTCGGCTTCGAATATGGTTTTCTGTTCCACTGCTAGCTCCTGGGTTTGTCGGGTTCGTTTTTGTGTTCGACGGTGAAAAGATAGCAAACGCTACACAACAAAACAATAGCAATAGCTATATTTTTTGTATTTAGTTGATTGGGGGGGGGGGGGGGGGAGAAAGGGATAAGAAAAGAAGATGGCCGACCAGTGGAGAGCAGAACTGTGGGGGAAGATGGACGGCCAGTGGAGATAAGAAATGTTGGGGGAACAAAGAATGAACAGATGGACAAGAAAAATAGCCTTAATTTTGTCGATGGCGCTTTTATCCAGCAATGGATATGGCAATGAGTTTTGCGCCAATGTCGTACAGGCTATGCGGTTTTCACAGGCTCTCAAGGATAGTGGGCAGGACCCAGTTGATTTTTATAACAAGATGAAGCCCTTATTGGTTCTCGAGTATCGTGTGAAAGAAGAGCTATGGTTCTTTCGGGAGTCCGTCAAAATTATTGCGACTTCAAGCGATTAGTATTCAAGTCTCATGCGAGAACGAGGTCGTGAGTGTGAGTGGCGGTTTGGGAAATATTGAAAACTTGCGGTTTGTAGGTGCTGAATATTTAGAACTAGCCTATTTCATTATTATATTTCGCACTAACATAGACTTAGTGGACTAGAGTATCTGCAATAGTGGTCTGAAATTGGGTTTCAAACTCGCCGAATACTAAAGTTTTGTCCGTAAAATAGTTGGCTCGAGCGACTTCTTTTATGCCAACTGATTTAGCACTCTCAACCACAGCAATAACACGTGTTGGGTCTTGCAGTCGACGGGCGTTTGTCCACATCAATTCGGCTTCCAGCAGGCGAAATTTAGAACCTGCAATAACAACCGCTAATGGGGTTTCTGCGAGAAAGAGCGTGTCTGCAATAAATTGTCCGCCCTGATCGATTGGAGCATCGTAAGTGGCTTTTATTCCCGATTCCATTGCAACTGTCTTTAGAACGGATAAAACTTCATCACGAAAGCTTGATTCCTCGCGTGTGGTGCGCAAAACAGCCATCCCCTGCATCTGTATAGATGCCTCAGCAATAGCAATAATTGCCGACTGGATTTCATTTCCAGCTGATTTAAGCTCAAGTTCATCTTTCTCTGCATTCCAGGAGACGCCGGTTATTTTTGGCATTTCATCCAGCCAGGAGAGCAGGCGACGACTGGAGATATCGATGCCATCGAACATGAGGCGGAGAGCAGCATCACCATTGTCAGAAACTAGATATTGCCCATCATCCAGACGGCGGCAAAACACGACCACCCGATCATTGTCATAGTAGGTCAATGGTGTTTCAACAAGAAACCCTGTGTCCGTTTGCTTCGTCTTAAACTGTTGGCAGAAGTCGATTTTCATGACAGCAATTCCCCTTCGCCGAGGCGGATATTCAACTTCGCGCAGAAAATGTTGATAAACCTGTCTCTATCATAGCTGCTGTCTGGGTCAAAGCGTGAGTCCGGCATGATAATATATTCTTTGCAGCCGACGAGATTGCGATTTACCAAGTAGATACCACTCTCGCAATTCAGAACCAGGTGAAGGGGCTTATGAGATGGGTGGTAGTCCATCCGGGCAAGCGGTAACAAGCCTTTTGCGGTCTCTTCGAAGAGCCAGCCGTAGAGGGAGCGGCCTTCCCACTCTTGGGCAGTTTTCCAGATGAAGCAGGCTCGGTAATTGTCCCCAATATTTAGCATTTTGCTTGATTGGAGGCGCGGACCGCCAACTCGGTGCAACGGTCGCGGAAGATTATTCTTCCTGATTGGCTTGAATTCTACGTTCAGAAGGTGTTTTTCTGTTCGTTTGACTTGCGTCAGTTGACTGCGGCTCATCCATGTCCGATCCATGATTTCTTACCCTCTTCGCATGTTCCGCAGATGATGCATCACCGTTCCGATGATTCGCCCTGGGTTATCTGTATTGACGAGAATGGTTGCATGGTTGTGGTTTATAGGTACCAGCTCAAATATTTCAACGCCGTTTTCGTCTGTACCGCGCGCCCGGTATTGTTTGAGAGTGGCTTCTTCTTCACTGCCTATCTTTGCCACAACGATCTCGCCTGGTCGAGGGACCACGTCTGGATCCACTATTATTTGATCATCAGGCTTGAAGTCCGGTTCCATGCTGTCGCCCTCAACAATGAGGGCAAATGAGTAGGAACCTAATTTCTCCGCTGTAGCGCCCCCAAACCAAATGTCATCAATGCCGTTGCCTGGCGCGTGACCGTCTATAACTGGCCTGGGATCACCGGCTTGGATGCGGTTGATTACTGGAATTCGGCGGGTGGTGGGGGGAGCGGGAGCAAGTGAGGCGCCGTCTGTGTCATGTGCAACATCCATCCACCCCTCTGGCAAGTCTAATTTTATTTCAATAGTGCGCGCAGATTTTTCCCCGATCCCTCTTCTGGCTGTTTTGAGCTGGTTTATATAACCAGGCGTCACATCAAGAGCAGCTGCTAATTTAGCTTGCCCACCATATTCATCTATCAGAAGTAATAGAGACTCACTGCGAATTTTGGTCACGTCTTTCATAAAACCACCGTAGCAAATGCTATAGTCTGCCGCGACAAGCAAATGCTATTGACAAAAAGATAGCAGTAGCTATATTCTTCCGTATCATGAATATAAAAACTTACCTTCAAGAGCTCTCTCCCGACGAGAAGATCAAATTCGCAGATAAGGCCGGGACATCTACAGCATATTTGTCGCAACTGGTTAGTGGTCATCGTAAGGCTGGGTTGAAAGCCATAGCCGGCATTGAGCGTGCAAGTGATGGAAAAATCACTGCAAATGACCTTCGGGCTGACATCTATGGAGCGCCGCCAGACGTAGTTGAGCCCCCATGCTCTGCCACCGGGACGTAACATTCTGTTGCTCAAAAACCTGCCGTCATAACGCGGCAGAGGGTGACTGCACCAAGTCTGCTGAGAGGGAACTGGCTCGATGCCTGGACCCACCTCAACTACCAATGGCGTTCTTAGACTTCTCTGAGCGCTGCAAAGGATACGAACGCCGGGAGTGAGTCTGGCGAGGGAGACCCTATGTACACTGACCTAACAAGAATAAGGATACATGCTATTAAGCTCAGTTTGTCTCAATCCGACCTATCCCACAAACACCGCCACAGGACCCTACACATGATCAGATTTAAATGCCAACTCTCTTACCTTTCCATCCTTCTGAAGCGTCGGTTTATCCGCTGGGTCATTGCCGGGATCGTTGAAGATTCCACTAATGGCGGACCGATCAAGCTTCGC
>JAMJIN010000259.1:0-3674 GCA_036784775.1 Chromatiales bacterium | reverse complement strand
TCGCGCCTCGGCTACGCTGCAGTGCGCACACCACCCATGCCACAACGCCTCCTCAGCATGGCTGAGGCTCGGGGGTAATCAGGAAATATTAACCCTTCTATATGTATTCTATAAAGAGATTTTGTCACACACTTTGTATCACATATTGTCACCCATGAAGTACGTTATTCGAAGAGGAAAATGGTTTCATTTCAAACGGCGCATACCAAATCTATACGCCCGCTGGTATGACGACAGTGTTATTCAGGTATCGTTAAAAACCGATTCGGGAAACACTGCCATGCAACGCGCTGCAATACTTAACAATGAACTGGAACGCTTGTGGAACCGGTTGGGTAACGGCGATACGCTATCGGATAAGCACAGCTCATTAAATGAAGCCGTGGTCATTGCGCGCATGAGTGGCTTTGGCTACCACCCAGCCTCGGAAATCGCAAGCCAGGATATCGGTAATATCATCTCCCGCATTGAAGCAATCAAAAATGATGTTGATGTAAATCCGAAGAGGGTCAAAGCCCTTCTTGGGCATCACGATCATCCTCAGTTGACGATTCGTACAGCACTGGATGAATACTTTGAATTTGAACAACCCAATCTACTCAATAAAAGCAACGATCAATTAAGAAAATGGAAGAACCCTCGGATAAAAGCGGTCAATAACTTTATCACCGTCTGTGGTGACAAAGAGGTATCCAAAATATCCCGCGACGACATATTGACCTTCCGGGAATGGTGGCATAAACGCATAAAAGATGAAGGTTTGACGGCCAATTCATCGAATAAGGATTTCTCATATATTGGCCAACTTTTGTCATACGTAAGAGATGATAAACGTATGGATATTGATGTGAGCGGTTTGCTCTTACGAGTTCGGTTCACAGAAACAGCCAGCACGAGACCCCCCTTTCCTACCAACTTCATTCAAAACCATCTGTTGGATAGGAATAATCTCCTTGATCTCAATGACGAGTGCCGTCTTTTCCTTTTTGCCATGACCGATACTGGCGCACGGCCATCGGAGCTTGTTGGCCTGAATGCTGAAAATGGGGATATCCAGCTAGAAGCAACCATCCCCTATATTCATATCCGGCCCGATGTAGGCAAGGAACTCAAGACTCCCCATAGCAAACGCAAGATTCCCCTTGTCGGCACATCACTATATGCCTTTCAACAGCTCCCACAGGGATTCAAACACTATTACAGAAAAGCAGACTTACTATCCGCCACACTCAATAAATATTTGCAGGAGCACAAATTACTCCCAACGAAGGAGCACTGTGTCTATAGCTTACGTCATAGTTTTGAGGATCGATTAACAACGGTAGAACCCCCCGATAAAGTACAAGCTGCGTTGATGGGACATAAGTATGATCGTCCGAGATATGGTGACGGCCCCAGTTTGGAGCAAAAAAAGAAGTGGCTTGATAGAATCTGCTTCCAAGGCATTGGCTGACATTTTCATCAACACTGCGGCTCGGGAATGACTTTAGAAGCTTCCAGCGCCGTAGCCAGCAGCTTTCTCTTTTTCTCCCGATTTTCTTTTTCTTCAAGTAGCCTTTCAAATATTGGTAAATAGCGCTCACCATAGGTGTTTACAACTTTTGCCATGACGATATAGCTTTCTTCAAGCTGCTGAGTGGTCACATCAGCAGTCAATATTTTTTGGGTCGATGCCTTAGAAAAAGAGAGGGTCAATTGCTCTGGCACATGTGGCCATAGCTTTTCGAGATAATCATCGATATCCCATTCACCATTGCCCACAACACATCTCCTTCCCGATCTATTTGGCTGAGATAAAGCAGGCATTTTCAATGCCTTACACGGCACCTTTCAATTGTTGATAAACCAATTTCTACAGCTTGTAGTCCAAAGCCGCAGACTTGTAGGGCCCATCACTGTAAACCCGGTCAATACGTCGTCCCGCCCGATCCACTGGTTCAACTTCGTCACCGAAACCATTGGTCGGATTGATATATAGCGTTGCACCGCGCGTATGACGCACTGCGTATTCCGCTTCAATTTCATTCAATTTTTCGACGAGCGCCTGACAGATTTCCAGAATCGTCATCTCGCCTCTGATTTTGATTTGCATGATGTTGGCTGCTTCTTTCTGCTCACAGGGAGCAAGCCGAACGTTACGATACGTCCTGTATTCATCATAACGTCGCTACACTTAAGTTTTCCCTAATATTCTATAAAATGCCTGGCACTTTCGCGTAGGCCATCTCCTGACCTGCAAGTCCCTTTGCTTACCTTCCTTACCCCAATACGCAGACTGACGATCCTGCCGCGACTGAGCGCGCTCTACCCTCCTTGTTTAATCCAAACCACCCCTACCCTCCCATACGGACCTTTGTCGCCCATACGAGTGTGAATCCGGGTGCCACAACAAAGGCTCCGATGGGCGGGGCCTCTTTGAACCAACAAGGAGGAATACGATGCGCACAATCATTACACCGTCAGAACTTCATCACCGTAACGAATGCGAGCTTTCAGGGCTTTTCCGGAAAGTCTCTCAGGATCTGGCAGGAACAGAACTTGGCTCCAGCGAACGGCGCAACACACTGGCCAGCCTGGAGAACATCCAGCGGGCTCTGGCGAGCCGTCGCTCACAGAAGTTCAAACCACCTGGATTTTAATCAAAATCATCATACACGCCGATCCCGGAAACGGGATCGGCTGCTTTCCACGAGGAAAGTGAGAGGGGGCCAGATCTGGGCCTATGCGATCGTTAATCCCATGATATGCCAGAACTGCACCAATCAGAAATCCAGAAACAGCGTTCAGATAACACCACGTCTGATCCGGTTTCGGGATGCGCCTGCCTATCTCGGCATGGACCGTAACAAATTCAACGCTGAGGTTCGACCCTATTTGACCGAGATTCCCCTTGGCAAGCAAGCAATCGCATTCGACCGACTTGAACTGGACGCCTGGGTAGACGACTATATACAGTGCAACGGGCGTCCCGGTCGATCGATAGGAGATCATTCATGGGACGCAAAAAGAGCCCCGGGCTCTTCAAGAGGAAAGGCATCTGGCACGTCGACAAACACATCGACGGTCGGCGCGTTTGCCAAAGCACTGGCTCAAGTCAGCTCGCAGAAGCAGAACGTTACCTTGCCAGACTGATCGAAGAATCCCGGCAAGCATCTATCTATGGTGTAAGACCTGAACGCTCTTTTGAAGAGGCAGCTGCCAAATTTGTGCTGGAGAACCAGCATAAACGCAGCATTGCACAGGACATTGGCCGTTTGAAGCAGCTGATGCCCTGGGTTGGTGACATACCTCTCAAAAAATTGCATATCGGCATATTACAGCCCTGGATAGAACATCGCAGGAAAGAAGGTGTTGCCGTCGGCACCATAAATCACGGTTTGAAAGTCGTTCGGCGCATTCTGAATCTCGCTGCATCAGAGTGGATGGATGAATATGGACTGACTTGGCTGCATGCAGCTCCGAAAATCAAACTTCTGCCAGATACTCACAAGCGGAAACCCTATCCGCTCAATTGGGATGAGCAGACGTCATTGTTCCAGGAATTGCCTGACCATCTTGCTCAAATGGCATTGTTTACTGTCAATACTGGCTCCCCCTCTGTCAGGATAGTTGTCCACCCAGTAAAATGGGACTTCAATAACCAATGAGAGTGGGCAGAGAGAGCAATAAATGGG
>JAMJIN010000369.1:0-1893 GCA_036784775.1 Chromatiales bacterium | reverse complement strand
TTTGCTTCCAGACTTCAGGTCATGCAGCACCATCAACTTCCCCCAAGACATCTGCTACAGAGAGGAAGTTTGGCTATGCCAAAGTTCTGGAAGCGATGTGGGGTTGACCCGCCTTCCCGATGAAGGTGGTGATGACGTGCTGTCAACACTACTTGTATGCTGTTGTGTGCTGCCTGCACTTGTCAAGGACCTCGCATGCACGCTGTGTGGAGGCTGCTTCCTCACCATCCGTGTCACCGACTCCCGTCTTGGCATGGTGTCTACCCTTGAGACGTACTGCACGGCATGCGATGAGGTCCTGAATTCAACCTTCTCGTCCGACCGCATCAGTGGTTGCAAGGCGTCCAACGAGCCGTTCGTCATGACAAGGTCGGTTGTCACAGCAACGATGGACATGGGTGTTGGGCATGGTGGCTTGACGAAGTTGTGTCGCTACCTTGACACACCTGTGATGCACCACAAGACGTACGTGGCACACTCCAAGCACATCACCACTGCCAACATGGAGGTCGTCAACAGTGTTCTGTGCGAGTCGGCCCAGATTGTCCGGAAGGTGTATCAGGAATTCGACCCATCAGTTGACGAATCCGGTGTCATCGACCTCACCGTCAGCTACGACGGATCTTGGATGAAGCGAGGTCGAAGGTCGTCATATGGCATCGGATGCGTCATTGACGTGGTGACAGGCCTTGTCATCGACTTCGGCATCATGTCCCTGTATTGTCAGAGCTGCGCCTATGCTTCAAAACGCTTTGGGGGCAGGAAGACGAAGGCATTCCAGAAATGGCAGAAGAAGCACAGGGATTGTAACTGCAACTATACAGGATCCTCTGGTGGCATGGAGGTGGAGGCAGCAGAGATGTTGTGGAATCGGTCACTCGAGCGACACAACTTCCGCTACACGACAATGCTCTCTGACGGCGACTCGCGGACACACAAGCACCTGTGCGACCTGAATGTGTATGGCCCAGCAGTGCCCATCAACAAGGAGGAGTGCGTCAACCACGTCGCCAAGAGGATGGGCACTGCACTCCGCAAGTTGGCGTCAGAGGGAAAGAAGGCTGGCACAACTCTCGGTGGACGCGGGCATGGACGTCTGACCCAAGCGACCATTACAAAGCTGACCGGGTACTACGGGAAGGCGATTCGTAGCCATCCCGGTAACACAGCTGCGATGCGCCGTGCTGTCTTCGCCACGTTCTTCCATGCCGCGTCTACCGACGAAGAACCACACCACAACCACTGCCCAGTTGGCCGAGACAGCTGGTGCTTCTTCCAGCAGGCACTGGCAATGGAAGAAGAGCCAGGCCCGCACTGTGACAATGTCGGCACTCCTCGCGGAGCACGTAAAGGACGTGTATGTTCGACTCGGCCACCCTGAGTTGTTGAACCGGTGCCGCAATGTCAAGACCCAGAACCCCAACGAGACACTACACTCAGTGGTGTGGAATAAGTGTCCAAAGACAGGGTTCGTTGGACTGACACGTGTCTTGGCGGCGACATGTGTTGCGGTTGCCGAGTTCAACCAGGGGGTCGAGTCTACGGTGGCCCGCACCTTCGATGTCATGGGGATGACAACTGGGCGACAGACAAGACTTTCTGCTGCGAAGGCAGACGCGCGTCGTCTTGAGAAGTCTCGCCAGCAGGTGAAAGACAGCACAAGGGAGGCGCGCCATGCGAAGGCAGTGACACGCGCTCACGCCCAAGACAGTGACTATGACACTGGCGCCTTCTAGAGGCTGTGTGTGTGGGGGGGAGGGGACTGTAATGTAAACAGTGGACAGCACTCTTTTATATGTTTCACAACATATACAGTGTACATGATTATATGTACTGTGGACTGTAAACTATTCGCTGTGTAAAATGGGCGGTAAAATTTGTATTATTTGCACA
>JAMJIN010000368.1:0-1322 GCA_036784775.1 Chromatiales bacterium | reverse complement strand
TAGAAGGCGAACTGTCTGCGTGTGGCTTGCAAAAAAAGGCACTGCGTCTCTGTTGTTGTACCAGATAAGAAAGTCTCGTAAAGTCGTCGTGCCCTTATCGCGCCACGCTTTCTCGCAACTAGCGTAATCCTCGTCGGAAATACCTTCGTTGTTCAGTCGATTTTAGAAGGCCTCTTTCAGTGGAAGTGTAGTGTCGTCGAGCTTCTACAGACAGTCCATGTACTCGTACGGGAAATAACCTTTTGTGACCTCACATCGGTACGTTTTCACATACTTATCGTAGCTGAACCCCGGGGCAATTCGTCATGTCCAGGAATTTCAGCTGATCCGTCGACAGGCACATGAACGTGTTGTTTCGTTTGATGACGAAAAAGGATCCGATACCGTCTTCTTCTTCCGATTTTTCCCTCGGACCAAAACGTTCTGCGCATTCTTCCGTTGTTTCGGTGATAAAGTGGGGAATCAGAAACTGTTTTATTGCGTTGAGAGCGTACTTCCCCGAATTGAACCCGATCACGGGTAATTGATGTAGCCACCCGTACAGTTGTCCCATCAGCGTTATGTAGGGATTTTTCGGTCGCTACTGCTCTGTTGTAGTAGCAGCTTGTTCCTGTTCGTCCCAGTCGCCTCGGCAATTTGCTCCAACACGTCCTTGTAAGAGTCTTTTAGATCTTCGTACGCTGCATCGCTTATTGCTCGTACGATGTTAATCATGTCGGCAACCAACTTGTCAGGATTTCCGTCTGTGACGAGACATTACACTTCTTCGTGTCCGGGCACGTTCGACGCCACGCTGACGCTCAACGGGACGTGACGTGCTATCCAGTGGACCTTGTCACTGTCCGACGGAAGTTGTGCGGTGTCGAAATTACACTCGAAGTCAAAAGTGGCTCTGTACGGATAATAGCGCAATGATTCGGAGACTCGAATGTTCTCATCGTCCAGTTGCTGGAATATCGATGGGGTGGAGTGGTAGACGCCTCCTGGGTAGACTCGTCGCGCGCCACCCGCACACGGTGCGTTCGTGTCTGTGCAGTTTATGTTCATCTTTCCATAGAGAGTCGCCACACTTTCGACACCGATACGAGTGACAGTACATGCGCTCGTCTTGGATGTAGGAAAAGTGTGTCTCGTGCAGGTTGACGTTCAACGTCTAGGGGTAGTGATACAACGATCGTCTGACGAGTTCGGCGGACGTCTTTCCACCATCGTCCGACATGACAAGCTGGTACACGCCCACTTTCTTTTCGAATGTGGTTTTTACGCGATAGAGGTCGTCGAGTTTGACCCCTGTAAAGTCTTGCATGGGGACCCCGTCTTCC
>JAMJIN010000367.1:0-1899 GCA_036784775.1 Chromatiales bacterium | reverse complement strand
AAATCGCTCAAGCTCATGCCTGTCTGAAATTGGATTGGATTCTGTGCCATGTCCGCTCTCCTATTGTGGATCGTGGCATCATCTTGCAACAACCAGTGGCTCATTCGGTGAGTCACTGCTGAACATTCGTACTAATCAAGAAAAAGGTTGTACCGCCGGCATTTTGCTACCCGGTTGTGAATCGGTCTGTGGATCTGAAGATGGTGTGGCAAGGATTCCACTGCTCTATTCACCCCTTCAGACAGTTGATCCGCCTGGGTCATGGGAATTTGTGATTTGGAAGGAATTATTTCATGAGATACTTTGGCAGCCCGTTATAACCGGCAACGCCAGATACGCGAGCAGGATGGTGATAAATTGAATATTTCCCGCTGGATATGGCGATCCTACCTCTACAATGCACTGGTGCCTCTGTTGCTGGTGGAAGTCTTGCTGGTGGCGGCCTATCTGCTGACCAACGACATCATCCGCGACAAGAACATTGAGGCACTGTCGGCAATTTCCCGTGAACGGCTGCTCGCCATCTCAGATCAGCAGAGTGCATTTATCGGCGAGAAGCTGCAGCGCGTCATGGAGGACACCCGCTATTACGGCGAGCACGTGGAACGGGCGCTGGAAAAGCCGTTTGACTACGATTTGAAGACACTAAAATCCGTTGCCTTTTCCCCGGGCGGTGACCTCTACACGACCCGTGACCAGGGAGGATTTGCGCTCTACTACAGCGGGCTCAACCCCGTCGGTGAGGTGGAACTGGAGAAGGTGCAACGATTACTGCGTGTCGATCCGGTAATGACGTGGATGAAGTCGACCCACCCGGAGGTGGCGCAGGTCTATTTCAATACCCACGACTCCCTCAACATCATCTATCCCTATTTCGATGTTATGTCCCTGTATCCTTCAAAGATAGACATCCCCTCCTATAACTTCTACTACGATGCGGATGCCAGCAACAATCCGCAGCGCAAGACGGTATGGACCGGGGTATATGTCGATCCGGCCGGCAAGGGATGGATGACTTCCTGTATCGCCCCGGTCTACCGGGAGGATTTCCTGGAGGGTGTGGTGGGTATGGATATCACGGTGGAGAGTGCGATCCATCAACTGGAAAAGTTGGAGATTCCCTGGAACGGTTATATCACCCTGGTAGATGCTGACGGCACCTTGATGGTGTTGCCCCCGAAGGGGGAGAAGGATTGGGGGCTGGATGAACTGACCGATTACCATTACGCTTCAGCGATTTTGCAGGATACGTTCAAACCCAAGGACTTCAACCTGCTCAAGCGTGTTGACAGCAGTGGCTGGGCAGCGGAGATATTGGCCAGGGAGCGTGGTTTCAAACGCATCACCTTCAATGGAGACCGTCTGGTGGCTTGGTCCACGATCCCGCAGACGGGCTGGAAACTGATGATTGTTCTGCCGGAGGCTGAGGTCTTTGCCGGCGTCAACCAGCTCGGTGACGAGATACAGGAGACCGGCCTTCTGATGATGGCTGGGCTGGCGGTCTTCTATCTCATCTTCTTCAGCTTTCTCATTTTTCGCGCACGTCGCAATAGCGGGACTGTCGCCAGACCGCTGATCCGGATTGCACACATGGCCCGGGAGATCAGTGAAGGGCACTACACGCAGCCGCCCCTGCAGACCAAGCTGTCAGAGTTCCACCATGTCGGAGAGGTGATGGTGCAGATGGGGGCTGCGCTGGGCGAGGAGATGGCCGCACGCAAGGCAGCGGAGAGCAGCCTGCTGCAGTCTCAGCATGAACTGGAGGAGCGGGTGGCCGAACGTGAGTTGGCGGAGGCAAAACTTGTCTTGATTAGCACGAAAGTTCAGCAAGCCGCAGCCATGTCTCGGGACGTGGTGAAGTCGTTGCAGCAGCCCGAAGCAAACGAGGTAGCATGGCTC
>JAMJIN010000032.1:0-26718 GCA_036784775.1 Chromatiales bacterium | reverse complement strand
GGCTCCCTACATCTTCCCGATTTCTTTCTCGATGTCACTCTTTGTCGCTGGCTGTTTCTTCTGACTCGCTATTTGCAGCTATTTCATCCGGTTACCGCTGTTCGCCAATTATGTTCGGGTTTTTACCGCCATCTACAGCCTTCACCAATAACAACCGCGTTACCGATCTATATTAAACCCTACCTTGTGTAATGGAAATCAAAAATGGCTGTTTTCAAAACGATTACTCGCTATAGCGATGGTTTCAAGGCACTACCTGGGGCACTAAATTAGCGCACCCTGAATTTCAGGCAATAAAAAGGGCCTACGATTTCTCGTAAGCCCTTGATTTATATGGCGCGCCCGGAAGGATTCGAACCTCCGACCACCTGGTTCGTAGCCAGGTACTCTATCCAGCTGAGCTACGGGCGCGTAGCTTTTTGGAGCGCGAATTCTGCTGAATTCGTGCTCTTTTGTCAACACAAAACCGACTTTTCAGCCAGTATTTGCCTGTATGGCGGAGAGAGAGGGATTTGAACCCTCGATGGAGCTATAAACCCCATACTCCCTTAGCAGGGGAGCGCCTTCAGCCGCTCGGCCATCTCTCCAAAATTTCGTGCACTTGTTCAGTGGCCCGAGGGGCCATAAGGGGAGCACGCTGTGCGGGACTAACGTCCCCCACCCCTTCGGGTCAGTGCCATTTAGGCATCCCACAAAACCGAAACGGATTGTACCGACTTCTCTTCCCACAAACAAAAAAAACTTCGGCATTTGCCGAAGTTTTTTTGCGCGATATTAAAACCGCCCCACGAACCAGCTTTACTCTTCTGCAGTACCCTGCTGTTCAGCCTGCTCGCGTTTGATCCGCTCGTAAATCTCTTCACGATGCACAGTCACATCACGCGGAGCATTTACGCCAATACGAACCTGGTTACCTTTTACACCCAACACGGTAACCGTTACTTCATCGCCAATCATAAGAGTTTCGCCGACACGGCGAGTCAAGATCAACATTATCCAATCTCCCTGTTTTCCTTCTTACCTGCTGCCAGACTAACCTAAATGTGTCCGAAACTGCCGACAGCGCTTACCAACCAAGCCAGCGACTATGCTGTAACTGTCACACCTATACTAACAATAGGTTAGACCAGAAAAAAGTCCAATAGATCCTTATAGCTGGAGATTAGCAAGGTTTTAGGAATGCAGTGATTATGCCACGTCCTCAGATTCCAAACCGAATGCCTCATGTAGTGTTCTTACCCCAAGTTCTAGGTATTCCTCATCTACCACAACTGAAATCTTGATTTCGGATGTGGAGATCATTCGTATGTTGATACCCTCTTTAGCCAGTGCCTCGAACATCTCACTGGCTATACCTGCGTGAGACCGCATACCCACACCGACCAATGAAATCTTGACCACGGAGTCATCGTTCAACACGTCCTGCGCCTTCAAAGACTCAGCTACCCCCTGCAGGATCTCTTTTGCCTGTGTGAAATCATTTCGGTGGACTGTGAATGTGAAGTCAGTTGTTGCTTCATCCGCTGCAATATTCTGCACGATCATATCGACTTCGATATTGGCATCTGAAATCGGACCCAGTATTTTATGGGCCACACCGGGCTGATCGGGCACACCCAGGACCGTCAGCTTTGCCTCGTCGCGATTAAACGCAATACCGGAGATCTTTGCCGCTTCCACGTTATCTTCCTCAAAGGTTATCAGGGTACCTTCACCCTCTTCAAAGCTGGAAAGGACCCGCAAGGGTACATTGTATTTTCCAGCAAACTCAACCGCGCGGATCTGCAGTACCTTCGAACCCAGACTGGCCATCTCCAGCATCTCTTCGAAGGTTATACGCTCCAGCCGGCTGGCCTTGGGTTCAATTCTTGGATCAGTCGTATAGACGCCATCAACATCAGTATAGATCTGGCACTCATCGGCCTTAAGTGCAGCGGCCATCGCAACTGCGGTGGTATCGGATCCACCACGACCCAATGTCGTGATATTACCGTGATCATCCACGCCCTGAAATCCGGCAATCACGACCACATGGCCGGTATCAAGATCCGCTTTCACACGGGCGCCATCGATATCTTTGATTCGTGCCTTGCTGTGTGCCTTGTTCGTAAGGATTTGAACCTGGCCGCCGGTATAGGACCGGGCCTGGCAACCCACCTTATGCAGCGCCATGCAGAGCAGTGCGATGGTCACCTGTTCACCAGTAGAGACGAGTACATCCATCTCACGGGGTGAGGGCGCTTCCCCGATCTCGTCTGCCAAACCAATCAGGCGATTGGTTTCTCCAGACATTGCAGAGACCACAACTACAATCTGATCACCGCGCTCAGCTTTGGTCTTGATCTTTCCGGCTACAGCCTGGATTCTTTCGATTGTACCGACAGAGGTACCGCCATATTTCTGGACAATCAGCGCCATATCTAAACAGTATACTTGGTGGAGTTGGCATTACAGGTGGTACCTGTAACGGGAAAGGGCGTAATTAAACACGAAAAGCCCGTGGGTGAAAACCCACAGAAATCAAACGCCAGTCTTCTCACGCACCCAATTTTCGACCTGGGCCAATGCATCCGGCAGCGATTCAGGATTATTACCACCGGCCTGAGCCATATCGGGACGCCCTCCGCCCTTGCCACCAACCTGCTCTGCTACCATCTTGATCAGATCACCAGCCTTCATCTTTCCGGTCAGATCCTTTGTGACGCCAGCGACTAGGGAGACCTTCTTCCCACTCACAGTCGCCAGCACAATGACGGCTGAACCCAATTTGTTCTTTAGTTGATCCATGGTGTCACGCAGGGACTTGGGATCGGCACCCTCAAGCTTGGCAGCGAGCACTTTAACCCCCCCGACTTCAATGGCACCTGAGGCCAGATCACTACCGGCTGCGCTCGCCAGCTTGGCCTTGAGCTGCTCCAGCTCTTTCTCCAGTTTGCGGTTGCGATCCAGAATATTGATGACCTTTTCTTCGATATCGTCGCGTCCCGACTTGACCAGATCGGCCAGACGCTGAACCCGCTCCTCATCCGCCTCAACCCATTCGAGCGCACGCTGACCGGTGACACCCTCGATGCGTCGTACGCCGGCGGCAATGCCGCTTTCGGAGGTGATCTTGCACAAACCGATATCACCCACCGCGTTGGCATGGGTGCCGCCACACAGTTCCGTGGAGAAATCCCCCATGCTCAGCACCCGAACCTCGTCGGTATATTTCTCACCAAATAGCGCCTTGGCACCGCTCTCGCGCGCATCATCAAGACACATGATCTGCGTCTCGACGGGGTGATTACGGCGGATCTGTTCATTGACCATCTGTTCAATCTCCTGCAACTGCTCGCGGGAGATCGGTTCAAAATGGGAGAAGTCGAAGCGCAGCCTCTCCGCATCAACCAGAGACCCCTTCTGTGCAACATGCTCACCCAGTACGGTATGCAGCGCCGAATGCAGCAAGTGTGTGGCTGAGTGGTTAAGCGCTGTCGCCTGTCGGGTAAAATCGTTGACCTGTGCATTGACGGTATCGCCAATACGCAATTCACCCTCCTCCAGTTTACCAATGTGGGCAAACACACTACCAGCCTGCTTGCGGGTGTCATCCACCTCGAACAAGACACCGTTGGCCTCGAGCACGCCCTGATCTCCCACCTGTCCACCAGACTCAGCATAGAATGGGGTCTGATCGAGAATGACCATTCCGGATTCACCTTGCGCGAGAGACTCGACGGACTCCCCATCCCGCACCAGTGCGACAACACTGCCCTCGCCTTCCAGTTGTCCATATCCAGTGAAGAGGGTTTCCGCATCCAGGCTCAGACTGAATTCCTGGTTGACTCCAAACTGGCTGGCGGCACGGGCGCGCTCCCGCTGGGCCTCCATCTCACGACTGAAGCCCTCCATGTCGAGGGTCAGATCCCGCTCACGAGCAATATCGGCGGTAAGATCAGCAGGGAAGCCGTAGGTATCGTAAAGCTTGAACACAGTCTCACCGGGGATCACTGTGCTGTCGAGCCCGGCAATCACCTCTTCGAGGATCTTCATGCCTTGCTCAAGGGTTTCGGCGAAACGCTCCTCCTCTTGTTTCAGGACGCGTTTTACCTGATCTGCGGCCTGAACCAGTTCCGGATAGCTCTCGCCCATCTCTTTTACCAGCGGGTCGACCAGCTGAAAGAAAAAGGGATCGTTCTTACCCAGCATATAACCATGGCGAATCGCACGCCGGATGATACGACGCACCACAAAGCCGCGCCCTTCGTTGGAGGGCATTACCCCATCCACCACCAAAAAAGCGCAGGAGCGGATATGGTCGGCAATCACCCGCAAGGATTTCTCTTCAAGGTCACTGCAGCCGGTGACCTCACCAGCGGCCTTGATCAGGCTGGTGAATAGGTCAATTTCATAGTTGCTGTGAACGTGCTGCAGCACAGCCGCCAGTCGCTCCAGTCCCATGCCGGTATCCACGGACGGTTTAGGGAGCGGAGTCATGTTGCAATCGGCATCCCGGCTGTACTGCATGAATACCAGGTTCCATATCTCAATATATCGGTCGCCGTCCTCTTCCGGCGTACCGGGCGGACCACCCCAGACATCCTCCCCGTGATCGTAGAAGATCTCCGAGCAGGGGCCGCAGGGGCCAGTATCCCCCATCGACCAGAAGTTATCGCTTTCGTAACGCTTGCCGGGCTTGTCGCCGATACGGGTGAAACTGGCGGGATTGATACCCACCTCATTGAGCCAGATGTCCGCCGCCTCTTCATCCTCATCGTAGATGGTGACCCAGAGCTTTTCTGCAGGCAGACCGAGGGTTACCGTAAGGAACTCCCAGGCATATTTGATAGCATCCCGCTTGAAGTAGTCTCCAAAGCTGAAGTTACCCAGCATCTCGAAGAAGGTGTGGTGACGTGCGGTGTAACCGACGTTTTCCAGGTCGTTGTGTTTGCCGCCGGCGCGAACACAGCGCTGGGAGCTGGTAGCACGAACATAATTGCGCTTTTCACGCCCAAGAAAGACATCTTTGAACTGCACCATACCCGCATTGGTAAAAAGCAGGGTCGGGTCGTTCATGGGTACCAATGGACTGCTGGCTACCACCTCGTGGCCGTTTTCAGCAAAATAGTCCAGGAAGGCCTTACGGATATCAGCGCTACTTTTCATTTCGGACAAGCAAAATCACCAGAAAAAACAGCCCCTCAAGATACCAGAAAACAGACCAAAACACCCGCATCTGTGATTTTTTTCTGCCCCTCAAAAACATCGTAAAGCTGACACTCTTCAGACGGCAACTCGCAAGGAAGCAACCACTAGAAAGATATTAATGTACAACCAACCGGTTTAGCCCCGATCCACTAGATCATCCAACACAGGATAAACCACGCACACCATGGCGATGGTGCGCGTGGCGCACCTTACGGAAGGACAGTACCCTACAATGATCCCGATGGAACTCATGTCTCAGAAATAGTACAGAATGCATTTTTTATTAATGATAAATATCATTAAGTTATAATGATAAGTTAATATATTAGTTATGATACTGGAATTACTCAAATCAACAAATTCCAGCTAACTGAAATGCCCAGAAAATCCCACCCATTGTCAATCAAAATCAAATAGGAACTGTCGAATCAGCTCGCCTGGAAAACCCCGGTATTCCAGAAAGCGCGCGCGCCGGGACAGCTCCTTTCGATCCTGAGCCGGCTCAGAACCATATTTGCGGTCGTGTACTACTTTCAACCGTTCCTGCCACTCACTGGAATAGATCTCCAAAAAGCCGGCAATCATGGCACCATCAATGCCCCGTTCCCTCAGTTCACGACGAATGCGCACCAGTCCACTGCCACGGCCAACACGCCATTCGATGTAGGACTCAGTAAATCGTGCATCACTCAGCAGCCCGGTACTCTCTAAGCCGTCGAGCACAACTTCGATAACGTCACCATCAAAGCCACGCCCACGCAGTTTAGTGTGCAACTGTCGGCGAGAATGTTCTCGTGCAGTCAGCAGACGAACCGCTACTGCCTCGACCTCATCACTGTCCGAAGAGTCGTTCAGGCTTTGGCCTCAACCACTTTCATTTTCGTTTCCTGCTCTTGCGGCAGCAGTTCGTTGCGGATGCGTTCCTCAATATGCTCGGCAATGTCCGGGTTTTCCTTCAGAAACTGGCGTACATTCTCCTTGCCCTGACCAATGCGGTCACCATTATAGCTATACCAGGCTCCTGCCTTGTCAACAATGTTCTGCTTGACCCCCAGGTCGATGATCTCCCCTTCATGGGAGATACCCTCACCATAGAGGATCTCGAAATTTGCCAGCTTGAAGGGGGGCGCCACCTTATTTTTCACCACCTTGACCTTGGTATCGTTACCGACTATCTCGTCACCCTTCTTGATGGCGCCGATGCGGCGGATATCTAAGCGTACCGAAGAGTAGAACTTGAGGGCATTACCGCCAGTTGTGGTCTCCGGACTGCCAAACATGACTCCGATCTTCATGCGGATCTGATTGATGAAGATCACCAAACAGTTGGTGCGCTTAATATTGGCAGTAAGCTTTCGCAGGGCCTGGGACATCAAACGGGCCTGCAGACCGACGTGGGTATCACCCATCTCACCTTCGATCTCCGCCTTCGGCGTCAGAGCAGCCACCGAATCTATCACCACCACATCGACGGCGCCGGAACGCACCAACATATCGGTGATCTCCAACGCCTGCTCGCCAGTATCAGGCTGGGAGACCAACAGCTCGTCAACATTGACGCCCAGTTTTCCCGCATAGTCCGGATCAAGGGCGTGCTCAGCATCAATAAAGGCGCAGGTTCCGCCCTGTTTCTGGGCCTCCGCCACTACCTGCAGGGTCAGCGTGGTCTTACCGGAGGATTCCGGGCCATAGATCTCGACTACACGTCCCTTTGGCAACCCGCCCACGCCCAGCGCGATATCCAGATTGAGTGAACCCGTGGAGATCACACCAATATCACGGATAGCGCTGGCATCTCCCATGCGCATGACAGAACCTTTGCCAAACTGTTTCTCGATCTGCCCCAGGGCCGCGCTGAGTGCTTTTGTGCGATTGTCGTCCATCCGGATTAACCTCTGTAGTGTTGTTCTGTGAGTACTGTACATTCATACAGTGCTTTTTGGAAGTGTAAATTATCACACAGGTGCAGGCTCAGATCGTGAGTCCGTGGGATAAGTGCCTCTCAAGGGATTTAAATCCCTCTCTGCTATCGAGATGAGATAAACTCTTTCATCCAGAATCTGCCGGGGTTATCGCTCCCATCGGCCAGCGTCCGATGATCCGATAGCGGGATGGCGTATCGGGACCACTGCCGGATACCGCCAGCACAAACTCCCGAGCCTCCCATTCGATGGTTGGCTCAAGCAAGCCTGACTCGCCACCGCGCATCTTACGCAGCAGGGTGACATGGGGTTTGTAGGTTCGCTGCTCAGCTTCAAAACCACAGCTTTGTAATCCCTGCTTGAGTTCAGCGACCAGATCATTCAAAAGATCCGGAGTCTTCTCCGGCCCACACCAGAGAATCCGCGGCCGGGACCAATAACCCATTCGATTCAGCGCCAGGGAGAAGCCCTCGACATCAACTACATCCGCCACCGATTTTACACAAGGCAGTTGCTGCTCCGTCACTTTCCCCAAAAATACCAAGGTCATATGCAGATCATCAGGATGGTGCTGTCGCCCCCTCGCTTCACCAAACTGACGGCCGACCCGTGCCAACCGGTCCCGAACCTTTCGATCCGGCCAAAGCCCAAAGAAAAGACGTTGATCAGCCATTCGCCGCAAGTACCTCAAGCAACTGTTCAAGGGCATAAAACACCGATTGAAGACGCACCGCCTCCCGATCCCCGGAAAAGTGTTCACACCTCACAGCCGGCTCCTGCGAACGCAGTTGCCAGGAGAAACAGACAGTGCCCACAGGCTTTTCTGCAGACCCACCGCCCGGCCCCGCAATGCCACTGATGGCAATCGCAACGTCTGCGCGGCTATGGACAAGCGCCCCGTTCGTCATGGCAGCGACGACCTGTTCACTCACGGCGCCCCACTGTCCGATGGTAGACACATCGACGCCAAGCATCTCCTGCTTGGCTGCATTGCTGTAGGTAACAAAACCACGATCGAACCAGGCACTGCTTCCAGGAATATCGGTCAGCGCCTTCGCCACCCAGCCTCCAGTACAAGATTCTGCCAGAACCAGGGTAAAACCGTGCTGCTGGAGGGACATGCCGACACCACCAGCAAGTGAGACCAGTTTCAGATCGTTCTCAGAAGTCATATTTCCCTCTGCCGGTTTAGCGCTAAATCACAACAGCACAGATATCGTAACCTGCTTGGAGCAGATGCGTCGAAAATGGAGTGACGCAGGATATTCTATTGCCGGTTTAATAGTAAACTATGCGATTACATAGTGGCGCAGTAGACGAAGGCTGGTACAGGCATGACCGCGAAAGGTGCAGACGACAATATGGTTCATCCCCAGGCATCACTCACTTTTTCCTTTCCTGATGAGTATCAAGCCTTGTGCGACCGTCTGAGCCTCGATCAAGGCTTACCCTACACCGAACATTGGTCGGCCGGAGCTGACTTTTTGGACTTGGTCGTTGAGCACTGTCTGCGGGAGAAGCCTTCGGTCGTGTTGGAGTGCAGCAGTGGCTTGAGTACGCTGCTGCTGGCACGCTGCTGCCAGTTAAATGGTAACGGCCATGTTTGGAGCCTTGAAAATGGCGAGGAGTACGCACAGGCCACGCAAGCTGCCCTAAACCTCTACGGCCTGGATAACATGGCGACAATTCTGCACGCACCATTGGTAACCACCAATATTGGTAATCGGGAATTTCAGTGGTACATGCTCTCCGATCTATCCGTACCAGAGGTCGATATGCTGGTGATCGACGGCCCTCCAGGCTTTATCCAGAAGCACTCGCGATACCCGGCACTGCCGTTGTTGATGGAAAGACTGAATAGCCGCTGCACCGTCTATCTGGACGATGCTGCACGAACAGACGAACGGGAACTGGTCGCTCAGTGGCAGGCGGATTACCCGCCTGTCCAGCACAGTTTTATCGAAACGGAGCGTGGCTGCTCCCTGCTGTCTATCGACAAACGATAGAGCTACCTGTGCCGGATGCCGCCCTACTTCGGCAACATTCAGCTACTGGACGGGTTGTAACGCACATCGAATTCAGCCAGCGCTTTCTCCAATTCCCCTTCAGCACCAATAGCTTTCCAGAAGAGAGAGAAATCAGCTTTGGCCGATTCGAGCCGAACATCTATCTTATTGTGTTTGTCCTTGAGAAATAGCGCGATATTGCTCTCCACCGTTTCGATGTAATCATGCGCCAATGCTTCGGCACTATAGTCAGGCTCCATGTTCTGCAGGATGCCCTCTCGATAGGCGCGCATGATGCCGAAATCAATACGCCTGGCAAAACTTTGCGCTGTCTCATCCCAATTGCGACTCAGATGTACATAGAACGCATCGTCCCCATACAGCGCATCCAGTCGACCCAGATACCAGGAGAGGCGGTTGTCCGCCTCGATATGCCGGGATGAATAGGCCAGTCGCTGCTCGCCGATAAGATGACTTCGGGATTCATGGGCCGCAGTGTAGTTGCGGATGTACTTGCAGGCCTCGATCCAGGTGGTGGAGCCGCAGCGACCAGTATTGAGGATAAAAACATTCATGGTGTTTTCCGAGCCGGATGAGGGTCTGGCATTTCCGGTGATCATAAACCAATCAAATCAGATCATCACGAAATGGTGTATGAATAATAGAGGGAGCCACCTGACGGCACCCCTTAATTCAGGTTAGACTCTCCCGACGTAGATCACGAACAGATACCAAATATGACACAACACACAATCCATTATGAACACCGACCCTCTGCGATGAAATTGGAAATTACCGGTGTTTTTGACTGGCCAACTTGGGAAAAAGAGGTGTCCACATTCGAGTGGACCTATGACAAGAGCGAAACCTGCTATTTCCTGCGCGGCAAGGTCATAGTGACGCCGGAGGACGGTGAGCCCCAGGAGTTTGGACGCGGTGATCTGGTAACCTTTCCCGCCGGAATGAAGTGCACCTGGCAGATTCTCAAGGATGTGAAGAAACATTATAGCTTTGAGTGACAGGTGACAGGTGACAGGTGACAGGTGACAGGTGACAGGTGACAGGTGACAGCAGGATTATTGCGGTAACATTATTCGGGTCAAGAGGAAACTATCATATTTTTTCTCCACCCTCGCAGAATGGCCTCCTCCCTTGGGAGGACCAGGGAGGGGGATCGGTCAATCCTGACACCTGTCACCCGAAACCTGTAACCTTATTCCCCATGACAATTTAAGGCTCCAACCCAGCTCCAAATGACGGAAAACGCACCCAAACACACCCCAATGATGCAGCAATATCTTCGCATCAAAGGGGAACACCCCGGTATGCTGGTGTTCTATCGCATGGGGGATTTTTACGAACTCTTTTTCGCTGACGCAGAGAAGGCCTCACGTCTGCTCGATATCACCCTGACCAAGCGGGGCCAGTCCGCAGGCAAACCGATCCCCATGGCCGGGGTGCCCTATCACGCCGCCGAGGGCTATCTGGCGAAGCTGGTGCGTTTGGGGGAATCAGTCGCCATCTGCGAACAGATCGGCGACCCGGCAACCAGCAAAGGCCCGGTGGAACGCAAGGTGGTACGTATCGTCACACCCGGCACGGTGACTGACGAGGCACTGCTGGAGGAGCGGCGAGAAAATCTCCTGGCTGCGCTCAATGAAACGGAGAAGGGTTTCGGCCTCGCAGTGCTTGACCTTGGTAGCGGCCGTTTCACAGTCCAACAGCTCGATACCGATGAAGCATTAACCAGCGAACTCGAACGACTACACCCGGCAGAGCTGCTGCTGGATGAAGACTCCGATCTGCCGGAGAGTCTCGACCTGCAGTGCGGCATCACCCGCCGCCCTGTCTGGCATTTCGATCTGGACGCCGCCACCCAACTGCTGACGCGCCAGTTCGGCACCCGCGAACTCACCGGCTTCGGCTGTCAGGATCAGCCCCTTGCAGTCGGTGCTGCCGGTTGCCTGCTGCAGTATGTGGAAGAGACCCAGCACAGCGCCCTGCCCCACATCCGTAGCCTGCGGGTAGAACGGCGTGAGGACGCCATCATCATCGATGCCGCCACCCGCCGAAATCTCGAACTGGATCACTCCCTGTCGAATCAGCCCCAACACACTTTGGCGGGCATCATGGACCGCACCGCCACGCCGATGGGCAGCCGCATGCTGCGGCGCTGGATCAACCGGCCCCTGCGCGACGCCGGTGCCGTCTCTGAGCGTCACGCGGCTATTGATGAGTTACTCAACCAACGTGTCTTCCCCGCCTTGCAGGAGACGCTGCAAGGCATCGGCGACATCGAGCGAATCCTTGCCAGGGTTGCACTGAAGAGTGCGCGTCCGCGGGATCTCAGTGTGCTGCGGGACGCCCTCGGAACCCTGCCCGAGCTGCAGCAACAGTTGACACTGCTCACCTCGCCCCTGCCTGGCGTCCTGTCGGATAAGATAGGCAAACATCCGGAGGTTCATGACCTGCTGCAACGCGCCATCATCGAACAGCCGCCGATACTGATCCGCGACGGCGGCGTTTTGGCGGAAGGTTATGATGAAGATCTCGACCGACTGCGCAACCTGTCGCAGAACGCCGACCAGTTTCTGCTCGACCTGGAGCAACGTGAGCGGCAGCGCACCGGCATCAACAACCTCAAGGTCAGCTACAACCGGGTACACGGCTACTACATCGAGATCAGCCGCCTCCAATCGGACAAGGCACCGGAGGACTACGTCCGCCGCCAGACATTGAAGGGGGCCGAACGCTTCATCACCCCGGAACTGAAGAAATTCGAGGATCAGGTACTCAGTGTCAGAGAGCGCTCACTGGCACGGGAAAAATCACTCTACAATGAACTATTGGACCGGCTGGGAGCGCATCTTCAACCCCTGCAAAACTGTGCCGAGGGTCTCGCCGCCCTGGATGTTCTTTGTAATCTGGCGGAACGGGCCGAGACCCTCGACCTGCGCCAACCTGAGCTGAACCGGGAGCCTGGCCTTGAGATCCTCGATGGCCGCCACCCCGTTGTAGAGCAGGTCAGTAGCACGCCTTTCGTTGCCAACAACGTGCGCTTCGATGAGAAACGCCGCATCCTGATCATCACCGGCCCCAACATGGGCGGCAAATCGACCTACATGCGGCAGATCGCGATCATCACGCTGCTGGCCTATGCGGGCAGTTTCATACCGGCAAAAGCGGCCAGCCTAGGTCCCATCGACCGCATCTTCTCCCGCATCGGCGCATCGGACGATCTTGCCGGTGGACGTTCCACCTTTATGGTGGAGATGGAGGAGACCGCAAACATCCTGCACAACGCCTCCGAGCAGAGTCTGGTGTTGATGGATGAGATCGGACGCGGCACCTCAACCTTCGACGGACTTTCCCTCGCCTGGGCCTGCGGCGTCGAGTTGGCGACACGCATCCGCGCCTTTACCCTCTTCGCTACCCACTACTTTGAGCTGACCACCCTCCCCGAGGAGTATCCCGGCATTGCCAATGTACATCTCGATGCGGTGGAACATGGCGACTCCATCGTTTTTCTGCACGCTGTGCGGGAGGGTCCCGCAAATCAGAGTTACGGCCTGCAGGTTGCCGCGCTGGCGGGGGTTCCCAAAAGCGTGATAAAACGTGCCCGACAGCGATTAGGGGAGTTGGAGCAGGCGGCCCAGCAACACGCGGACCAGCAGCAGAACCAGCTGCCTCTGTTTGCGGCGGAACCTCAGGAGTCTCCCGCACTTGATATGTTGCGCGAGATCGATCCCGATGAGCTGTCGCCGAGAGAGGCGCTGGATCAGCTCTATCTGCTGAAAAAAGAGCTGGAACAACAGACATAGAAAAATCAAACCCCAATCAAGGAGTATCACAATGAGTGACCATGTCTACAAAAAAATCGAAGTGGTGGGTTCCTCTACCATCAGCAGCGACGATGCCATCCGCAATGCAGTTGAACGCGCCGGAAAATCTGTCCACCATATGAACTGGTTCGAAGTGGTCGAGTCCCGTGGTCATATTCAGGACGGCAAGGTGGCTCACTGGCAGGTAACTGTGAAGATCGGCTTTCGCCTGGATGACTGAGACGACCCCGTTTAGCATTCGTCTTGCAGCGTCACTGAAAACGTAAGGGATCGATTCCATTGGGATCGGAGATAGTGGCAGGACCACTGGATTGGTCAATACAAATGGGCCATATATACCGAGGGAACTGATCCTGATCAGGTACAGCCGACAATGGGTAGGAGAGAATCACACCGAAAAATATCCTCTGCTTTTTTCCAGATGACACAGGAGATGAAATGGACTGGAAAGCCATCACCGTAGGTTTTGTCTCGACTGTCATTATTGGACTGGTAATACAACTGGTTTATGTTTTGGTCGCGGCGCTGGTTGGTGCCTATGGATTTCAATCGCCGTGGTTATCAGAATACAAGGAGGTACTCTGGCTTGGCGGTGCGGCACTGGCTTTCATTATCGCCATGCTGATAGGGGGCGCCATTACAATCGCTTTCGCCCGCTCCACACATCTGATCAACCCCATTGTGGCCTGTACATTGGCTGGCCTGGTCTCCCTGATGACCTCACTCGATTATAGCCATCTGCAGTGGTTGAGCCTGGTATACCTGTTGATGAGCGGTGTTTTTTCGGCCATTGGCGGCAAGATTGTGCTGAGTCGCAGTACCCGTACTTAAAAGAGGGCAGAGATGAGTGTCACTCACTTAAAGCACAACGCGCCAATACTCGAACGTTTGAGTAGGTTGGGTTAGGCCGTCTTTTTGGCCGTAACCCAACAAGTTGCGCCAATATTGTCGTGTTACGCTACGCTAACACGACCTACTGTTTGTCGAGGCAGGTGATTTCAAGCCTTTGGCAATATGAACTTTATCGCCTTAAGCAAGACCTCCGCCGTACCCTATTTCACTATCTTTCGCTTCTTGAAGAAGGAGTGGGAGACGATGCTTCCTCCTGCCGTTACGTTCCACAGATGGTATAGTTTCCCCAGCATCGCCTGTGCATCCATCCAAAAAAACCACCGGCCAAACCGAAAGGACGGAAAATGAAAGGAACTGTTTCCCAACCCAGCACCAACATCCTGTCTGACAGACGTGGTTTTCAACGTGGCTTCCTCAACGCCATGGCACTTATCCTCTCCGGTCTGCTGCTGAGTGCCTGCGGCTCGTCACCAGTGAAACTCACCAATGGACATGTCGAAAATTTGAAGCACGAGTTTGTCGGTCGGGAATTCGTATTTCGCACTGACTGGCACCACGGGATGGTCGTCTACAAACGTGAGCCAAAGAACAACTGGTATGACACCATGTACAACCAGTCAGCACAGGTAAAAAGAGACAAACTTAAGCTTGGGGAACTCGCCGCCCGCAGCGGGGATGTTGCGACCTTTACAAGCATCACGCCTAAGTACAGCTACTTTCTTTCCCTCAAGTTCAAAACCGAATTAGACAAAGAAGGTTATATCAGCATTCTGACGCCAAACAAGGAATCCTGGGGAAGTGAATTCTATGAAGACATGACGGACCAGGTGGCCACCGTGGCCTGGGTCGAAGATCAGCTCACTAACGCAACCATCAAGTTCCTTGATAAGACGGAAACGGATGCCGCTGAGATCCCTGCTGTACTACCGGCACCACCGATGCAGCCAAAACTGACCCCCACTACGTCCGCCGTACCTACACCGGTGCAGATGGCTGAACCATCCATTTCCCGCCTCACCGTAACCGCAACACCATCTCGTGTCAGGCACGGAGAGGTCTTGAAACTGCAACTCGATTACACCATCGACACAGCCGACGGGGAGCCGGTACAGGTGACCGAATCACGCAACCTGGTCTTCAACAGCAAGGCCCTGCCGGGTTATCCCAAGGAACGACAGGAAACCCGTGGCTACGGCAGACATTCGACCAGTTTCCGCCAGAAGATACCTTCCAAGGCCCAGCCCGGTACTTATACCTACAAAGGTGAGGTCTGCATCCAGACCGGTTGTACCAGCCGTCTGGTGCGGTTCGCTATCGAACCTTGAGTGAGGCCGGTCAGCTACAACGACCCGCCCCCACCGGAAGAATACTGTCGCGCATCAACCTATCTACCGGACCCAGCAGTATAAGAAGGCACGTCATGAATGATCGGCATAAATATTATGGATTGGCTATTATTCTTCTCATCTTCACGCTGATATTGCAGGGGTGTGGTCTCCCGAAGCCTCTCGTGACAAAAGACAGGATGACAGAACTGAAAAGGCATTTTGTCGGACACGAGTTCGTGTTCCGCACCGACTGGACCAATCAACTGCGTATCTACAAGGGGAAACCGACGCACTATTGCTTCACCACCCCTCATCAGCGCGAAAAATGTCTGAAGAACGCGGAGAAACACAAACAGCTGCTGGTCCAAGCTGGGACAGTGGCCCGCATCACCGATGTGGAGCAGCAGTCGACATGGTATTTGTTCGTGGGATACAAGACCGAACAAAACAAGACGGACCATATCATCATCGAGACTGTCCACTTGGAAAACTGGGCCATGCATGGACCGCTGGCCCACGCAAAATGGACTGACCAGACCGCCACGGTGGCAAACGTCAAAGATCTGCTGACCCGCTCAACCATCCGATTTCTGGACAAAACCACCGTGGACAGCAAAGAGGTGGAGACTGCACTGCCGGCGCCCCCACAACAACCGACGCTGACAGCCGCCCCCACGTCCGCTCTGACTCCTGCCTTGGCGACAGTTGCCCAACCTGCCATCCGGCAATTTGAAGCGGGAGTGAATCCGTCCCGTATCAGGCACGGCGAGACCCTCAAGCTGATGCTGGACTATGTGATAGAGAGCGGGGACAGGGACCCGCAGCCTGTTATTCAACGGCGAGGCGCTGCCTGGTTATCCCAAAGAAAAGATCGATCGAAAAAGCAGCGGCCGACAGACCTCCGCTTTTCGTCAGAAGATTCCGTCAGGTGCCAAGTCCGGCACCTACACCTACAAAGGCGAGGTCTGCATCGAGACCGGATGTGTCAGCAGGCTGATCAGGTTTTCCATCGAACCCTGACAGACTCAGGGTCGGTTCTTGTCGCACCACTCCTTCGGCCCGCTGCACTCATAACCACCAGTTGCGGGGCCAAGTAATCCTCCCGCGGGCGGTAGTGGCCCCCCCCGGCTCGATGGCGAACGGGTTTGAGGTGCGCTGGAAGTGCCTCCCCAGCTTGAATTCGTGCCGGCTGAGCTGTTGGAGCTTCGCAGCCTGGATGTCTTGGGCGCAGTGTGGAGATTTTCTCGGTGGCTCTGCTCGTACTTTTTCATCAAGTCGCCATATTTGCGTTCGTTCTCACGCACCTTGCGCTGGATGATGTCGTCGGAATAGGGAGTCGGGATTGAAGTGCTGGTGTTGCGTACCGTCTTGGCCTGACTGACCGCCCCCAGGACACCCATCAGGGCTCCCCTCAAAGCCTGGGCTGAACGCCTGTTCTCTTCCCGGCGCTGTTCATAACGTGCCTGTTTGCGGTCCCGCTCATAGGCGCTCCGCTCCCCTTCCAGACGCGCCCGCTCAATGGCCTCCTCGCGCTTCATCCGGGCGATTCGTTTGGCATCCTCCAGCAAGGAGCGAGCCGTCTTGTCCTGGCCAAGCTGGGTCGAGGCGTTCTGCATCGCCCTCTTGAGCGCTTCGATACTCTCATTGACATTGCCGCGTTCCAGATTGCTGATCGCGTTTTGGATAGCTTCCCGATAGCGTTTATCACGTTCCGCAAGCAGCTGGATGGTACCGTAGTTCTGATTCAGCCATGCATGCTCCGGGTCTGCGTCCCGGGCCTGGTTGGCCAGACGCATTGCCCGCTGGAAGTCGCCGTCGGCATTGGCGGCCCTGATGGCACTGACATACTGCTCCGCCGGGCTGGCCTGTTCGTATCCCCCGTCGCCCCATGCACCACCATCAGCACCACCCTGCTGACCACTGACAGTATGTTCACGGATGGCTTGGCGGATGAGTTCCTTTCGGCGTTCAGGATCCGGCTCGGTGAGCATGATCTCTGTGATCTTGTCAGTGAGTGCCTCTTCGCCGGAGGCTGCCGTCTTTGGCGCCTCGCCACCGTAACCGCTCTCGGCGCTGCCCCATCCGTCATCGGCCTCCGCCTCTTTCTGCTTATTCTGCTCGGCCAGACGGGCCTTCTCCTCCTCTACCTTCCTCCGCTTTTCCTCCTCGGCACGGCGGGCCTGCTTCCGTTTTTTCTCCTTGTCGAGCCAGGACTCTTCCTCTTCAGCCTTGTGCCTTGCACCTTCGGACATCTGCCGGGCATAGTCACGCATGGCATCTGGATCGGGTTGGCTACCAGCCAAACCCCGGATCGTAGCGAGCTTTTTCGGATCGACTTCACTCAGGTTGCCGTTGGCGATGGCGACGATTTTGTCCATCTCCGCCTGGTTGGCATCGATCTCGCCCAGCAACTGTTCAACGCGTTGCTGATTCTCCGGGCTGTTTGCCTTGCCAGAGAAGAGGATGCCTTCCAGCTCCGCCGTCGCCTTGCGGTTTCGCTTGTCCGCCCAGCGCGCTTTGTCGTTAAGGTGCTGCACCATGGCATTTTTCTGTGCCGACCAGTCGGAGCGTTCATCAAAGGTCTCCATCTCGGCCGCCATATTGGCCGCCGCCCCGATTCCGACAGCGTTGCCTACCACTTCGGCCCCGGCCTTCCCCATGGCCGGTAGGCCATCCCGCAGGAACTCCGACTTGCGTCCCTCCGCCTTGGCCTGCGCCTCCATCTCACCCATGCGACGACCTATGATCTCCTTGTTGGGGTCGACCAGCATCTGCTGGCCCAGATCCTGCAAATTTGAGGTGGTCGTATCAGTATTGGCGGCCTGCTGTTTCAACCGACCCAGTTCACTCTGCTCAACAGCGGTCAACTGCCCCGGCTTCTTCTCCAAATCACGAATCTTATTTTCCAGCTCGATCTTTTTGATGCGCTGCCGCATCCGGGTATCTTCCACCGCCTTGCGCATTGGCTCATATCCAGAGCCCTCTTTGACGATGTCAGCCATATCCTTCCCGGTGACAGTCTGGTCAGAGCGATCCAACACCTCACCCAACTTTCGTGCAGTGGCCTCACCCATCTGCAGGCCCGCTTCCACACCCGCACCGACGGCGCCCACAACGTTGGTTTTTGGCTTGGGCCTGCGACCATCGATGGCGGTCACCTTGGCCTTGCCTCTCTTGCCCACAACCACCACATCGGTCGGTCCGTCAGCCCAGGACGGCCGCCTGCCGGCAGAGGGGAGATCCGGGTCTGGAATGCCCTGCCCTCTTCTTGCGCCTGTTCCACCCGCAGGCAAATCACCATCACTTGAGATCCCCGTTCTCGGGGCAGTTCCATCCGGTCCATCGATCCCCCCCGACTTCTTCGCGTTGGCACTCTGTTCCGTCGCGCCGAGCCTCCGCTGCAACTCATCATCCGGGATCGCGCCCTTGACCGGCTCTCCCCGGTCTTTCCAGCCGCCACTGTAGGTCTCATCAGCAGTCTTCTTGCGTTTCTCGCCACTGAGAAATCTATCGCCTACCTCGTTGCCCTCCCGCACACGCCGCCGATTGTTATTGATGTTATCGGCAGCGTTTCTGTTCCACTCCCTTTCTGCCGGATCGGCACTGTTTGCGTTACGATAGGACTGGTCGAAGTTTTCCCTCACCTTGTCCCGGACATCTCCACGACGATTCGCCCTCTGCTCCGCTGCATCCATGTACTTGTTGGATCTTTTTTGCCACTCTTTCACCTTTTGCGCCTGAACCTCCGGCGAATCACCCAGGTCGGCGATGCCTGCGGTCACCGGATCACCATATTTCTGAAATGCCTTTGCCTGGTCGACCAGCGTGTCAGCCTGGGATTTTCCGGTTTTCGGGTCGATCTTAGCCAACTCCCTCATCTCCGGATCAGGATGCTGTGCCAACGAACGTCTGAATTCCCCCTGGTCTTTGACAAAGGCGCCTTTGCCCTCGTCATACCTGACCCGGTCCGACGCCTTGTCCATCTTCGACACCGACTTGCCCATGGTCTTCAGGTCACCGTCCGCGCGCCCGTGGTGATATTTGGATGAGTGGTCGATCCCTTCGCCCCGTGCATCCCTCACCTCCCCGAGGTTGCCGGTGGCATCGCGCCCGCCGGGGGTCTTGAAGGAGTCAAAATCGGTCTCCTTGGCCCTGTTCCCCGCAGCGGTCTCCTTGCGCCAGTAGACATGATCATCCGTGTGATCGACCACCTTGCTGGGATTGCTGGTATCGACATCGTGACCACGGCGTTTCAATTCATCGACCATCCTCTCATCGATCTGGTCCGTGTTGCCTGCGGTATCCACATCGGCCCGCACATCCTTGGTATTGCTCCCGGTCTGGGCGGCGCCGGTCTGCTTGATCATCTCATCTACGCGCCGGTTGCGGGTATCCAGCCGGTTGTATTTGTCCTGGACCCGTTTTCGATCCGACAGGTAGCGATCAAAGAGGGCATCTTGGTCGGTACCCCCTTGATTTGCCTGATTTCGATAACGCTCACGCAGAGTATCCAGTTCCTTCTGCTGGGCAGCACGCAACTGGTCGATAGGGATGGCACCATCCTGAATAGCGGTTTCAGAGAATGCCGGAGTGAGATACCCCAGGAAAAGGCAGAGGACTATGCAGGCCTCTGCGAAGTAATGCAGAGACGGGGAAAAACGATTGTTAGCGCTGCCCATATCAAACTCCCAATGATCAAGCACTTTGGGGAAAGCCGGTATTGTTCCCCGGTTGATGGGACGCCACCGTTTGCTGATTGGGAAATCTGATCCGTCAGCATGAATGAATATCCATCAAACGTTGATTATAACCACTCTCATAATATGCTTACTAATCACCACAGCTTTTTAGGTCGCCGGTGAGCGAATACGGGAAAAAAATTCGCCAATCGACTCCGACAGTGTCTCGGATCGTTTGGGATCACGCAGACTGACCAACATGAAGCTGCGGGTACCGGGAAGAAACAGCAGATCGGCCAGCACCCGGTTGAAAAAATCCTGCGACTCATCAGATGCCGCCAGGCATTCAAGATAGCGGCAGCGAATGCCTTCGTCCTCCAGCGTCTCCCAGGCCCGCCCTCCAATCGCCGTGAGCACGTCGCTGCGGGAGGCAATCGGATGATTCAGCACACTGCCGATCAGCTGATCCCTATAGGTCAGGGAGATGCTGTTTGAGATGCAACGAATCCCGGCAGTGACAATTTGGGGATCAGGTTCGTCCTCTGCCAGTGTCACCTCAACCCTTTTACAGAGCGCTTCGGCAATCGCCACCGGCACCGCTTCATTTTCCAGACAATGACAGAGCGCCTCCAACGGGGATGGTGGTAGATGTGGAATCGCCTCGGCGATTTGCCTGGCCATCTCCGGCTCGGCACAGCGGGCAGCCAGATCGGCAATACCCTGATAGCCAAGAAAAGACCACTGATCCCAGCCGAGCTTACCCTGAAAATAGCCGACCGCGTGATCATAGTAGCGGGAAGCAGGCTGTTTCAGCAGCAGAGTAAGCTTGGCGTGCAGCACAGCCAGTCGTTCTTGCTTCGGTTGAAAGACGTAGGGATTATCTTCCAACGCTGCCTGGAACTGCTCTCCATTGCTTTCCGCCTTGAGTTTTTCCCCCAGGCTCTCCACCAGTCGATGCATGAAATCGTCCCGCGCGGCCAGCACCAGCTTGCCCTGCTCGTCCAAAGGGAAGCGCAGGAACCAGATAAATGGTTCATCCTGACTTTCATGGTCATGAAAGACGAGGGCAAACCAGGCCTGCTGCTGCAGTGGCTGTGGGTAGGGAAGCTCGGTTCTTTCGAACTTGAGAAAATCATCGTGGGGGATTTTGCTGACACGGCGTCCCATGTCGAAGAAACGCAGACGTCCACCGGCCGTTTCGAGAAACTCCGTCAGGCTGGCTATCTCGCTCATGTTTCGACCCAATCGATCAAGTGAAAAACCAAGTCATCCGCCTCCGCTTCGCAAACCACACGACCCTGAATCGAGTTACCACTCTCCTCCACCGTCTCCTGCCTTCCGGAAACCAGTGGGTGCCACTCCGGCAGATCCTTGCCTTCCGCCAGCAAACGATAGGCGCAGGTGGCGGGAAGCCAGTAGAGCTCCTCCAGATCCTTCGGTGTCAATGTGATGCAGGTGGGAACCAGCACGGATCGATCTGTATAACAGGTGCACCGGCAACCTTCGAGATCCAGTAGATCACAAACCACATTGGTGAAATAGATCTCTCGGGTATCTTCGTCTTCCAGTTTCTGCAGACAGCATTTGGCACAGCCATCGCAGAGAGATTCCCACTGTAACGCGCTCATCTCCGTCAGTTTTACTTCCCGCCAGAATTTTCTATTTTTCTCAACCATTGGCCCCTCTTTCTTCATCTGCGCAATTCTCCGGTTTCAGCACTAATCAGGCAATGAAATTCTCTCACGAAAAACTCTATCCCCCTACTCATACTAAGTTTTTTCCAAATCCAGCACAAGACATTAGAGAAGCAGCTTGTCAATCTCTTTATGCACATTTGTGAAACGAAGGCTCCAGGATATCGGGTTACATTTTATTCTTGTGAATATACATATTAAATACACTGCATCTTATTGATAAATATATATTAAATTGTATTGTGCAAAAATTAAACAATTTAATGGCCATGCTGGAACAGCAAGGGCTGGGGACAAACTTAATCACCTTACCCACAAAGTTATCCACAGGATTTGTGGAAAGATTTCAGTGTTGGAATATACCGATCAACCAGCCTCCAACTGCGTTTTTCCAGTGCTGAAATGACCTAACGACCGTCAGCGAGTCTCCTTTTCACAATACACGCTTATCGGGGTATTCAGCAAAGCTCCGCAGAGGTAAGGTAAAGGAGTAACTTGGACGGTGGGATATATGCGCACTGACAAAGATAGATAATGAGTCAGCAAGACAGAGAATTTCAGGCAATTTTCTCCGTTCCATTTGGTGCGTTAGGGATTGTAATGCGGGGTGAAATACTGCATCAGATAGACTTTCTGCCCCAGAATACTTCATCCAAAACCCCGTCAGATGATGTAACCAGGAACGTAGTGTCCCAGATTCAACACTATTTAGTCGATGGTAAGCGCCAGTTCACTCTGCCACTGCAACTGCATGGAACCGATTTTCAGCAGAAAGTCTGGGCTGAGCTTCAAATGATACCATCCTGTGAGGTCCGCACTTACGGAGAGGTTGCCAAACGACTCAACAGTAGCCCCCGTGCCGTCGGCAATGCCTGTCGCGCCAATCCCTGTCCAGTCGTAGTGCCCTGTCACAGAGTGGTGGGTACCAATGGCATCGGTGGATTTTCGGGTAAGCGGGAGGGTGGTCCGCTGGCGATCAAACGCTGGTTGCTGAACCACGAAGGCTGGTCCGGTTGCAACTGATGGTGTTGCCGGCGGAGGTTCAGGGACGCATCGAAAGTTTTGCCGACGCCCTTTGGATGGAGCGGGGACTGAGCCGCAATACCCTCAGTGCCTATCAAAGCGATCTAACCAAGGTTTCGATCTGGCTGCTGCAGCAACGGGAAACCGATCTGCTGAATGCTGACCGCAGTGATCTGTTGCTCTATCTGGCCGAGCTTGCCCGGCAGGGTCTCAAACCCCGGTCAACCGCACGGAGGCTCTCCTGCCTGCGCCAGTTCTATCAATATGCCCTGCGTGAAGGCTGGATCGAACACGATCCCAGCGCCCTCATCGACGCACCCAAAATCGGACGCCCTCTGCCCGGCGCCCTGACCGAAGCGGAGGTCGAGGCCTTGCTCGACGCTCCGGATCTGGCGGATGCACAAGGGTTTCGGGATCGCACCATGCTGGAAGTGCTCTATGCCTCCGGCCTGCGGGTGTCGGAACTGATCAGCCTGCGTCCGGAGCAGATCAGCCTGACCCAAGGAGTGGTAAGGGTCATCGGCAAAGGCGGTAAAGAGCGGCTGGTGCCGCTGGGTGATGAGGCTCAAGCCTGGCTGATACGTTTCCTGAAAGGCCCCCGGCAAGAGATTCTGGGCGCCCGGCTCTGCCCGGATCTCTTCCCCACACGCCGTGGCAGCGGAATGACCCGTCAGGCCTTCTGGTATCTGATCAAAAAACATGCGGTCACTGCAGGTATCAGCAAGCATCTCTCCCCACACACCCTGCGACACGCCTTTGCCACTCACCTGTTGAACCACGGAGCAGACCTGCGGGTTGTACAACTGTTACTCGGTCATAGCGACCTGTCCACCACCCAGATCTATACCCATGTGGCGAGGGAACGGCTGAAAAACCTGCACGCCACCCACCATCCCAGAGGTTGAGAATAGTTTGTCATCCCGGCTTTACGAGTTATGAAGCCAACCTCACATTGTGCTACATTCCGGACAGTTTCAGGTTGACCGGGCAAATCAGGAGTTTTCAATGCCGTCATTCGATATTGTGTCAGAAGTCGACATCCAGGAGGTGAGAAACGCCGCGGATCAGGCGAACCGTGAGATCGGCACCCGCTTTGACTTCAAAGGTGTGGACGCAAAATTCGAACAGAATGAGAGCGAAATCACCCTGCGCGCCGAGCAAGAGTTCCAACTGCAGCAGATGATGGATATTTTGCGGCAAAAACTTGTCAAACGAAAAGTCGATATCGCCTGTATGGATATCAATGATCCGGAAACCACACTTAGCACCGCCCGCCAGCAGGTCATCATCAAACAGGGCATAGATACCGATACCGCCCGGAAGATGGTCAAGGCGATCAAGGCAAGCAAGACCAAAGTTCAGGCCCAGATCCAGGGTGAACAGGTTCGGGTAACCGGCAAGAAACGGGATGACCTGCAGCAGATCATCGCCATGTTACGGGAGGCTGACTACGGCCTGCCACTGCAATATCAGAATTTTCGGGATTGATTAATGAAGAAAAATTTTAATATCCGCCGTAAGCAAGCAGGCATCCTTTCAGCGGCAGCCTTAGTTGCCCTGCTCTCCTTCGGCAACAGCCAGGCTGCTGAAGATGCCGCAACGATCAAACGAGTTCAGGATGGGATCGCCAAGCTGATTCCCGGAGAGACGCCTGACAGCATCACCGAATCGATGGTCCCAGGCCTGTACGAAGTGATGATCGGGCCACGTCTGTTCTATGTCAGCGGTGATGGAAAGTATCTCTTCAACGGCAAACTTTTTGAGATCGCAACAAGAGAGGATCTCTCAACGCCTAAGATCTCCCTGGCCAAGGCGGATGCCATCACCAAGGTTGGAGAGGGGAACATGGTCATCTTTGGCCCGGAAGATTCCAAACACACCATCACTGTTTTTACCGACATCGACTGCGGTTATTGCCGCAAACTGCACAGTGAGATCACGCAATACAACGATCTCGGCATCCGAGTCCGCTATATGATGTATCCACGCGCCGGCGTCGGTAGCGCCTCCTACACAAAGGCCGTCTCTGTCTGGTGTGCCGATGACCAGAAAACCGCCATGACCCTTTCCAAGTCCGGTAAGCCCATCGATGAGAAGCTGTGCGACAATCCAATCGTGGATCACATGAAACTGGGCGAAGTGCTCGGCGTTACAGGTACGCCGGCGGTCTTTCTTTCCGATGGGGAACTCCTGCCCGGTTACGTCCCGGCGGCCAAGATGTCGGCCTACCTGAATGGACGGACCAACCAATAGTTCGACCATCTTGAGAAACAGCAACGGGGAGCTTCTGCTCCCTATTTTTTTGCCTGATTTTCGTGATACGACTCACAGTCAGCGTAATTGCGAGCTCAATGGGTCAATAAATTGGAACAACTGCCGCTAGCCTTTCCAAGCAACATTAGACATTAGGGGAACAGATGGTGCAGGCCCATAAACTGGATCTGGCATATCGCTCCGAAACGGGGCCCGTGCGCAAGAGTAACCAGGACACGATCGGCACAGATGAGGCTGCCGGTATCGTAATCGTTGCTGACGGCATGGGTGGCGCGAATGGCGGTGAGATCGCCAGTCAACTGGCAGTTGATCTGTTGATGCAATATTTCGCTGACGATGAACGTAACCCAGCCACTGAATCCGACCGCGAACTCCAGGAGAGCCTTTCGGTAGTCAACAATGCCATCCTGGAAGCTGCAGAGCAGATGCCGGAACTACAGGGAATGGGCACCACACTGGTATTGGGCATGTTCGATGAGAACCACCTACGCTACGCACACGTTGGAGACTCCCGACTCTACCGTCTGCGTAACGGCAAACTGACCCCCCTGACCCGTGATCATAGTCTGATCGAGGATATGATTGATAAGCAAGTATTCTCCTCACCACTGGAAGCTATTGAAGCCGGTGTACCACGCAACATCCTATCCAAGGCCTTCGGCACCGCACCGAATGTCAAAGCTGAGATCGCCAAGACCGATATCATGGCGGGGGATGTCTATCTGTTCTGTTCTGACGGACTGACCAGCATCGTTTCCAATGAAAAGATAGAGAATGAGTTGCTCAGCACAGACAAGAATTTGATTAAACGGGTCGATGATCTAATTGAAAACGCCTGCAACAATGGCGCTACCGATAATATTTCTATTGTGCTGGTAAGCATTGATAAGGCGGCTTGAGTGAAGATCCGACTGGGTTATGAATGCAAAGATTTAGTACTGTATTGGGGTAGTTGAATCATGGAAAAACTCGTCGTTTTAAACAGCAACGATACGCTTCAGGAGTTTCCTTTGGAGCAGAAACGCGTTGAATTGGGGCGGGATCCAGCCAACGACCTCTGTCTTGGTGACCAGTCAGTCAGTCGCCATCACGCCAGTCTGGTGCGAATCTACACCGAGTACTATCTGGAAGACCATCGCAGCACCAATGGTACCCGGCTGAATGGCCAGGATATCAAAAAGCATATGCTAAAAAACGGCGATGTCATCGAGATCGGAAAGTATCGGCTTAAATTCAAGAAACAACAGGAGAAGAGCGACGAGAACGACCTCGATAAAACGGTCGTCATACAGCCGTCAGCCCCACAACGTGTGCCACCGGCAAAACCGCCAAAAAAACCGCTAACCACCAAGCCTGGCCTGGCCTTTATCCACTATCTGGCAGGACCGGAGAAAGGTCAGGAAGCAAAACTCAACCGCGCCTTCTTCACTATCGGGGAGACAGGCGGCGATCTTGCGCTGATCACCAAACGTCATCAAGGTTACTATCTGCTAAAGCTTGGTGGACACACAATCCCTTCGGTTAACGGCAACTCTGTGCGCGCAGGAGGCGTCGAGCTCACACATGGTGATCAAATCGTATCTGGTGAACGCCAGTTAGAGTTCCTTACAGGAAGTTGATCCGCATTCGTGGGAAGTCGATTAAAGTTCCCTCACTCTCTGCCGCATCAATCAATAGATTCCCGATCATTGACGTCAAGCACAAGACCAGCCGTTAAGGAGTAACAGTTTACTTGATTAGCACGAAAGTTCAGCAAGCCGCAGCCATGTCTCGGGACGTGGTGAAGTCGTTGCAGCAGCCCGAAGCAAACGAGGTAGCATGGCTCCAAGTGAGTCTTCGACCTCGTGAAAGATTTTGGGACATCCCAGTCCCCAAAATCGACTCGGCCTTCGACAGCCTGTTTGTGCC
>JAMJIN010000258.1:0-3702 GCA_036784775.1 Chromatiales bacterium | reverse complement strand
TGACGTTCTGACGGAGGATGTATCGACGCAGCGAGGCGGCCTTCGCCATCTATGCGCGGTTTTACTCAGCCGCTAACAAACGAGAGCTGGAGGCGAAGGGGGTTGAGAATTTCACCTCAGAGGATCATCTGGAGGTGGCAGAAGCCGTGATCAATCGATACGTGCCAGATGGCACAATAAAGACTGAGGACGAGTATCTGCAGATCAAAGCGCAATTCAGAGAGAAAATAGAGGCCGGGCTACATGATCCATCGCCAGCGAAGGAGCGGGTAAGAAGTGAAGGCGTCAAGACTGCCCCTGATCGTGAGCAGGCTATTGTCGATTGGTACCGCAAGTGTGAAAGCTATATCGAAACGACGCCTAGGGTATGGAGGGCGAACTACCAAAACTAGAGACCGAAAAAGCGAACGGATACACCAGGGCACGTGGAATCGTGCCTGTTAACGAGACCTGTGAGATCGCCAGGCACCTGATCGCAGACAAGGAATACCCAATTGACCGATTACTTGATGCTTACGATGACCCTGATGAGCCTGTGCCAATACTGCCGCACCCAAGGTGCCCTAACTTTCAGATCGACGGAGGGGGTGGTGTCGGTGCACATGGGTTGCAACGCAGCCATCTCTGCCGCCTGGAGTGGACCCTGACTTTGCTAAGTGGCTGGACGAGGAGTTGAAAAAAGTCTAATAAATCAAGCGCAAAGGCGAGCTTTTTTTAATATATGCTGCGCGGCAGGTATTGGGTCTGATGAATCGAATACGGCGATTTCTTTTTTGACAGCCTCAAGCTTTAGTTCATCGATACCATCGTTGATGCGTTCAATCTCTATATCAGTAAGTAAAAATTGCTCTGGGTCTGGGTGCCCTACAATTAATTCTACTGATTTAGGGCTATCAATAATTTGAGCATCGCGAAGCTGATCAAGTTGCCACAATCGTCCTTGAGCAGCACGAATAGCTTGACGATATGATCTTGATGATGAGCCAATTACTGCAAAATTTGCTGCATAGGTTCCAGAAAAAAACCCTACTGTCTCTGTGAACCTCCCATTTAGTGAAGCTACTTCGCGGTCAAAGAGTTTTGCAATCTTTTTATCTGTGATTCTGACGCTTTTCCGGATTTGTGAAACCCATTTTGTGTTTCGCAACTCAACGGCCTGGGCTTCCTCTCCTTCGTTGGTCACAAGAGATGATCCTAGCGCTGTTCCAAGGCGGGTAGCCTGCTGGAGAATGCCTCTCATGTCAGATGCTAGAGCATTATGCGCTTGACCCATTTGGAACCCTGATAGAGGTGGCTCCCAGTCATCCAGACTCAAGCGGAAGTTGAGAGCGTCAATTGCGTCATTTACGCAAATCAGAATTTTTTCATGAATAGCATCAGCAGCATCCTTGAAAAGACAATGAAGTTGCTTCTCATTAAGGACAAAACGTGCCTCAGTGTGGCCATCAGCACCTTTGGCGATTAAGGCCACTGTCAGTGACTCTTCTGATCCAGAGATAGGACTAAAGAGCAAAGGTTGCCAGCGGGCTCCATAGCTGGGTAGCTGCGGGAACTCTTCAGCGTTTATGACTGGTGGTGGTGTCTGCTTCATTATCTATGAGATCAAGCTGTTTGATGCCTAAATTCGTCGTGATAATTCTGTGCATGTGCGGGACGCGATCCTGAAGGAACTTTAGTAGTTGAGCAAGTATTTTGCTTCCTTCTGTAAAGCTGCCTGTAGGTATTGCATGATAGAGTAAGTCTATGTCTGGCGCGTTTGCTATAGTGATGGACATTTTTTGTCGAAGTCTATGTAACTCGATTTCAGACAAGCCCTGCGATGCGCAGCGAGAGAGTTCACCACGGGTTACAGTCTCTGGCGCTAAATGTGGGGCCACTGCATCATCAAAGTCAATTAAGCAAAATTTATTGGATCCATCAAAAAGTAGATTATTCGGGATTCTATCCTCGATTCCTAGCCATAGATCAAACGCTGCACAATCTACCAATTTAGGCCATTTTTTCAGTGCTCTCTCTGCAGAATCTTTACTGTTGAAATAGCTCCCATAATTAGGGTAATTGGTTCTTACGCTGCCAAAAGCGAGGACGTCCTGCCGGAAATCAAGGTTGGGATAATGTTGAGAAGAAACCTTGACCAAAATCGGAGGTGGCACAGGCAATCCAACTCCACGAGCCAAGGTTGTGCAGCAAAGCTCGGTCAACAGTTTGCGAGGTTCTAGTATTTTGACTATGGCGCTGAGTTCACCGTCATTGGTGATAACGACCCCGTCTAGTGGCTTGTGCCGTCCAATTTTGGCAACAGTGGCCCCAGGAAGCAGTGTACCTAACTGTACTGGTTCGAAAGGGCCAAGCATGAGATTTATCTCCTCATGTTCCGCAGATGATGCATCACCGTTCCGATAATTCGCCCTGGGTTAGCTGCATTGACGAGAATGGTTGCATGGTTGTTGTTTATAGGTACCAGCTCAAATATTTCAACGCCGTTTTCGTCTGAACCGCGTGCCCTGTATTTTTTTAGAGTGCCCTCTTCTTCGCGGCCCATCTTTGCTACAACTATCTCGCCGGGGCGAGGTACCACTTCCGGATCAACGATTATTTGATCACCAGGCAGAAAGTCTGGCTCCATGCTGTCACCTTCAACAATGAGGGCAAATGAATAGGAGCCTAATTTCTTTGCCGTAGTTCCACCAACCCAAATGTCATCAATGCCGTTTCCAGGGGCATGATCGTCAATAATTGGCTTGGGGTCGCCGGCTTGGATGTAGCTGATTACTGGGATTCGGCGGGTGTTGGGTGGAGCGAGGGATAATTCCCCGCGTGGACCGGAACTGGTCTGACCCCTAGGAGGTCCATAAATGATGTCAGCAGGCTCAATACCTAAAACGACAGAGATTTTAAGGAGGTTTTCAGCCTCTAGTTTCTTAATATTTCCATTTTCCCAATCCGTTACGGTGGCTGCCGAAACCCCTACCCGATGGGCAAACTCCGACTTTTTCAGATTTAGGGCTTCTCTCCCTGATTTTACCCGCTCGTTCCAAGTATTCATTAGTCTAACCTAACATGTGATCGATTAGGTATGCCTTGACAATGTAATTAGGTACACCTAAAATCTTTCGGTATGGACAATTTACATTCTGCTGAATCATCACAAATCATTGATCGCCTTGGCGGTACGTCGGCGGTCGCAACGATGTGTGAGATAAACCCAGCATCGGTATCTGAATGGCGACGGAAGGACATTCCGAAGGCCCGACTTATGTATCTCAGGGTTATCCGTCCCGAAGCGTTTCCAGAAACGGAAGAAGTTGAACTCCCATACTCTGCCACCGGGACATAACATTCTGTTGCTCAAAGACCTGCCGTCATAACGTGGCAGAGGGGGATAGCACCAAGTCTGTTGAGAGGGAGCTGGCTCGATGCCTGGACCCACCTCAACTGCCAATGGCGTTCTCAGACTTCTCTGAGCGCTGCAAAGGATACGAACGCCGGGAGTGAATCTGGCGCGTAAAAAACAAGAGGGGGTCCCTATATACCCTGACCTAACAAGAATAAGGATGCATCATGTTATTAAGCTCAGTTTGTCTCAATCCGACCTATCCCACACACAACCCCTAACACACCAGGCCCCCACACATGATCAGATTTAAATGCCAACTATCCGTTCTATCTGTCCTTCTGAAGCGTCGTTTTATCCGCTGGGTC
>JAMJIN010000366.1:0-1904 GCA_036784775.1 Chromatiales bacterium | reverse complement strand
GTTTAGTATCTCAATGTTCATATTGTACTATCTCCCTCCAAGTCTTCATTACTTATTTTAGACTGTAGTGAGGAAGACTGATGATTGTCTCTTAGGTTTCGTAGTCTTCCAGCCAATTCGGTGGTTTGATGTTGCGGCCATAACGTGAGACGCGTGTTGGCATGGTAGGGGTAGGAATCTTCTCGAGTTCTGGAGCGACATCTGTTGACGCCGTTGGGGTCATGGTCGGAGCTGGGGTGTCCTGCGGTGTTGGGGTACTTGTGGGCACATTTATAGCACGGTCTTCATCCATAGGTGCAGTAGGTGGTATGTCGGGCACAATAGCAGACGATGGTGTGGCGACTGCCGGTGGTACAGTTTTCTTGGGGCTCTCCACATTGTCTTTCCATCTCGCAGGAGTTGCGATGGTGTGTGTGGGTTCCTTCTGTCGTCGAGGTTGAGGTTGTGAAGTGCGACGTGATGCATGATGCTGAAGGTCGTCATCAATGGTAAGACGTGGTGTAGCAATGCGTACTGGCGCATATTTCCTCAGGAATTTCCTGTTCCGGATTGTTATTCTCCCAGATCCATCGACTCGGATTACATACTGGTCGAATTGGCGTACCTCAATGACTTGGCCCGTTTTGTCCCACTTCGTGGGGTGAGGGCCAGTTTGGTTTTGTATTCTCACGAGGTCGCCAATGACGAGGGGTGGTAGTCGTCTCGTGTGTTCTGACCAGTGTTCAGCCGCTTTCATGTGTCTGTTTCTCAGGGCCTCTTCTCTAGCAACAAGTGTCTCTCGCCAGGTCTCGTGTGGTTTGTACCTACCGGGTAGTATAGGTATGAAGTCCTTGATCGGTCGTCCAAATACACACATCGCTGGGGATAACTTTGTATCTGGGTCAGGTGTATTCCGATATTGGAGGATCGCGCGTTGGACCCCCATCTGTATCGAGTTCCCCATTGGTACCAGTGTTGTTGGTTATGAGGCATTTGACGGTCTTCACACCGATTTCAGCTCTGCAATTGCTATGCGGGAATGCAACTGATGAAAGTCGGTGGTGTACGCCCCAGGTTTTGAGGAAGAGGCGGGTAGTTGTTGAAGTAAACTCCGGGCCGCCGTCTGATGCTAGTTCATCTGGGATTCCGTAAGTCACGAATGAGCGGCGTAGGCTGTCAATTAGACCATCTGCACCGCCTGTGGTCCTTTCAATGATGGGCCAGTTTGAGTACCTGTCAACTATGACCAGGTAGCTGTTGCCTTTATAGGTGAAGAAGTCTGAGCACACGCATTGAAACGGGTAGACCGGTAACACGGGGGGTGTTGGTGGAGCGCTGGGCTGCGATGGCGCCATTCTGTTACAGTCGCTACAGTTTGTGCGGACGGCAGCAATGGCTGGTGTTATCCCGGGCCAGAACACGGATGATTCGGCCCTCGCCGTCATGGCAGATATTCCTTGGTGCGCAGAGTGGAGTGCCAATAGGACGTCCTCTCGGAGGCTCGGCGGTATGACAATCCGGTCCTTGTAGATGACTACACCGTCTATTGTGTGAAGGTGCTCACGAAATTGGTGGTAGGCACGGAGTGGTATAGGTAGTTCGTGGCGGAACTTCGGCATACCGTTTTCGATGATGGACATGAGTAGGTGCATGTTCTCATCACTAGCCGTTTCTTGTCTTGTACGGTCCCATGTGATGGATTGAAGAGACTCGAGTGCGTAGGTCGCCGCATTCCTGACTGCATCATCTATGTTCCCGTGATCTATAGTGTCCTCGTTCGTGCGAATGCCTTCTAGGAATGCGTGTTGGATCATCATGGTTGAAAGCAAGTTCGATGGATCATCATCATTGGGTGTGATGTCATCTTGGAGGTGTAGTTTGTCTGGATGAGGGGTACCCGATGGGTGCCGAGACATGGCATCTGC
>JAMJIN010000365.1:0-1906 GCA_036784775.1 Chromatiales bacterium | reverse complement strand
ACGTCTTCGCTCCACCAAGAACATCGATGCGCAACGTATTGCACTTCTTTGCATTGGTGGACAATCCACACAGAGTAAGGGCCGCTCTATGGTTGTAAATGTATGTTGTAAGCCTCGTGGTGACTTAGCGAGGAGTACCAGGTCGTCCACAAAGGCCAGGCACGAGAGCGTCTGGTCTCCGACAGGGACCCCGATGTTTGAGTCTATGTGTTGGATACACATGTCAATGATGGCATTGAACAGTACAGGGCTAAGCGGGTCACCCTGTCTTACTCCACGTTTGATCATAATCTCGTCACTAAGCCCATCGCTCACCTTCAGCCTGGTCCGGGACCCGGCGTAAAGGGAGCGGATGTAAAGGGAGCGGATGTAAAGGGAGCGGATGTATACCACGAGTGGCTCTGGGATTCCTGCATTGCTAGATGCAAGGAATAGAGACTCATGTGACACGGAGTCAAACGCCTTAGCTACATCCAGGAAGGCGACACTGATCGGTTGGCACCGTGCCTTCCGGTCAGCCAGTACGTACCGCAGTATGTAGGTGTTATCTGCGATCCCGTCGCCTTTCCTAAAGGCCTTCTGGCGTTCGCTGATTGAATAGCTAGCCTCGATCCTTTGGGCCAGGATCCGGTGGAAGAGTCGACACAGAATGGGGCCTATCGTGATAGGCCTAAACTGCGCCGGCTCGACCGCGTCCCCCGACTTCACCGTGCGGTGACTGGGTCGCGTACAGTAGGAGCTCGGGGTCAATGAGTGCATTGGCGGCCTGGCTAGCGATGGCCTCCCTCAGTGGCCCTCTCCACTGGTAATCAGTCATGTCATTTGCCTCATCCCCGAGGCCTCCTAAGGGCTCAAAATAATTGTTTGTCATAATCGGTAAGTTCCGTAGTAGGTTGGGTGTGTCCACCTCCTGTGGGGGTGGCGGTGGAGACGGCGTGGGGTCCCTAGTGGACCGGGCCACTTGAGTTGGGGACCCCACTGCTGGGGCTAGCCCAGCTGTGTTCGATGGTGGGTACAATGGTTCTGCCGTCCCCTCCGCCTGACTCGTTTCGTGCCCCCACGGAGTGGACACTGTGTACAATGCGACCAGGCTTCTGTAGTCTGGGCGCCTGCGGTGGCCCTTGATGGCCTCTAGGGTCCGCTGGGGCATATATTCCAATAACCCCTGGTTCACAAACTTGACGCCCAGACTACGCAGCCTGGCCTCCTCCTGAGCCATGATGGCTGACTCCTCGGTGTCCCACCGACTCTTCACTTGGGCAGCTACCGCTGTGCCGATAGCCGCCGTTCGCTCGGAGTGGTAGGACTCAGGGTGGGCTGCCCTGGTGTGTACGCTCAAACCGCGCGCTCCCCGACACTGCTTCCCGCAGTGGGGGCAAAGACCGGCGGGAGAGGGCTGCGAGGTGCCCCCCCTTGACCCCCGTGTGTCCCTTGCGGGAGGGTTCCTCTGAGGAGGAACCCCGATTCATTCTTGATTTACTTTCCGTAACCGCAAGTAATCTCATGCAGCTGGTTAGGCTGCACGAGATTGGAGCTGGTCTTTCGACCAGCTCCGCATGTGGGGCTGCCACATGGCCACACCAGGAAAACCCACGTGTGACCGGTTTTTGGGGTGCTCGCGCTAACGGCTACCTCCGCCGGTGCCGGGTGACGGCGTCCTGGGAGAACCCTAGGGCGCTCGCCTTCACGGGGCCCGGCAACCACTCCCGTGGTGACGCGCCGGTTATTTTTATTTGGGTTTTCGATTTCGTACCGACGCGCCACCCCGGCTGACTGTTCTTTGTTTTACCGTGTATCAACGTCACGTCATGAAGCCGAATCATTTCCACACAACCAGCTTCAAGAGATTCCTCAACATCAAGTGGCAGGATAAGATCCCGGCCACTGATGTTCCTTGCTCAAACTG
>JAMJIN010000257.1:0-3734 GCA_036784775.1 Chromatiales bacterium | reverse complement strand
AAACCTATTGCCAGCCTCTTGATCGATGCCCCTGGCGCACAGACCCAAAAACAAAATGCCGATCACTTCATCAAACGAGGCGGCATTGAACATCTTTGTCACAGCTGTGCTGCAACCGCGTTGTTTACACTACAAACCAATGCCCCGAGTGGTGGCGCAGGCCATCGAACATCCTTACGCGGGGGCGGCCCTCTAACCACTCTGATTGTACTGGATACCCAGCATGGCGCAGACAACAGTCAATCGCTTGGCCAGACACTCTGGCGAAGTTGCTGGCTCAATGTACTCAACAAGAGTGATCTTGCGACACTGAGCGGCAATACCGATTTATCAAATCCAGCCGCAACTTTTCCTTGGATGGCAAACACCCGAACCAGCGAGCCAAAAACTGGACAAGCCACCTACTCGCAAGATGCCTATCCTCTACAAATGTTTTGGGGAATGCCCCGGCGCATACGCCTCGACTGGAAACAGACGACCGGTGGGAATTGTGACCTGTGTAACCAGGAATCCAACAGGCTGGTCAGCCAATACATCACACAAAACTACGGCATCAACTACGAAGGCCCATGGCAACATCCGCTTAGCCCACACATCGATAACAAGGACGGCCTGGCCCTGCCGCAGCACGCCCAACCCGGTGGCCTGCAATATAAACATTGGTTAGGGCTGGTAAGTGACAGCACCCACAATCATCCCGCCAAAGTGGTAAAAAGTTTTTTGGAAGGACGTCAACTGCAAAACGAGCAATTACTCATACGCACCTTCGGCTACGACATGGACAACATGAAGGCTCGTTGCTGGTACGAAAGCACCTTCCCGCTATTCACACTCGACGTCAATATCCGGGGGCAGTTCAACGAAGTAGCCGGAATACTAATAGAAACAGCCACAGGTGTCGCTAGCATGACCCGCAGCTGCATCAAAGAGGCTTGGTTCAAACGTCCCGGCGATGCCAAAGGTGATACCAATTTCCTGCAGGAAGCCTTTTTCAGTCACACCGAAAACGCCTTCTTCACTGCCTTGAAAACACTCAAAGACCAACTCGACAGAGACCAGAACGAAACCCGGATACTGAGAGAGTGGCATCGAACGCTGTGCGATAGCGCCTTTCAGCTGTTTGATTACTGGACCAGCCGCGGAGACTTCGAAACTGTCAACCCAAGACGTATCGCCACTGCCCACAAAAAACTTAGAAACTGGCTCTACAGCAAGAAATTGAAGGAAAAACTGCAACTCAACAACAAGGAGAAAGCCGCATGAGCAAAGTATTTGCACCCGAAGGTCCCGTCACCGGGATACTGACAACCTGGTGGCAATCACTTGAAAATGACAAGGGTACCCGTGCCACACTGCGCCGCTGTAACGGCCCGACTCAGGTCATGCTTCATCCAGCTTATATTCGATTGTGCAAACGTCTCGAACCCTTTCTGAATAGTGATCACAACTGGGAGCTACGACTCGCCCGGGTTGTCGGCCTTTTAGCCCATTGCCGGCATACCACAACACGCAACCTCGCCCGCGCCATGGCCGGTGACGGAAAACCTGTCGTCAGTGAATTGCGTTTTCGCCGACTGCTACAGGAGAAACCTGATGATCTCTATCTGGCCATGATCCGCATATTGCACATGCTCGGGCATACCGCCAACCTGCCAGACCTGATCAGTTCCGTCTACTACTGGGGCGATAGCGTGCGTAAGCGCTGGGCCTTCGCCTACTTCCCCTTTGTGCCTGAAACTAAGACCGCCTGAACAACTACAAGGACGAAACCATGAGTAAATTCATTCAGCTGCACCTGCTTACTTCTTACCCACCAGCCAACCTCAATCGTGATGATCTCGGGCGACCAAAAACCGCAATGGTGGGGGGTGCGAATCGTCTGCGCGTCTCTTCACAAAGCCTCAAACGGGCGTGGCGTACATCCGACATCTTTCGCTCAGCACTAACAGATCATTTGGGGGTCCGCACCAAGGAGATGGGGCGGGATATCTATCGGCAACTACTGGAAAAAGGCGTTAGAGACAAAGCAGCCTTCAGCTACGCACAAGCCATCGCCAATGTATTCGGAAAACTGAAAACACTCTCAAAAAAGGAGAAGGCCGACGCTGACGAAAATAAACGCCAGACTGAACTGGAAATCGAGCAACTAGCCCACTTCAGTCCGGAAGAGCAGCAGGCAATCACCAAACTCATTGACGAATTAGCCAACGGCGATGACGCACCAAGCGACGAACAATTGGCCTTACTGCGAAAACAACATACCGCCGCCGACATTGCCCTCTTTGGCCGCATGCTCGCATCAAGCCCCGCCTACAACACCGAAGCGGCCGCCCAGGTCGCCCACGCCATCAGTGTTCACAAGGTCACCGTGGAAGATGACTTTTTTACCGCTGTGGATGATCTGAACAACGGCGAGGAGGATATGGGGGCCGCCCACATGGGAGAAACCGAATTCGCTGCCGGTCTGTTCTATCTTTACCTCTGCATCGACCGAGAACTACTGATCGAAAATCTCTCCGGCGATAGTGCACTGGCTGACAAAACACTGGCCGCACTGATTGAATCAGCCGCTACTATCGCACCCAGCGGCAAACAAAACAGCTTTGCCTCCCGCGCCCGTGCCTCTTACATTTTGTGTGAAAAGGGCAATCAACAACCGCGTTCCCTCTCAGTAGCCTTTCTCAAGCCAATTGGCGGCAACGACCTGTTGGCGCAGTCGATTCAAAATATAAACGAAACCGTCAAAAAAATGGATCAGGTTTATGGCGCTTGTGCGGATAGGCGTTGCAGCTTGAACGCCGAAACGGGTGAAGGCAGCCTGCAAGACATTATTGAGTGCATCAGCGGAGACTAAGGCTATGCAGAGCTATCTATTGTTTCGCCTGTACGGTCCGATGGCAGCTTGGGGCGACACAGCAGTGGGCGAGTTTCGCCCCAGCCACGATCACCCTACCCGTACCGCTACGCTTGGACTGGTAGCCGCCGCACTAGGCATACGACGTGATCAGGAAGAGACTTTACTGAGTCTCGACAGATCCATCAATGTTGCAATCCGCCTGGATGCCCCCGGAGAGGTACTGCGTGATTACCACACAACACAGGTGCCGCCTACCCAACGCAAAGTTACCCATTACACACGTCAGGATGAATTGAATGCGGGTAAGTTGCATACCATCCTATCCAGTCGTGACTACCGCTGTGACTGTGCCGCCACTATCGCTTTAGGTTGTAAGAAAAACCGTGATTTCTCGTTAAACGAAATTTCCGAGGCACTGGCCTACCCAAAACTCCCGCTCTATCTGGGACGCAAATCCTGTCCGCTATCGCTGCCGCTCGCCGCAAAAATCATTGATGCAAACGGGCTTACTGAGGCTTTTGATCAGTATCCTGAACCACAGTCTCAACTCGATACACTGACTGATGGATTATGGGGATTTGGAGGACTGAATAAGGAGAAAGTAACCCGTCTGTATTGGGATAGCGACGAAGCTGATCTCTCACCCGAAATGACCTTCCCGCGCCGGGACCGATTGCGTAGCCGCAGACGCTGGCAATTCGATGAGCGTATCGAATATATGACCACACAGAGTGCCACGGAGGATTAACCATGTATTTCAGCCGCATACGATTACGTACGGATACCGATACCCGCAAGCTGGCGCAACAGTTCTGCCAACAGAGCAGTTATTCCGAGCATCAACAACTGTGGCGTCTTTTCGATGACAACCCTGAAG
>JAMJIN010000364.1:0-1910 GCA_036784775.1 Chromatiales bacterium | reverse complement strand
GAAATAGACATTTTGGTAGAATCTTAAAACAAATTGCCGTTAATAATACTAAATGAATGCAGCTACGAGTGTGTGTTCAATAACAATTTAATTCAAACTGATACATGTAGCTCTTCCAGTGATGCACAATGGGAATGTCATGTAATGTCCTAGAAGGTAGTAATGTTCAGCGGAGTGTTTTTACAAACGAACTAGATGCCCAATGGCTGTAAGGAACTGTGGCACCTGCATTACCCCATTGACATAGTCACGACACAGGTTCCTCAGTCGTGTCTGGAGTCTCACGTACTCGTGTCTCACACGTTTCCGGGGTGGCTGGCCGGTTGCATCCTGGATAATGATGGCGCTGACACACTCCTGTTCCCGCTGCAGGCATTTAATGGATTTCCATATCGATGGATGCTGGTGACCAATCAAGTGACGATACTTGTTGTTCCAAGCCTCAGAGACGTTATTTGTGCGTGGGTTGTCATTTACGGTCGCATTGTGCACATTCCACGTCTGCACAGGATAGAGGGGAGCGATGCGCACCATCCTGATGCCTCCCACCTGCAGCCGACCTTGCCTGTAGTGGCCGTGAACGTACGTTTTGTCGAAGTAGTCGACCAGAGGTGCTGCCAAGGCTGGTGCAATCGTACGCAGGTGTGCCATGCCAGCAGACACGTCAGTTGGTGGCAGAAACGCAAGGCCATCGAGCATGCCACAGAAATGGCGAAAGTTGTTGTCTGTGCGATAGGACACAACAAGCCCCATTTCCTGAATTTTCCTCCATGTGCTCTGTGTCAGGTGGTAAAAACAGAACTGCACCTGCACATTTTGCCCGAACACACCTGCCACAGCACGAGGGACAGCCAGTTCGAAATCAACCATGACAACATCGGGATCAGGTTGCACACCATATGTTGCACAGCGGTTCAGGATAGCAGTGAACAGTTCGTGATACGTTGCTTCTGTTTTGTTTTCTAGGAATGCATACACCAGTGGTATGGTCACCTCTCCCAGAGACACGTGAATAACGTACAGCTGTAGGAACTTTGGTGGAGCCATCGCAAAGTTCCCATCCATAAACCACTTATCTGCAGCAGCCAGGCGGCGGAGATTATCCTCCGTTGCGTAGGCAACGATTCTGTGTGTTGCTTGGGGACCATTGTCAAAGAAGAGGAACTCTTCTTCTTGTTGTCCTAGGGTGTGGGTCCAAGGAGGAACGATGTGTAGATTCACCAAACTGGCCGGTTCGGCTGGGTACTCTTGTGTACGGTTTCTGGCAATCGTGCGCTTACACGTGTCGACACTCGGTAGAATCGCCTTAGCTGCATCTGTCAACGCTGTGATGTTGTCAGCGTAAATACGAGATGGCGGGTCGTTACATGCAGCTGCACATACACGCATTTCCGTACGGCATCTGGCGACCTCAAACTTCACCGGTTCGGGACAGTGGTTGTGGTCAGTTTTCAGCACTGCATTTGCTGGTAGCAAGTTGGTGTATACACTAGCAGGGCAGTGCTTGCTTGCACGACATGTGCAACGCCACCGTATCATGCCATTTTTCTCTGTGTGCTTTGTGTAAGCATATCCAGCCCACAAAAGCTTTGGTTTCCCCCTGGTTGTTGTAGTTACTTCCATGATCACATGTATGAACAGAATGATATGAACTGATGTATATCTGGATTTAAATGTGTCCTGCATGTCTGACTGCTAGTGGGAAGCCAAGTTCCCTGTCTGGTATTCCGCTGGACCATCCTAATTTATAAATGGCTTAACTGACTGACATCTTATCAGGTTATTTCCTGATATGGCAGATTGGACCCTGGTTATTTTCAGTAGTTTTACCAAAATGTCTAGTTACCAAAATGTCCTGTTACCAAAATGTCCTTTTACCGAAATGTCCTTTTACCGAAATGTCAGTTACC
>JAMJIN010000363.1:0-1913 GCA_036784775.1 Chromatiales bacterium | reverse complement strand
TATATATATATATATATATATATATATATATATATATATATATATATATATATATATATATATATATATATATATATAAACTTTAAACTCTTTGTTCCTATCAGTTGTTCATACCTTTTCCAAAGTTGAATCTGTTACCGCTCTACGGACTCTCTTAGTTCCAAGGGTCTTTAGGATTTGGTTTCTTCCTTTCCCTTAAAGGCACATTTGTTTACACTTCCTCTTCAACATTCAACTTAAAGTATTTGCCCCTCTCGTTTACCCCTTTTGAATCCATTTCTTCTTCCCACTTAACATTATGAAAGCCACATTCGCTTTCCAGTAATCATATATTTTCCCACCATATACACTTGTTTCTATAGCCAAGTATGTAATGAATGGCCACACCAATCCAAACATGATCACTTTTCCCCAGTGGAGTAATATGTTTTAGGTTCTCAATCATATAATTCTCGTTTGTGAAAATGTAATCTAACATTGACGGTTAATTTCATTCCATAAATATTGTGCTAAAATCAACATGTTGGTCGAGGACTAAATCCAGTGTTGCATAAAACAAATGTTTTTTTACAGTTCGTCAATTAAATTGGTGTAGCAAACTATCGTTTACATTGTTGAATATATATAAGATAAAGCGATACATTTACATAAATTACATATACAAGGTAATATCTGACATAGCTGTTGCAAACGTTTTCGGTAAAAGGGAAATAACATCAGGATTTTAGCGTAAGTTAGTACAACCTGAGTTCATTGTTTTGCTTACACGGTGTTCTGCGTATTCGCTAGTTGGCAGGCTTTTGTGGGCTCACGCGAGCTTAGTAGATAGAACATAGTTAGCAAGTAAATTATTGTCAAAGTTAAATGAAAACCTAAATAATCCAGCCTAAAGTGTTCTTTTGAACACAGAAAACAGCCTTTTTCAAGGCTTACGTAACAATCTAGCTAAAACTATATGCTGTGATGGCGCCATGGAAACGGCAGGTAAAGGCCACCTGGCATTTAATATGCGGGGGTTGTAGCAACTGGGTGGACTTCGTCAAGTCCGGGTGTGAGAAACCCTGGGCTGAGGTTCAGGAGTATAGTTTTAGTTTTGAGTGTAGGGGATGTTCGAAGATGACTGAACTAGAGGTGGAGATGGAACAACTGAGGCAGCTCGTTGTGGCAATGGTGGGAAGAGAACAGGTGGGTTGTGCCAGTGGTTCCGGACTTTAAAGTGGGGGAAGACGTTTAGAGAGATGCTATAAAGAGCTCACCTCAGCCTGGGAGGAGGCTGAGAGGAGGTAATGTGACAGGGCGTCAGGAGACGGGACATAAGACGGGATGGAAGGAAACGGGAGCGAAGGAGACGGGAGGGATGGAGACGGGAGCGAGGGAGATGAGAGGGAAGGAAACGGGAGCAAAGGCAATGGAAGCGAAGGAGAGGAGAGGGAAGGCAACAGGACCCTGGTAGACGGGAAGGAAGGAGACGGGAGGGAAGGCAATGGGAGCGAGGGAGACGGGAGAGAAGGCGAAAGGAACAAAGGCGTCATAGTGAAGGCGACGAAATGGACAACTAGCCGCCACGTGACCCAACTGCAGGACAGAATGCAACGGAAGGGATCCGACGCAAGAGCTACTCTGAGGTAGTGATAGAGGGGGTAAGGAGGAGAGCAAGGGAATTTGTGGGGATTCGATAGTTAGATATATCAATGACTTGGACGATACTATAACAGGCAACGTACTGAAATTTGCCGATGACACAAAAGTATTTAGAAAGGTTAACAATGATGGTGATATACAACATTTACAAAACAATCTAGACAAATTAGTTAGATGGTCTTAAAAATGGCAGATGTTATTCAATTTTGGGAAATGTAAATGCCTATATACACAGGACACGGGAACCTAGATGTAAACTATAATATCGGAGA
>JAMJIN010000031.1:0-26878 GCA_036784775.1 Chromatiales bacterium | reverse complement strand
CCTCAGAGCCATGCTACCTCGTTTGCTTCGGGCTGCTGCAACGACTTCACCACGTCCCGAGACATGGCTGCGGCTTGCTGAACTTTCGTGCTAATCAAGTTGTTTTTTATGCTAGTTATTTCTATGCGTCTCTTTTGTGTAAACAAACAGCGCAACCCTAAACCCAATAGGACTGTCTATACTGGGAAGTACCACAGTAAATTAGGCGGTTATTAAGGTGGTTATTAATTATGAGTATTTTTGTGCAGTGGTTATCCAGAGCGATTTCCGAGTGGTTGGTCAAAGATGGCCCACCACCCAACTCACCATTGTGCGATTTCAAACGCTTAAGCTTTGAGTTACGCCCCGGCGATGTCCTTTTGGTGGAGGGACGCAGCAGGGTCAGTGAGGTGATCAAAATCATCACCCAAAGCTCCTGGACCCACTCGGCGATCTACATCGGCAGGCTGTACGACGTCAAAGATCCAGATCTGCAAGCACTGGTTGCCGAACACTTTCAGGGAAACCCCAGCGAACAACTGATGGTCGAGTCTCTTCTACATGAAGGGACCATCGTGACGCCCGTATCCAAATACCATATGGATCACCTGCGTATCTGCCGCCCAACAGGACTTGAACCGGATGATGCGCATGAAGTGATAGGCCATGCAATACGTGGAATTGGAAGTGGCTACGATGTACGCCACCTGCTCGATCTGGCCCGCTTCTTCTTCCCCTGGGCGATACTGCCGCGACGCTGGCGATCCAGCCTCTTTGAACATAATGCAGGCGGCCCTACAAGGACGGTTTGCTCCTGCCTGTTGGCTGAGGCGTTTAATCAGGTAAATTTTCCCATCCTGCCATTTATCGATCGCAGCGATGACGGCAGCATCCGGTTCTTTAAACGCAATCCAAGGCTCTTCACACCCAAGGATTTCGACTATTCCCCCTATTTCAACATCATCAAGTATCCGTTTCTTGGATTGGACGACTTGGGAGTCTATCGGCGTCTGCCCTGGTGTGATGAAGCCATGATGTACAACGACAATGAGTCTGAATTCGCGGAACAGGCGCAGAACTATTGCTAACCCTGCGCCAAGGTGGCACATCTGCATGAGGTGAAACCAAATACCGGAGATGAAACGTATCAGCCGTTAGAGAATAAAACCTAAGGAGCCTCTGATTAATTGTCATTTCTAACGTAGTGAGAAATCTCATACCTCGAAACCTGTTAAGCACTCTGTAGTTTGAGATCTCTCCCTACAGTCGAGATGACAGTGACTCAATTAATCAGGGGTTCCCTAAAGCAAAGCTGCGCAGCAGCGGGAGCGTGAAGATGGCGGCAATAGGCACTCTTCTGATTCTAATCGTCCTGTGGGCTTTGGCCTACAGTTCAGCCAAGGCTATCGTCTGGGTTTTATTACCCCCTGCCCTGCTCGTCTCTCTGCAGCTGGGTGGTCTGATCGGCATATTTGGGGCAACTGTTTCCTGGGTCGCTTACGGCACCTGTATGTTTTTCTACCTGCTTCCGGACCTGCGTCTTCGTTTGATCAGCGGACCGCTGTTAAGACAATTCCGACGTGTCATGCCCGCCATGTCATCAACAGAGCGTGAAGCATTGCATGCCGGAAACGTGTGGTGGGACGGTGAACTCTTCAGTGGCCAACCCGAATGGCAACGGCTGCTGGAACAACCCGAACCCCAGTTGACGGAACAAGAGCAGGCCTTCATCGACGGGCCAGTCGAACGACTCTGCAAAATGCTGGACGACTGGCAGATCACCCATCACGACATGGATCTGCCGGAAGCGGTCTGGTCATTTATCAAACAGTCGGGCCTCTTCGGCATGATCATTCCCCGCGCCTATGGCGGTCTTGAGTTCTCCGCCCTTGCCCACTCCACCATAGTGATGAAGATTTCCAGCCGCAGTATCGCTGCAGCCGTTACAGTGATGGTTCCCAATTCTCTGGGACCGGCAAAACTGTTGCTGCACTATGGGACTCAGACGCAAAAAGATCGTTATCTCAGAAGACTTGCAAAGGGTGAGGAGATCCCCTGTTTTGCCCTTACCGGCCCTGATGCCGGCAGTGATGCAGGTGCGATTCCCGATAACGGTGTAGTCACCAAGGGCGAGTTTAATGGCCAACAGATACTCGGCATTCGTCTCAATTGGGAGAAACGCTATATCACGCTGGGTCCGGTGGCCACGCTCATTGGACTGGCCTTCAAACTCTATGATCCCGATCACCTGCTGGGTAGTGATACCTCCCTGGGAATCACTGTCGCATTGATTCCCAGTGAAACGAAAGGCGTTGAAATCGGGCAGCGTCACATGCCACTGAACATCCCGTTCCAGAATGGCCCCATCCGGGGCAAAGATGTCTTTATTCCCCTCGACTGGGTGATTGGAGAGCAGTCCGGCATCGGCCAGGGGTGGCGGATGTTGGTCGAAAGCCTCTCCGAAGGTCGCGGTATCTCACTCCCGGCACTGGCAACCGGGGCCGGTAAAGCCGCCAGTCGCTACACCGGAACCTACGCTGCGGTCCGCCGTCAGTTCGGACAACCGATCGGTAACTTTGAAGGTGTCGAGGAGGCACTCTCCAGAATTGCCGGTATCACCTATCAGATGGATTCTGCCCGACTGTTGACTGTTAGTGCGCTCGACAGTGGTGAAAAGCCGTCGGTGATCTCAGCCATTGTGAAATACCACCTCACCGAACGCTATCGCCAGGTGGTCAACGATGCGATGGACATACAGGGCGGCAGCGGTATCTGCCTGGGACCACGTAACCTCATCGGCCGGGTCTATCAGGCAATTCCCATTGCTATCACAGTGGAAGGGGCGAATATCCTGACCCGCAGCATGATCATATTTGGTCAGGGTGCAATTCGCTGCCACCCTTATATCCTGCAGGAGTTTTCCGCCGCTCATGAGAAGGAGTGGAAGCATGCGCTGAGTACCTTCGACAAGGCGCTCTTTGGACACATTGGTTTTCTCGTCACCAATCTGGCGCGTACGTTTTGGCTTGGCATCACTCATGGACGCCTCTCCGTGCGTCCCGTAAAGGGTGTGGCTGGGCACTATTTTCAGCAGCTCAACTGGATGAGCGCCGCCTTCGCACTATCGGCGGATCTTGCACTCATGACCCTGGGCGGTGCACTCAAACGCAAAGAGCGCCTCTCAGCGCGGCTGGGTGACCTGCTGAGTGAGCTCTACATTGCCAGTGCCACCCTCAAGCACTTTATCGACGAGCATCAGCGTTACGCCGACATCCCTCTACTGCAGTGGGCGATGGAGGATTCCCTATATCGCATGCAGGAGGCATTCATCGGCATTTTTCGCAATCTGCCGTTTCGCCCGTTGGCCTGGATAGTGAGGCTGCTCGCCTTCCCCACGGGACTGCCTTACCACAAACCATCAGACCGCCTGGATCACGCCGTAGCAGGCACCATCCTGCAGCCGGGTGAGGCCAGAACGCGGCTTACCACCGGAATATTCCTCAGCAATGATCTCCACGAACCCGTGGCGCGGCTCGATCAGGCTTTACAGGCTGCTGTGGCATCAGCCCCGATCGAGAAGACACTGCGACAGGCACGGCGGGCCGGTCAGATTCGCCCCGGCACAAACGAAGTGATGGTCGCCGAAGCGGTGGAGATCGGCATCATCACAGAGAGCGATGCCCAACTCGTGCTGGAGACGCAGAGACTGAGAGATCAGGTTATACAGGTTGACGCCTTCGATAGTCTGTCACCTACGAACAACGGGAAAAGAAAACAGGGTGGCACATCGATCAGGCATCTTGGTGCTGCGTAGGCCCGATCAAGCGCAGCGAATCGGGCAACCCAGAGTTGAAACGATAGAGCTGCTGCCGGATCCGCTGTGCTTGATCCGGCCTACAAATTAAAACATCAGGAGCGGAGAGGAATAATGGAAGAGAAGAGACCCGTCTATATCGTGGATGGCAGCCGCACACCGTTCATCAAGATGAAGGGCCGCCCCGGCCCCTTCCGGGCATCTGATCTTGCGGTTGCCGCAGGCCGGCCACTGCTGGCCCGGCACAATTTCAGTCCGTCCCAACTGGATGAAGTCATCCTCGGATGCGTCTCATCCGGTCCGGATGAGGTCAATATCGCACGGGTTGCCGCGCTGCGTATCGGCTGCGGCGACAAGGTGCCTGCCTGGACTGTACAGCGTAACTGCGCCTCGGGATTACAGGCGCTGGACAGTGCCGCACAAAACATCGCCACAGGGCGGAGTGATCTGGTTCTGGCCGGCGGCACCGAGGCGATGAGTCACCACCCGGTACTGATCAACGACCGCATGCTCAACTGGTTGGCCCTGTGGAACCGTGCCAAAGGCTTTAGCGCCCGCGGCCGTCAGCTTGCCGCCCTGCGTCCCCACCATTTTCAGCTGATCATCGCTCTGCTGCGAGGTCTGACTGATCCGATCGTCGGCCTCTCCATGGGACAGACTGCGGAAAAACTTGCATGGCGATTCAACATCAGTCGTGAGGCGATGGATGCCTTTGCCCTCTTGAGTCATCAGCATCTCGCACAGGCCGCCAACGAAAAACGTCTGGATGAGATCGAACCGATATTCGACAACAAGGGTAATCTCTACGAGACGGATGAGGGACTGCGTCCCGACAGCGACATGGAAAAGCTGGCCCGTCTGAGACCGGTTTTCGACCGCCCGGTCGGCAAGGTTACTGCCGGCAACAGCGCCCAGGTGACTGATGGCGCCGCCCTATTGTTACTCGCGTCGGAAGGTGCCGTCGAACAACACCATCTGCCGGTGCTTGGCCGCATCATCGATATCGAATGGAGTGCACTCGATCCCAGTCAAATGGGACTGGGCCCGGTGCATGCCATGGCCAGGTTGTTGCAGCGCAGAAACCTGGAGAGTGAAGCCATCGACTATTGGGAGATCAATGAAGCCTTCGCTGCACAGGTACTCGCCTGCCTCGCTGCCTGGAAGGATGCCGATTACATGCAGAATACAGTGGGTATTGACGAAACTCTCGCACCTATCCCCAGAGATCGGTTGAATGTGGATGGCGGCGCCATCAGCATCGGCCATCCTGTCGGTGCAAGCGGCGCGCGGTTGGTACTGCATCTCGTAAAGACCCTGCATCAGAATAATGCGCAGACCGGTGTGGCGAGTCTCTGTATCGGTGGCGGTCAGGGCGGTGCAATGTTGGTGGAGGCGGTAAAATGAAGAAACACTGGGAATTGGAACGAACCCCTGACGGCATAGGCTGGCTCCATTTCGATCATGCCGACTCGCCAGTCAACATCCTCTCCACAGAAGCCTTTGAGCAGTTCGATGGCATACTGGCGGAGATCGAGGCCGATCCCCTCAAAGGATTGATCATCCTCTCCGACAAAAAGTCTGGATTCATCGCCGGCGCAGATGTCAAAAACTTCCGCAAGGCTCAGCAGCCCGACCAGGTTGAGGCGCATATCCACCATGTTCACAGAATCTTCCAACGTCTGGAGGATCTGGCCTGTCCCACCCTGGCACTGATTCATGGCTTCTGCCTCGGTGGCGGTCTCGAACTCGCCCTTGCCTGCGACTACCGCATAACACGGGATGACGAGGGGACCCGCCTCTCCTTCCCCGAAGTCCGGCTCGGCATCTTTCCCGGCTATGGGGGAAGTGTGCGTAGCGTCCGCTTGCTGGGTCCAATTCCGGCAATGAAATTCATGCTGGGTGGACGCAGTATCAGTGGACGCAGCGCAAAACGGTTGGGGTTGGTGGATCAAACAGCGCCGGAGCGCCAACTGAAACATGCCGCAGCACAATTGATAATCTCGGCACCGCCGCCCCATCAACCGGCAGCCTGGCAAAAACTGCTGAACATCACCCCCGCGCGCCAATTGCTCGCGCCGATACTTCGCAGAGCGACCGCCAAAAAAGTTCGCAAAGCGCACTACCCCGCCCCCTTCGCATTGATCGACCACTGGCGTGATACCGGGAGGAATGAGCAGGGCATGTTTGCCAGTGAGGCGACAAACCTGGGCCAGCTGATCACCGGTCCAACGGCGCAAAATCTGATTCGGGTCTTCTTCCTGCAGGAGCGACTCAAATCGGTTGCCGCTGGTATCGACTTCAAATCCCGACAGGTGCATGTCATCGGCGGCGGCATCATGGGGGGAGACATTGCTGCATGGTGTGCCCTGAAAGGTCAGCGCGTCACACTGCAGGATCGGGAAGCAAAATTCCTCACCCAGGCGGTAAACCGCGCCCACAAACTGTTTCAACACAAACTGAAGTCCAAACGGTTGGTTCAGGCTGCCATGGACCGCTTGATGCCTGACCCCAGAGGCTATGGGGTAAAGCACGCAGATGTGGTCATCGAGGCAATATATGAGGATCTGGAGGCCAAACAGACCCTGTTCCGCGATCTTGAGTCAAAAGTGGGACCGGACACCCTGCTCGCCACCAATACCTCCAGCATCCCGCTGGAGAATATCAGTGAAGCGCTCGAAAACCCTGAGCGCCTGATCGGACTGCACTTCTTCAACCCGGTTGCGAAGATGCAACTGATCGAAGTGGTTTCCGGCAGAGAGACCGATCCCCTGTTAATGCAAAAAGGCGCCGCCTTCTCCCGCAGCATCGACCGCCTTCCCCTGCCGGTCAGAAGCAGCCCTGGATTTCTGGTCAATCGCATCCTGATGCCCTATCTGCTGGAAGCCATAGAACTACTGGAGGAAGGGGTTCCCGGCCCGCTGATCGACAATGCCGCCACCCGCTTTGGCATGCCGATGGGACCCGTGGAACTGGCGGATCGGGTGGGGCTCGATATCTGTCTTGCGGTGGCGAACAAGCTGGCGCCTGTCTTCAATCTTGAGGTACCGGAACAGCTGCATGTGATGGTCGATCAGAAACAGTTGGGGGTAAAAACCGGTGCGGGCTTCTATCGCTACGAAAAGGGCAAGGCCATCAAGGAGAACCTGGATAGCCAGTTTCACGCGCCTAATGATCTGGCTGACAGAATGATCTTTCGACTGCTCAACGAAGCCGTGGCCTGCCTGCGAGAACGGGTGGTCGAAGATGAGGACCTGCTGGATGCCGGCATCATTTTCGGCACCGGCTTTGCCCCTTTCCGCGGCGGCCCGATGCACTACATCCACAGCGGTGGATTAACACGTATGCGCCAACGCCTGAATGAACTGGAACAGTTGCACGGCGACCAGTTTCATCCAGACTCCGGCTGGACTAACTTGAGTGGTGCCTGACATGCTATTCTTTGATACAACCCATGCGGAAACATCGGCTTCCAAAGCGGTGCGAGATAACGGCAATCACAATCACGGAATAGATGAGATGAGGGATCAGAAGACCGACTATATTCTGCTCAAGGAGGCAGATACACTGGGCGCACTTTTTCAGGAACGGGTTCGCCGTACGCCTGATGCTGTTGCCTACACCCAATTCGATCCCACGTCGGAAAGTTGGCTGGATACGACCTGGCATGAGATGGGACGTGAAGTCGCCCGCTGGCAGGCCGCATTCCAACAGGAGAATCTGAAACCCGGCGAACGGGTCGCCCTGATGCTGCGCAACTGCCGCGAGTGGGCCATGTTCGACCTTGCCGCCCAGGGACTGGGACTGGTCACCGTTCCCATCTACACCAACGACCGTCCGGAGAATATCGGTTACATTCTGCAGGATGCAGGCGTCCGCCTGTTACTGCTGGAGGGGGATGAACAGTGGCAGAATCTGCAACAGATTCGTCACCAGTTGGCTGGACTCAATCGTATCCTGACCATTGAACCTGTCGATCCTATGGGACTGCAGCCACGCCTGGCCTCCCTGGCCGACTGGCTACCCGCAGAAGCGGGTGAATATAAGGCGGCGGATATTGCTTCCAGTGCCCTCGCCTCTCTCGTTTATACCTCAGGAACAACCGGGCGCTCAAAAGGTGTCATGCTCAGTCACCGCAATATCCTCTGGAACATCGAGGCTGGGTTGAAACTCATTACCATCTATCCAACAGATCGCTTTATCTCCTTCCTGCCACTCTCCCACACCCTGGAACGAACCGTCGGCTACTACATGCCGATCGCGGTGGGCGCCAATGTCGCCTATGCAAGATCCATCCCGCAATTGGGAGAGGATCTAATGGAGATAAAACCGACAATTATGATCTCCGTGCCGCGTATCTTTGAACGTGTCTACGCCAAGATACAGGCAAAACTGGCGGACGATTCCGCCGTTGCCCGCAAGCTGTTCAATGCGGCTGTCGAGACCGGCTGGCAGCGCTTCGAACATGAGCAAGGCCGCGCGCCCTGGAGCGCAAAACTGGCACTCTGGCCGCTCTATAAAAAACTGGTGGCCGGTAAAATCCAGGCCAAACTCGGTGGACGGTTGCGTATCGCCGTTTCCGGTGGCGCCGCTCTGACCCCGGAGATCGCCAAACTCTTCATCGGACTGGGCGTGCCGATCCTGCAGGGATATGGCCTGACAGAGACCAGCCCAATCATCACTGCAAATCCGCTGGAGGATAATGTGCCCGCCAGTGTCGGCAGAGTGCTGCCAGGCATAGAGACAAAGATCGGCGAAAATGACGAACTACTCTCCCGCAGCCCAAGCGTGATGCTGGGCTATTGGAATAATCAGGAGGCGACTTCAGACGTCATCGACAGTGAAGGCTGGCTGCATACCGGCGACAAGGTCAGAATCGAAAATGAGCATATTTTCATCACCGGACGCCTCAAAGAGATCATCGTCCTTGCCAATGGCGAAAAAGTCCCGCCTGCCGATATGGAGATGTGCATTGACCTTGATGCACTCTTTGAACAGGCGATGATCATCGGTGAGGCAAAACCCTTTCTCACCGCGCTCATCGTACTCAATAAGGAGGCCTGCGAAGCAGAGTCGATCGATCCAACCGATACCAGCGAACAGCAACTCGAACTGTTGACGGCGCGCATCGCAAGCCATTTGGGCAGTTTTCCCGGCTACGCCAGGATTCATCGTATCGCGCTCGTCCAGGAGCCTTGGACCCCTGAGAACGGGCTGATCACACCAACATTGAAACTGCGTCGCAGCCGTATCCTCGAGCAGCATTCCGCCGAGGTCGAGACGCTCTATTCTGGGCATTGATAGCGTTACACAGGCGTGCCCGCAGGACGATTTTATCCTTGTGGCAACCCCGCCACCCATTCACGGCGGGGTGCTCCTGGACAGTTCCACCACTACTGCACTTTGAACCGGGCAACCAAACCCTGAAGATATGATGCAAGGCATGTCAAATCACCGCTTGCAACCGTGGTCTGTTGTGCCCCTGCTTTGGCCCGCAAGGCTGCTCTTGTCACCGCCAGCGGGTGTTTGTACATCTTCCGGTCTGATCGCCAAGCACATCCTACTGAATGAAAGAATAACCTCCAACGATAAGAATCAAGCCAATGAGAATCGCATAGCCGATAATCAGCCGGTTTTTTACTGTAAATATGCTTGCGGGATCCATGATTTTTCTCCGTGTCCGTCTTACGGGAAGCGATTTTTGTGGGTCATGCAGACCTTAACGTCTCTAGCTCAATATTCTTGAAGTTAGTAAAGCGGGTTTACCTACACATACAGCATGGTTGAAGGGATCCCCCCCGCATAGTACATATAAGCATATTCTGATATACTGCGCGGCTTTTGTCCAAACGCCTCCGAGGTATTCGATGTTTCAACTGACCTGTCCAGGCAGTAAGTGCGTCAAGAATGACGTTCTTTCCGGCTTAACCGTCTCCCTGGCTCTGGTTCCGGAGGCCGTTGCTTTTGCCTTCGTTGCCGGCGTTGAACCGCTGGTCGGCCTCTATGCCGCCTTTATGATGGGCATCATCACCTCAGTTATCGGTGGTCGGCCCGGCATGATCTCAGGTGCTACCGGTGCAATGGCGGTAGTGATGGTCGCGCTGGTGGCCCAGCACGGAGTGGAATACCTGTTTGCCGCCGTTGTCCTTGCCGGTGTGATTCAGATTGCCGCCGGAGTATTGCACCTGGGTAAATTCATCCGCATGGTGCCGCACCCGGTCATGCTGGGTTTTGTGAATGGTCTGGCGATCGTGATCTTCCTGGCACAGTTGCAGCAGTTCCAGGTACCCGGTGATGAGAGTGGCATGGCATGGATGACCGGCACACCACTTTGGACCATGCTCGGCCTCGTGGCGCTGACCATGGCGATCATCCATTTTCTACCCAAATTGACATCTGCGGTTCCCGCCTCGCTGGCAGCCATCATCATCGTCACCCTGCTGGCTATCACGCTGGGGCTCGACGCCCGTAGCGTACAGGGGGTACTGCAGGATATGAGCGGTGACCCTGCAGCCAGTATTGCCGGTGGCCTGCCGGCATTCCATATTCCCACTATTCCTCTGACGTTCGAGAGCCTGCGCATCATCCTGCCCTACGCCTTTATCCTGGCCGCCGTTGGTTTGATCGAATCCCTGCTCACCATGAGCCTGATCGATGAACTCACCGAGACACGCGGCCGCGGTAACAAGGAGTGCATCGGCCAGGGCGTGGCCAATTCGGTCAACGGTTTCTTTGGCGGCATGGGCGGATGCGCCATGATCGGTCAGAGCATGATCAACATCAATTCAGGTGGCCGGGGCCGCCTGTCGGGAATTTCCGCCGCCCTCTTCCTGCTTGGTTTTATCCTGTTTGCCTCCGGTCTTATCGAGATAATCCCTGTGGCGGCACTGGTTGGCGTCATGTTCATGGTGGTGTTGGGTACATTCGAATGGGCCAGCTTCCGGTTGCTTGGGCGTATTCCCCTGCGGATACCTTCGTCGGCATCCTGGTAGCCGTGGTCACTGTTTTGACCGATCTGGCGATCGCGGTCGTCGTGGGTGTTATCGTCTCCGCCCTGGTTTTTGCCTGGGAACACGCCAAGCAGATGCGCGCCGACACCCACACCGACAAGTACGGCATCAAGTATTACAGTTTGCACGGCCCGCTCTTTTTTGGCTCGATCCAGGCCTTCGCCGACATCTTTGAGCCCAAAAACGATCCCCAGGAGGTCATCGTCGATTTTGCCGATACCCGGGTCTACGACCACTCCGGACTGGAGGCGATCGACTCCCTCGCTGATCGCTACATGCGGGCTGGCAAAACCCTGCATATCCGGCACCTGAATCAGGAGTGCCAGAACCTGCTGGTAAAGGCCGGTGATCTGGTTGAGGTCAATATGATGGAGGATCCAACCTACCATGTGGCTGATGACCGTATCGCCTGATACTCCTTCAAGGTGATCCGGTATAATGGCGGCATTATCGAACAATAGGTCTTGAAAAATGAGACAGGAAACCCTCAACGTCGACCACGCCGAGATCAGCAAGTTCGAGGAGCTCGCCTCCCGCTGGTGGGATCCACACAGTGAATTCAAGCCACTGCACGAGATCAATCCGCTGCGCCTCGGTTACATTGACGACATCGCCTCACTGTCGGGAAAACGCGTGCTCGACGTAGGCTGCGGCGGTGGAATCCTCTCTGAAAGCATGGCGGCCAAAGGGGCTGGCGTCACCGGTATCGATATGGGCGAAGCCCCGCTGCAGGTTGCCCGATTGCATCTGCTGGAATCGGGACTGGAGGTCAACTACGAACGTATTCCTGTAGAGCGCCTGGCAGCGGAACAGCCCGCATCCTTCGATGTGGTGACCTGCATGGAGATGCTGGAACACGTACCCGACCCTGCTTCCGTGGTCAACGCTTGCGCCACGCTGGTAAAACCTGGCGGCCATGTCTTCTTCTCGACCCTGAATCGAAATCCTAAATCCTATCTGTTCGCCATCGTCGGGGCAGAGTACCTGTTGCGTCTGCTGCCACGAGGCACTCACGACTTCAACAAATTCATCCGACCGTCCGAACTGGATCACTGGATTCGCGATGCAGCGCTTGAGACAAAGGATATGACCGGGCTGGTATACAACCCGCTGAGCCGTAGTTACAAGCTCGGCCCGGACGTGGATGTCAACTACATGGTGCATACCCGGAAAGATGGCTAGGGGGCTGGACCCCAAGGTTGAATGCGTCCTGTTTGATCTGGATGGGACATTCGCAGATACCGCACCCGATCTTCACTACGCCCTGGACCAGGTTCTGGTCAATCGGGGCGAATTACCCATGCCCTTCGAACAGGTAAGGCCCGCTGTCTCCCACGGCAGTCAGGCGATGATCAAAGTCGGATTTGACCTGCAGCCCGGCGACACCGATTTCGAGACTCTGCGCAAAGAGTTTCTGCGCATCTATCGTGAAAATATTGCCAGGAAGACAAAACTCTTCGACGGCATGGAGAGGCTGCTGGAAGAGCTGGAACAGCGCAACATTCCCTGGGGCATAGTCACCAACAAACCCGCCTGGCTCACCGACCCCCTGATGGAAGCGCTCGGCTACCACTGGCGCGCTGCCTGCATTGTCAGCGGTGATACCGCAGAGCATCCGAAACCTCATCCTGCCCCAATGTTATATGCCTGCCGTATGGCAGGCGTGGACCCGACGCGCTGTCTCTATGTGGGCGACGCCAAACGAGACATCGAAGCCGGGCAAAACGCCGGCACCCGGACGCTGGTGGCCCTCTTTGGCTACCTGGCGGAAGATGACAAACCCGACGACTGGCATGCTTCAGGCACCGTTGAACATCCGCTGGAAATTCTGCAGTGGCTGGACTGAGCCGGGAGCACATTGAGAGAGCGGTCCCCCTCGGCTCCAGCAGCTACTATATAATCCGCTTCTCTCCCGCACCTTACCGCAACGACCTGACCCACCTCTTTGCCTGGCAGCGCGAGCTCACCAATATCCCCCTGGAGTGCAGTGACCCAGGCGTGGCCAAAACCCGACTGCAGTGGTGGCGTGAAGAGATAAAAAAATCCGTCAATGGGAACGCCCGGCATCCTGTTGCAATCGCCTTGAGCGAAACCATCAATACACACAAGTTACCAGAACCGTTGTTTCAGGAAATCGCGGACAATATCGAAAACGACATCGAAAAGACATCTATGGCCGGGTGGGAAGATCTCCACCTCTATTGTCTCAGCCATGGCGGCAACTTCGCTGAATTGCTTTCTCGTACGACCGGCTGCAGCGAAATGTTTAAAACAACAATCAGACAGATAGGCGCTTATGCCACACTGGTCGACCTACTGCGCAACCTGGGTGCAGACCTGCGTCAAGGACACTGTCTACTGCCCGATTCACTGTTACGACAACATCAGTTGAGACCGGAACACCTGCTGCAATCAGAGTCACGGGCGAGATCCCGGGAGATGCTGCAGACGCTATCCGACACCGCAACCCAGTGGCGAATCGAAGCGCTGGAATCTCTGCCGACAACACAACCCCCAACAGGTTTGCGCCCGGTACTCAATCAGCTTGCTCTGGCACAACGGCTCCACGCTGTGCTTGAGACTGACGGTTTCAACGTTGTTGACGGGCGCACCCACCTGACGCCTTTGCAGAAACTCTGGACTGCGTGGCGGGCGGGGTGAAAGGTGAAAGGTGAAAGGTGAAAGGTGAAAGGTGAAAGCAAGTATGTGTCGGTGTTTGTCGAATGCAAGCACTTTTTCCACACCGAATGTATGTAGGCCCGATCAAGCGTAGCGGATCGGGCATTCAGGTTCGATGAACAATTGGGGTTGCCGGTTCCGCTACGCTTGAACCGGCCTACATCCTCCCAACGGCAGTCACAACAAAGTTCGGCCTGTCCCGTGGCACGGCCTCCTTTAACCTTTGACCTTTAGCCTTTCCCCTTAATGTTATACTACGAGCAAGTTTCAATCCTCAGGATTTATCGATGCGCGACGACTACACCCCCTCCCCCGACTTGCTCAAGGATCGCGTCATTCTTGTCACTGGTGCCGGCAGTGGCATTGGTCAAGCGGCGGCCAAGACATTTGCTGCTCATGGCGCCACTGTCGTCCTGCTGGGCCGCACCCTGGGTAAACTGGAAGAGACCTACGACGCCATCGAAAAGGAAGGGCATCCCCAACCTGCAATTATTCCCATCAACCTGGAGAGCGCTCCGCAACAGGACTATTTTTCTCTTGGAGAAACGCTCCACCGTGAGTTCGGCAAACTGGATGGACTACTGCATAACGCGGCTCAACTTGCGCTCCTGAGTCGCATCGATGATTACGACCTGGAGAGCTGGAACAAGGTCATTCAGGTCAACCTGACCGCTCCTTTCATGCTGACTCAGGCCTGCCTGCCTCTGCTGCGACTCACCGGGGATGCCTCAATTCTTTTTACCTCTGATCGCATGGGACGTAAGGGAAAAGCCTACTGGGGCGCCTATGGCGTTTCAAAATTCGGCATCGAAGGGCTGATGCAGACCCTGGCGGATGAGACGGAAGAGAGCCAAATCAGGGTCAACAGTATCTGTCCCGTTCCTACCCGAACCAGTTTGCGGGCCTGGGCATATCCAGGAGAGGACCCGGCAACGCTGCCACTGCCGGAAGAGATCATGAGAACCTATCTCTATCTGATGGGACCGGATAGCAAAGGCGTCACCGGGCAGGCATTCGACGCCGCTCCCACAGAATAAACAATCTGCATGAGGAGAATCAGGGAAATCGAAGGCTTGAGGGCCTTCCTGGCACTCTGGGTGTTGATCAGCCATGTATTAGGCGCGGCCGGTTACACCTCCGAGATAGTGGAAGGTTTACCACAGTTGCTGATTTTGGGTAACTACGCGGTGGATATCTTCATTATCATCAGCGGCTTCGTCATCTTCCTGCTTATCGATCAGGTTCGCGGAAATTATTCCACCTACATCACGCAGAGATTTTTCCGCCTCTATCCCTTGCTGTTCGTACTCTTTCTGGTCGCAGTTGCATTAGCCCCGCTGGAGATAGAAAACATAACCCAGAGCGGTGCCTATCTCACAGAACAAAACATCGAAAAGCTTACCTATAAACTTGATGTCCGCAACGACTGGCTTGGATTCAATATCCTAACTCATCTCACTATGCTGCACGGTATGGTTCCCGAAACGTGGGTGCCCTTTGTTCCCGGAGCCTTCCTCGGACCCGCTTGGAGCATCTCGCTCGAGTGGCAATTCTATCTTGTTGCACCGCTGCTATTCAGCCTGGCGGCAACTCGTGGGCGGTTTGCCCGGCTGGGGGTAATTGTTGCCTGTCTGGCGACCTACATCATGGCCCGAAAAATACTGCCCCGTGTGGAATATGGCGCTTTTCTACCTTTTCATATCGAGTTTTTTTCTTCGGCGCCTGTAGCTATTTCATCTACAGACACTTGCACAACAGTGTGATCAAACCCGACTTTCTGTTTCCAACAGCGGTAGCGGCCGTTTTCATGATCTATTTCACCTCCGGACACGACTTCAGGCTTTTTCCCATTGCCTTATGGCTGGTTTTTTTTGCACTCATGCTGGAGCCGAAGGAATCGTTGAGTCACCGTTTGATTGCCCAGCTTTTTCTCAACCGGATCTCTCTTTGGATGGGTAAGGTCTCCTACAGTATCTATCTGCTCCACACCCTCGTCATCACGCTGATCTCAAGCGTTCTCCTGAGCTACTTTGATCTGGCGCGGGGAGACTACTTTTCTATTTTGTTCGTCAGCACCCTGATTTTGACGATGATATTTTCCTGGCTAACCTATCGATACATAGAGAAGCCAGGAATCATCCTGGGAAAAAAACTTTCATCCCGATTCGACAAAGAACGCTCAAAATGACTGCTTCAAATCAGCCCTGAAGCTTGTTATCCAGATCCGCAAAAACCCGGTCCCACTTTTTGGCGACTTCTCCAACTTCACACTGGTCTGCCACAACCTTTGCTGCCGTCCCAAAAGCCGCAAGTTTATCCGGATCATCCAACAGACCCGAAATGGCAGAAGCATATGCGTCAATATCCTGGTTCTGTATCAGGAATCCATTTCGATCATTTTCAACCAACTCACTGAGATCCCCCACGTCCGAAACTACGGCAGGAAGCCCCGTCATCATCGCTTGTATCATCGATTGGGAGAGTCCTTCAGAGTCGGAAGTCAGAATAAAGACACGCGCCTGCCGGTACCAGTTACCCACCTCTGTCTGCCAACCGACAAAGTCGATATTCTCACTGATACCCAGAGAGGCAGCCATCTGCTCCATCTCTTCACGATCCGGACCATCACCGACTATCAATGCCTTAATTGCAAGGTGCTCCGGTTTCAGTTTTGCAACGATCTGTAGAAGAATATCCACCCGTTTGATATTGGAGATTCTTCCGACAAAGATCAGGTCAGCACGCTTCTCTTCTTCACCAGGGTAGTAACTGGCACCATCAATCCCACCGGACATGATATAGATATCATCACCCTTGACACCCCGCTCTTGAAAAAGTGCTTGGCATCGGTTCCCCGTACCACGACACTGCCGAAATGGGAGACAGCGTTGATCAGCGCCCTTTCCACCACTGCATCGTGCCTGCCAAGTTGTTTGAATATCTTGTTTTCGGTGAGGTAACCGCCGCCGAGCACCTCTAAGGGACCACCGCCACAAAGGTAGACCGAATGACAATCATATTTTTTCCCAAGCATCACAACCAGCAGCCCGTTGAGCAACAGATGAAACCCGGCGATTACATCGGGACGTTTCTCTTTTGCAACCTTTGATATGGTGATCAGGCGGGCAATCGTGCCACCCACAATTTTTTGTAATCCGGCATTCGGATAGATCGGTGTGACTTTGTCAATCACCGGCAACTCCGTCGAGGCAACCATATAGATCCGACCGACCCGGTTAGACTCAGACATCGGCCGTAGATGGGAGATGATCCACTGATCGGAATAGAAAGTTCCCGTAATCAGAATATCGTATCGATCTTTCCTCTCCCTTGAAGTGGTATTGTTGCGCTCCGCAACCCTGTTCAGTTTGTTTGTGTAGACCCGCATGGCAAAACGCAGGATATACCCGATTAACTTCTCCATAGTCTTCCTGTTAATGGTTAATTTCCCCTGATTAATTGAGTCACTGTCATCTCGACCGCAGGGAGAGAACGTAGGGTACGCTGTGCGCACCATGATTGCTTATTCTGATGCGCACGGCGCATCCTACCGGAGGAATTAAACGTTGCCCTTTGTCTTATTGGATTGGGACTATTCCATCAGATCGACAGTGATGCCTTGGGCTTCCATCTCCGCCGCCCTGGATTGCACATATCGTTGGAAATTAGGTTGGCTAAGATAGGCGCCAGTGGATACATAATCCATCGCTGCATGGGTGTGAAAGGTTTTCAAAAACGCCTCCGCACGAAACACTTCTTTTCCCGTCGGATCGAAAAAGAGCATGCTGGGCACATATTGAATGCCGAGTTCTTTCGTCCACTCACTCACCGTCCGTTGCACGCCTCCAGGTATCGTCAAAGTCTCTCCACTCCAGACATCGACAAGAGCAATGTCGAATGCATCCAGCGTTTTTCTGACTGCCGGTTTCCGCATGATTTTACCGTGTAATTCATCGCAAGCGGAACAGGCTTTCTGCTCCATCAACACCAATAAGGGCTTATGCGCGCTCTGGCCTCGGCGCGCAAGTCCAGCGGTAGTGGCAGAAAGCCGGGCTCCCGATGCAACTTCCCACTCACTGCCTGTGGCTGAACACTGGCCAGATAGTCACGATAGGGTTGCTTGCGCTCAAGATGTCCAGCCACATAGTCGAGCGCCGCCTCGAATTTATGCGGCGGGTAGTAGCCATTGATACGCAAAGCCTGTCTTCCCGCCTCATCCAGAAAGACCAAGGTCGGTGTGTACATCACCTTGAGGGATTCAGAAAAGCGCTTCTCGGTGGTTTCTGTCCCCCGCAAATCGGTCACTTCCTGGTCACCCCAAATATTGATTGCGATGACTTCAAAGTTTTCTCGAGAAGCAATCCAATCCGCCTTTGTTGATTCACTGACTGGCGTAAAAAACCGGACAGCCTTCGACAGCAATTTCCACCGGGAGGTAGAACTGGGCCATCGCAACGGATCTGAACTCTCCCTCATCGTTCTTGATATCGATTATTTCAAAAAGGTCAACGACCAGTATGGTCACTCCATTGGAGACTATGTGCTGAAATGCGTGGCACAGGCAGTCGAAGCCACTATTCGCAGCAGCGACGCACTCTACCGCTATGGCGGCGAGGAGTTTACGGTTGTATTGAGTGGAACTGACCAGGCGGGCGCGCTTCTTCTCGCCGAACGCATAAGACAGAATATCGAAGCACTGGTCTTTGCCAGTTCAAAGGGGCTGAGCATCACGATGAGTCTTGGTATCGCCACACTCAATTCCAACGAAAAGAGTGAACATCTATTTATCAGGGCCGACGAAGCGCTCTACCAAGCCAAGGAGAAGGGCCGTAATCAGGTTGCAGTCGCTGAATGAACCCAATAGTTCGTAGGCCTGATCAAGCGCAGCGGATCAGGCAATAAATCTACAACCCTTGTTTGCCGGTTCCACTACGCTTGAACCAGCCTACCAATCTTTCCACCCACAAGAACGACGCAAGCAACAGATCTCACATAACGGTTTGGTCCGGCAGGCCTCTTTCGCATGACGGACGATCAATGCGTGGTATTCATTATACAGCTCGACATCCGGACCCAGCGTCTGCTCGAACTCTGATCGCAGTATCTCATAACTTTCATCACCCGATACCAACCCAAATCGAAAAAAGAGTCTGCGGGTGTAGGCATCGATCACAAAAAACGGACGTTCAAAAGCATAGAGCAGGATATCGTCAGCGGTCTCTGGGCCGATGCCATTGATATCGAGCAACCACTTCCGCAGCACCTCATCGGACATCGAATTCAGTGCTTCTGCTGCGATCAAAGCATTGCAGAGATTCTGCAACCGTTTTGTCTTGATATTGAAATACCCGGACGGGCGAATCAGCTGTGCCAGGAGAGGCGGATCGGCTTTCGCCATTTTTTGGCCGTCGAGCAACCCGGCCTCCTTGAGATTGCAGATTGCCCGTTCCACATTCGACCAGGCGGTATTCTGGGTCAACACCGCCCCGACCATCACCTCAAAGGGTGTCTCTCCAGGCCACCAGTGCTGCTGCCCGTATGCCGACAACAGGGCATCGAAGATTTGGGTGAGTGATGGTTTTGAGAGCCTCAATGTAAGAAACCGCTGATTAATTATTATTTCCTTCCTTTGGTTCGTAAACGCTACTCGAGCATAGCGAGCAATCTCAACCCTCGTAACCTATTGATAGCCCCGTGGTTTGAGATCTCTCCCTACGGTCGAGATGACAGTGATTCAATTAATCAGAAATTTCCTAGCGTTTTTTACGCCCCCAAGGATCAGAGGTTCCCTCACGACGTTTGGTGGGTGCGGATTTCTTTCCAGGTTTACCTTTCCATGGGCCGCTTTCGCCACCGCTTCGCCGTGGTGACTTGGATTTTTCACTGTCACGACCTTTCCAGGGGCGTTTCGGACCATCCTCGCTACGCTGACGCGCCCCGTCTTTGGATGTTCTCCCACTATACCGATCATCGCCACCCGAGCGCGGTGCACGCTGGCGCTTTTCCGGCTCCAGCCCCATTGCTTCCAGTAGTTCATTTAATTCCGGTGTGTTCAGATAGCGCCAACGTCCCACTTTCAGTGCACTGTCGAGCATCACACTACCGTAACGTACGCGCTTCAGGCGATTGACCTGCGCCCCAACCGCTTCCCACATGCGGCGTACTTCCCGTTGGCGCCCCTCCATGATAACGACGTGATACCAGCGGTTGATCCCATCACCACCCGATTCCACGATCTCTTCGAATCGCGCGGGCCCGTCTTCAAGCTCGACACCATGTGTCAACTGTTTGAGCTGATCCTCGGTGACCTGCCCCATGACGCGCACGGCATACTCCCGTTCCACCTGACGGCTCGGGTGCATCAGCCGGTTGGCCAGTTCGCCATCGGTGGTCAGCAACAATAGACCGGAGGAGTTGAGATCGAGGCGACCCACCGGAATCCAGCGGCCATGTTTGAGTCGCGGCAGATGTTCAAAAACCGTGCGGCGTCCCTCCGGATCTTTGCGGGTAACCAGCTCCCCTTCCGGTTTGTTGTAGACCATCACTTCACGTTCGGGAGCAGCCATGCGTTTGCTGGAGACCGGACGTCCATCCACTTTGATACGGTCACTTGGTTGCACCCGTTGCCCAAGCTGTGCTGTCTCACCATTGACCTCGATACGGCCTGCACTGATCCAGCCTTCGATCTCACGTCGGGATCCCATGCCGGCATTGGCCAGCACTTTTTGCAGGCGCTCACCTGAATTTATCTTTTTATCACTCATCTATACGACCAGTCTCAGCCTGATCAACCTGATCAGCCTCTAATTCATCTTCTTCGGCATCGACACGGGTATCTTGTCTCTCCGATACCGTCGAATGCTCACTCTTTTGGGCAGACTCATCCTGGAGATCGACCCCGTCGGCAGTTTCTGACGGGATTTCATTCTCGTCCGGTTGATCTGTTTCCACCACCTGTTGGGAATCCATGGCTTCGTCTGGCGCCTGCTCAGACTCGGTCGGTTCCTCATCCAGTTTATCAGGGTCCTTCAATTCCAGTTCGCGATTGATGGAATCGAGGTCTCGAATCTCCGCCAGCGTAGGTAATTCACTCAACCCCTTCAGGTTGAAGTAATCGAGAAACTCTTTGGTGGTGGCGTATAGCGCCGGTTTACCCGGCACATCACGATGGCCCACCACTCGCACCCACTCCCGCTCCGTAAGGGTCTTGACGATGTTGGTGCTGACACTGACGCCACGAATATCCTCGATCTCTCCACGGGTGATCGGTTGACGGTAGGCGATCAGCGCCAGGGTCTCCAGCAGTGCGCGGGAGTACTTTGGCGGGCGCTCATCCCAGAGTTTGGAGACCCAGGGAGAGAATTCGCTGCGCACCTGGATGCGGAAACCATTGCCGACCTCTCTGATTTCGATCCCGCGCCCCAGGTAGTCTTCCGTCAGTTCAACGAGTATCTCCCGCAGAGACTTCTTTTCCGGCTCGTCTTCTTTCTCGAACAGGGCCTGCAACTGATCCAGGCTCAAGGGTCTGCCTGCCGCCAGCAGCGCAGCTTCAATGATCTGCTTCAGTGTTTCATTAGACGACATGATGGTTCATTTCCTCAGGATGTCACCGCTTTTATGTGAATTGGAGCAAAGGGTTCCGACTGCACCAATTCAACCAGCGAACTCTTGATTAACTCAAGAACTGCCAAAAAAGTGACCACCACGCCTAGCCTGCCCTCGGTGAAATCAAACAGATCGGTAAATTCAGTAAAACTTTCGCCGTTGATCTTTTCCAGCACCAGCGACATCTTCTCCCTGACAGAGAGCGCCTCTTTTTCAACCCGGTGGCTGGTAAACATGTCCGCCCGATGCAACACATCACGAAAGGCCAAGAGTACCTCTTTCAGATCCACATCAGGATCCCTCGCCTCAACATGGCGGTCTACCAGTTCGGCATGCCCCTGAAAGTTATCGCGGGTCATATGCTCCAGGCCGTCAAGATCCTCGGCGGCCTGCTTGTAGCGTTCGTACTCCTGCAGGCGGCGCACCAGTTCCGCCCGAGGGTCTTCACCTTCGTCGTCCTCACTGACCGGACGCGGCAGCAGCATACGGGATTTGATCTCTGCCAGCATCGCTGCCATCACCAGATATTCCGCAGCCAGTTCAAGCCGCAGATCCTCCATCATCTCGATGTACTGGACATACTGCAGGGTAATCTCAGCGACGGGGATGTCGAGAATATCCAGGTTCTGCCGTTTGATCAGATAGAGCAGCAGATCCAATGGTCCTTCGAAGGCATCGAGAAACACCTCCAGCGCGTCCGGCGGGATATAGAGATCCGTCGGCGGTGTTGCCAAAGGCTCACCCTGAACCACGGCGAAGGGCATCTCCTCCTGCTCAGGATGGTGGTGAGGATGTGTTTCTGTGGGCTCCATTTTCGAATGCCGGTTCAGAAGCGATCCAGAGACATTACCTGGCGTACCTCTGCCATGGTCTCTTTCGCCACTTCCCGTGCCCTTTCACAGCCCGCAGCCATAATGTCGTCCACCAATTCCGGCTGTGCCTCGAACGCCTCCGCCCTCGCCTGCATCGGTCTGAGTTCCGCCAGCACCGATTCGATCACCGGCGCCTTGCAATCGAGACAACCGATTCCAGCAGAGCGGCACCCCTCCTGCACCCAATTCTTTATCTCAGCATTGGAGTAGACCTCGTGAAACTGCCAGACCGGGCATTTTGCCGGATCGCCCGGATCAGTACGCCGCACCCGATTGGTGTCGGTGGGCATGCGCTTGAGTATGGTCTCCAGAGCTTCCGGGCTCTCCCGCAGTGAGATGGTATTGCCGTAGGACTTGGACATCTTCTGGCCATCCAGCCCCGGCATCTTTGATGCCTTGGTCAACAGTGGCTGAGGCTCCACCAGGATGATCCTGCCACCCCCTTCGAGAAAACCGAACAGCCGTTCCCGGTCGCTGTCGGTGATATTCTGCTGGGATTCGAGCAGGTCACGGGCCGAGGTCAACGCATCCAGATCACCCTGCTCCTGATAGGCGCGGCGGAATCGATCGAACGCCTTGGCGTTCTTTTTGCCCATCTTCTTCTTCGCCTGCTCCGCTTTCTGCTCGAAGTCGGCCTCACGCCCATAGATATGGTTGAAGCGGCGCGCCACTTCACGGGTCAGTTCAACATGCGCCACCTGATCCTCGCCCACCGGAACATATCCGGCCTTGTAGATCAGAATATCCGCTGACTGCAGCAGTGGATAACCGAGAAAGCCATAGGTGGCCAGATCCTTCTCTTTCAACTTCTCCTGCTGATCCTTATAACTGGGTACCCGCTCCAGCCAGCCCAGCGGGGTAATCATGGAGAGCAGCAGATGCAACTCCGCATGTTCCGGCACATGGGACTGCACGAACAGGGTCGCCTTCTCGGTATCGACACCGGCTGCCAGCCAGTCGATCACCATGTCACGCACACTTGCCGGAACCACTGAGGGATCATCGTAGTGGGTGGTCAATGCATGCCAGTCGGCAACGAAGAAGAAACACTCGTGCTCGTGCTGGAGTTCCACCCAGTTTTTCAGCACGCCGTGATAGTGGCCCAGGTGGAGACGTCCGGTAGGGCGCATGCCGGAGAGCACGCGCGAGTGCTGTGCGGAAACAGAATTCAAGATCAACTCCTTGCGGGACTGAGAATGACGGGGATCAGTTGAGTCACAATATCCGTTGCCGGCAGGATCGAAATGGTCAAGCCGACCAGGGGCCAGAGAATCATCCCCAGCAGACCTGTCGCCAACAACAGGACAACAATAAACAGACCATAGGGTTCAAGACGGGAGTAGACCTGTGCCATCTTCGGCGGCAACAGTGAATAGACAACGCGACCACCATCCAGAGGCGGCACCGGCAGCAGGTTCAGCGCCATTAAAATAGCGTTAAAAAGGACACCGGCCACACCCATGTAGATCAATGGACGCGCAACCCATTCAAATGAATTAAAAATCCATAATCCCAGATAGATCAGCAGCGCCCAGATCAGGGCCATCAGGAAATTTGCACCTGGCCCGGCCAGGGACACCAGTGCCACATCCCGCCGGGTATTGCGCAGATTATTCCAGTTGACCGGCACAGGTTTGGCCCAGCCAAATATAAATCCGCTAAGCAGATAAACTGCAATCGGCACCACCACTGTACCGACAGGATCGATGTGCCGGAGAGGGTTCAGCGTCACCCGCCCGAGCATACGCGCGGTGCCGTCTCCCAGCTTCTCCGCCATCCAGCCGTGGGCGGCTTCATGCACGGTGACGGCAAACAGCAGGGGCAGTGCAAAAATGGAAAGCTTGTATAAGATTTCGTCCATCGGCGGATTATACCTCGAACAGGGAGACATCGCCCTTGCCGGCCCTGGCGATTTCCGGCGTCTCTTCCGTCATCACCACCACCGAGGTGGGTTCGAATCCGCAATAACCCCCATCGATGATCAGATCCACCTCATGATCCAGAATCTGGCGCATCTCATAGGGATCGGTGAGCGGCATTTCGTCACCCGGCAGAATCAGAGTGGTGCTCATAATCGGCTCTCCCAGCTCTTCGAGCATATCCCTGACGATCTGGTTGTCGGGCACGCGAATGCCGATGGTTTTTCTCTTGGCATGCTGCAGCCGGCGGGGTACCAGCTTTGTGGCCTGATGGATAAAAGTGTAGGGGCCGGGTGTCAGGGTCTTCAGCAGCCTGAACTCCTGATTGCCCACCTTGGCATAGCTGGAGATCTCAGTGAGATCCCTGCACACAAGCGTAAAGTTGTGGCTCTCATCCAACTTGCGAATACGTCGAATCTTCTCCATCGCCCCCTTATCTCCGATCTGGCAGCCCAAGGCATAACTGGAGTCTGTCGGATAGATCACCAAGCCGCCCTGACGGATGATATTTACCACTTGGCGGATCAAACGCGGCTGAGGGTTATCGGGGTGTATCTGAAAAAACTGCGCCATATCTCTCGTCCGTCAAGCTGACATTGCCCGAATTGGGTTCTCTAACGCGAGGCCCCAATCCTGCCAAACAGGGGCACAGTCATCGGGAAGCAGTGGTAAGCGTCCCAACGCAATCCAGGGATTTTCCGGTGTGTGGAAATCTGAGCCAGCCGATGCCAGCAGACCAAAATCCTCAGCGTGCCGGGCCATGGTAAAGGCCTCATCCTTGCTATGGCTGCCGGAGACAACCTCCAGACCCACGCCCCCAACCTCGACAAAATCCGCCAGCAGACGCCGCAACTTGGTGCGCGTCATCCTGTATCGAGCCGGATGCGCCACTACCGCCTGCCCACCAGCCTCCCTGATCCAGCCGACCGCCTCACCCAGGGAGGCCCACTGGCCCGCAACATGCCCCGGCTTGCCATTGACCAGAAAATGTTTGAATACAGCCCGCTCGTCGGAAGCTGCGCCAATCTTTGCCAGATAACGTGCAAAGTGAGTACGGCTGATCAGTCTGCCGTTAGAAAAACTTCGTGCCCCCTCGAGTGCATCGGGAATTCCGCTCTTCTCCAGCCGCCGCGATATCTCCTCGGCACGTCGATCCCGCCGCTGGCGTAAACTTTTCAGACCTTCTTGCAGCACGCCGCAATCGATGTCGAGATTCAGCGCCACGATGTGGATCGTCTGCCGCTGCCAGGTCACGGAGATTTCAGCCCCCGCAATCAGATGGATATCGAGTCGTGCAGCTGCCTCCACCGCCTCGGGAACACCTTCAGTGCTGTCATGATCGGTCAATGCCAACGCGCACACGCCGGCATCTGCCGCCATTTGCACCAGGTTGGCAGGCGCCAGAGTACCGTCTGAGGCAGTGGAATGGCTGTGAAGATCGTATTCGCAAAACATGGGGGCGAATTGTACCCTATGGACAACAAAATAATATCCGGAATATCCAAGTCGCTCATGAAGGCATCCGAAGAACAGAGCACCAACACGACACTGGTCAGTGCCGCCACACTGTTGGCCCAGGCCGCCATTGCCAAGGGTATCGATCTGGATGCATTTCTCGCACAGCTGGGTATCAGGCCCGATGAATACAAGAACCCGAATGGGCGAATCCCAGTCCCCTTGATGCAGCGTGCATGGCGGCTGGCTGTGGAATGGTCCGGGGACGAGTGTTTCGGATTGGGACTGGCAGATGTGGTGCAACCTGCCGCACTACATGGGGTTGGGCTCTCCATGATCTCGAGCAACAGTCTGCGCGAAGCGATCGAACGGGTCGTCTGTTATCAGCGTTTCCTCTCCACTGCATTCAAGATCAGCCTGAATCCAGAGGGTGATCATTATAAAATCGACTTCTCCACGGAACGTTTCCGGGCCACGCCGGATCCCGCTTCCATCGATGGTGCCCTGGCTGTGTTTGTGGAGATGTCCCGCATCACGGCCGGTTCCACAGTGCATCCTATTCACGTCTATCTGCAAAGAAAATCCCCAGCCACATGCGCCACCCGCTACCGACACTACTTTGGCTGCCCTGTCACGTTTTCCAGCGTCAGCAACCAGATCCTGTTTGATCGGGAAACATTCGACCGTCCACTGCCCACCGCCAACCCTGATTTGGCAAGAATAAACGATCAGGTCGTCATCGAATACCTGGAACGCTTTGACCCACAGACGCTTTCCGCACGGCTCAGGACACAAATCATCGACGCCCTGCCCGGCGGGACCATCAGTGAAGAGTTGATTGTACAGCGACTCAATATGAGTCTGCGTAGCCTCCAGCGGCAGCTGAAAAATGAACGGACAAGTTACAAAGAGATACTGGCAGGGACACGTCGGCAACTGGCACAGGAGTACCTGGCAAACAGCGAGCGCTAGATTATCGAAATCGGCTATATGCTGGGCTTCAGTGAACCGAGCAATTTCTCCCGCGCCTTTAAACGCTGGACCGGCCAGAGCCCACAGCAGTTCAGGGAAACGTCCAGAGAGCGGACCCAAACCCATCCCTCACCAATATGATCGAGTGGCGCCTTCAGACATCTGATTGGCGGTAAGGGACCAGCTCAGTTAAACCATCTCCTTTAGGGTTGAGCATGACACTAGGAGATGTGCCATGAACAATCATATCCAATATCAGAAGACCCTTCGGGAACCTATCAGTTTCGTGGGTATCGGCTTGCATAGCGGCGAAAGAGCCAAGATCACACTTAAACCGAGCACGGACAGCAGTGGGATCTACTTTTTGCGCAGAGATGTTGAGCCAGGCACAGGATTGATTGTAGATGGCGGTAAAAACCCGAACATAATTGGCGAACAGCGGTAACCGGATGAAATAGCTGCAAATAGCGAGTCAGAAGAAACAGCCAGCGACAAAGAGTGACATCGAGAAAGAAATCGGGAAGATGTAGGGAGCCGTTGAGAAGGTGTGGTACCGGGTGTATCGACCTCGACAGT
>JAMJIN010000256.1:0-3846 GCA_036784775.1 Chromatiales bacterium | reverse complement strand
GAGATGATTTCGCGCCTCGGCTACGCTGCAGTGCGCACACCACCCATGCCACAACGCCTCCTCAGCATGGCTGAGGCTCGGGGGTAATCAGGTAATCTTATGGTTTATACCAAGAAGAATCCGGCGCTATTGATCATAGGCCTGATTATGATGGCTATCTGGTTTATGGCAGATAGCGGCATGATCTCAGGCTACACAGATCATCTGGCCATGGGTAAGAAGTATAAATATATGGCGGAATTACTGACGCTACCACTCTACTTTGGTGTGATCGCAGTACTCGTAGGACTCTGGCAATTGCTAGGGAGCCATAAAGAGGGGCACTGGGACTACTACTCATCTACCATCGCCGGGGGTATGTTCATCCTCCTTATCGCCATGCTGGTGCGCTGGTTTTTAGCACCTGAGGTGGCAGTTCTGGGCACATCAATGGGCAAGGTGGGTGATACAGGAAAATATATTCATAAATTGCTCGGCCTCAACTACGTCGTTATGGGCATAGTTGCAGGTATCATTATCGTCAATGTCTTCAGGGTTCCTTCCTGGGCCGAGAATGGGGTACGACTTTCACGTCTGGGACTCAAGACCGGGGTTATCCTGCTCGGTACCCTCTATAGTGCAGCTGAGCTGAAAAATCTCGGTGGACTTTCTATCATCATGATCGGCTTCTTCGTACTCGGATCTGTAGGCATGGTCCTCTGGCTCGGTGCCCGCAAAAACATACCGAACTCCATGGGCGGTGTTCTCTCTGCGGGCATGGGTGTCTGCGGTGTTTCTGCAACAGTGGCAGCGGCCCCTGTGGTACAGGCCAAGTCGGTTGAGATCGCCTACACCATTGGTACCATCCTGATATGGGGTGTGGGCTGCATGTTCCTCTTCCCTATTGTCGGCAACCTGCTGGGTATGAGCTATCTGCAGTTTGGTGCATGGGCCGGTACCGGCATCCTCAACTCAGCTCAGGTTGCAGGTGCAGCACTCGCTTATCAGCCTGATGGTATTGAGACTCTGAAGGTCGCAGAGATCTTCAACATCACCCGTGTACTGGTTCTACCCATCATCGTACTGTGGCTGGCAGTCTGGTATGTGAAGCGTGAAGAGAACGTTACCGAGACGGTTAATGTAGGTCGGGTTGTCTTCGAGAAGTTCCCGGTCTTTGTCATCGGTTTCATCCTGATGTTTGCCCTCTCTTCAACAGGCATCTTTGCTCCTGCAAATCACTATAAGGGCAAGTTCTTTGGCAACACTGCAGAGAGTGGCTTCAAGGATAGTAAACTGCTGAAAGATGGCCAGATTGCTGTTCTGCAGGAGAATGCAGGTAAGGTACAACGTGCAGACCGTAAAGCTGCTCTGGCCCGTCTGATCGAAAACCGAAAAGTTGCGGCTATTGATGATGATGCGGTACTGCGAGGCTTGGCTAATTCCAAGGTGATGGGGAAGGATTCAGGCGCAATTCTCAAGAAGGCCCATAAGGCGGTACGTCATACTGCGGCGAAGGTGAAAAAATTCCGTCAGTGGATCACTTGGCTCTTCGCCTTTGGCCTGGTTGGTCTCGGTATGCAAATTACCTTTTCTTCGATGAAGCAGGCCGGTGGGCAACCCGCTGTCATCGGTGGCATCGTTGGAACAGTCAAGGCAGTGTTGTCATTGGTTGTCGTTCTGTTACTTGTTAGCGAAACTATCTAAATAGGAGATCAAAATTATGAGCGAGAACAAATTTAATCGCGGTTCTGCACTCTCAATCTTTGGTAGTGACCGTAAAGAGGATTTCATGGCATTGGTCTTTTCCCTTGCCATTGCATTTTTTGTTTACGTCCTTGTCTAGCATTTGATTAATCAGTGATAACGATGCCGGTCCCGGCAAAATGGGGCCGGCATTTTTTTGGGGAAATTCCAGGTCATATGAAAGAGATTAATAATATATTATTGGCGAGCCACGGTACCGATGGTGCCGTCGCGGCAGAAGAGATAGCCCTTTCACTCTGTAGTGATGAGACGGCCATTCACCAACTGGTGGTGGTTCCCTCACTCTGGAAGGGGATGACGGGTGATGACTGGCTCAATAATGGCTCGACCCGTAACAGGTTTTGCGACTACTTGGAGTCGGAATTGGAGAAAGAGGTTAACGATAATTTAAAGCGTGTAATGGAGCTGGCAGAGGCACAAGGAATCACGTATACACACGAGGTGGTTGTGGGAGAACCACAAGATGTACTGCTCAAGTGTAGTGAGGGGCGCCCCTTTGATCTGGTGGTTATCGGCTCACCCAGACCCAAGGGGAAGAGTGGATTGCGTTCCAGAATGAAGCTCGATCCACTGGCTCAATCATTAACCATGCCGCTAATGATCGTACCCTATCCCGATGAGTGAGCAAGAGATGAATCCCAGTGGGACGAACACTGTTACCGATGCGCCGCCAACCGATTCGGATGACGCGGCATGGGCCTCTATCGCAACACCTTTAACGGTTGAGAAGCTCACAGTATTTTGTAAAGAGGATCCAGAGCGGCTGCTACGCATCAACCCCTTTATCGAAGTTAAGAAATGGGAAGAGAGAGGAGATGGGGGTTACCGCTATAGCTTCAAGAACTCCAGTCAGGAGAAGCCCTTTGAGCTGGATCTTGATCTGCGGGGGGAACAGCATGAGGATGGTCTCACCATCCACTACTCCAAAGGACTGAAACAGAGTACGCAGTTCAAGGTAGAGCCAGATCCCCATGGTTCCAAACTCACCATTATCGAAAACTACGCCTCACCTGATGAACAGGAACGAGAGGCGAACATGGATGAGGTCGACAAAAGTCTTACTGCATGGGCCAAAGACCTGCAGTTCTACCTCATACGCTGGAATCGGTGGTCACGCCTGGCTCCATGGCGCTGGTATATGAACCGTGTCTGGCAGCCGATGAAACCCTCAGGACGGCGTATCACCTATATGCTGCTCTGGATTTCTCTTGTGGAGGTGGGCCTCATCGCCCTGGGTATTGGCATCTACTTTGCCGAGTATCGCTAGAACAACTCCAAATCGAACAGTTGTAGCGGTCTAATCTAACCAGGCGCCTTATTAATATGGTGAGGGAATGAGTCGTCGGATGGGGACCTCTGAGAAGGTTTACCCTGCCAATCAATTATTGGAGAATGGACAGGCTCCGAACATTTTTCTCTTAACAGGACAACGACAGGATGGCTACGCAAAACTTTGACCAGGAACTGGACGTCAGCGGCCTGGATTGCCCGCTTCCAATCATTCGCACCAAGGCCGCATTCGCCAGAATGGATTCAGGCCAGATACTCCAAATCAAGGCAACCAACCCTGAGTTCACTCGTGAGGTCCGGGTGCTGACCGCACATGGTCTCTACGAATTGATCGGCGAGTCTATCACCGAGCAGCAGCTTATCTACCTGGTGCGGAAAAAGTAAGATGGTACCCTGCGAAATGCAGTTACAAAGTCATCTCCATACAACACGAAACCACCCATATCACCATTGACACCTAAATTGGACGGCAGTGAGTCTGATCCTCTCGATTGGACATGAAAAGGCCCCGGCCGGTAAACCGGTCGGGGCCTGTGAGGAATGGGCGGCGTCCGTGCCGCTTGTCGCTACAGCTTAGGCCGTTGTCACAGCTTGTTGCTGTGACATTCCGAGCAGGTGACGGGTGTATCCTTGGGCACTGTTAGCGGCTGAGTAAAACCGCGCATAGATGGCGAAGGCCGCCTCGCTGCGTCGATACATCCTCCGTCAGAACGTCACATCCTCGTCCACAGTCAAAGACTGTCACCCGATCCTCTTGCATCAGCTCCTGCAGTTGCAACCCGTATCGACTCCAGATCACCTCACGTAGCTCAT
>JAMJIN010000255.1:0-3856 GCA_036784775.1 Chromatiales bacterium | reverse complement strand
GAGCCATGCTACCTCGTTTGCTTCGGGCTGCTGCAACGACTTCACCACGTCCCGAGACATGGCTGCGGCTTGCTGAACTTTCGTGCTAATCAAGTAAGATCATGCCCATGCCGGGCACACACAAAAAGCTACAGCCGACCCATAAACTCGCGCGCTTTTTGTGGCACTCGCTACGCTCACTTTGCCACAAAAACCACTCAAGTTTATGGATCGGCTGAGCTTATGCGTTATGTTTCAGGGCGCATTGACAAAAGTATGACCAGGGTTATACTTAATCATTATGAAAACAGCAATATCAATACCTGATCAAATCTTCCAAGCAGCTGAAGGCTTGGCCCATCGCCTAGGTAAATCTAGAAGCCAACTTTATGCTGAGGCAGTATCTGAGTATATAAAGTCACATAAAAATCATGATGTTACAAAAATATTAAATGAAATTTATGTAGAACAGGATAGCTCTTTAGATGAAGAGTTGAATTCTATGCAAATACAATCTATTCCAAAGGAAGAGTGGTAATGAAAAGAGGCGAAATCTGGTGGGCATCATTAGATGAGCCTGCTGGGTCAGGGCCGGGATATAGAAGGCCAGTTGTTGTCATATCTTCAAATGAATTCAATAACAGCAACATAAGTACAGTTCTTGTTGCAATAATTACATCAAATCTCCATCTAGTTGATGCACCAGGCAATTTTAAGATTTCAAAGAAGGAGTCAGGGCTATCTAAAGAATCTGTTGTAAATGTTTCTCAGCTCTTAACCTTGGATAAATCATTTTTGACTGAAAAGTCTGGAAAATTATTGCCTAATAAAATCATTCATCTTAATGAAGGGCTAGGGTTGGTATTATCAATCTAAAACATAATCGGGATAGGAAGCCGCTCTAGCAGCCCCCTCCCACAGCAACGTACATACGGGTCCGTATACGGCGACTTTAGGCATTCAAAAAAACATTGATCCCATTCCGGGATCTCGCTATACTAGAAGCATGAGGGTAATAGCTAAACGCACATTAAGGCAGTTCTGGCTGTCATCACCGCAGCACATGGATGCAAAGGCACCACTGGAATCGTGGCATTCAGAAGCATTAAAAGAAAAATTGAGATCTCCTCAAGAAATCAAAGCCCAGTTTAGATCAGCGAGCATCCTAAAGAATTGTAGAGTGGTGTTTAATATTGCTGGAAACAAGTACAGGCTTATCATCGCAGTTGATTATGGCAGGCAAGCTTGTTTTATAAAGTTCATCGGTACTCATAAGCAATATGATCAAATCGATGCAGAGGTAGTGTAATGAATATTCATCCAATAAAAACTGAATCTGATTATGACCAATCACTATCTGAAGTAGAAAAATTATGGGGTTCTTCTGAAGGCACGGAAGACGGTGATCGACTAGATGTACTTCTCATTCTTATAGAAAATTATGAAAATAAGCATCACCCCATTGATCCTCCCGATCCTATCGATGCAATCAGATTTAGAATGGAGCAAATGAATCTTTCAAGGAAAGACCTAGAGAACATTATTGGTTCAAGAGGAAGAGTTTCTGAAATCCTCAATCGCCGAAGAAACCTTTCCTTAAATATGATCCGAAGCCTGCATTCAAACCTACATATCCCATTAGAAAGTCTTATTGGAGATATGGAGCAACATGCCTAACGAATAAGGTTAGATCGCGCGAAGCCGCGATCTGAACCGTTTGTTGGACAAGCCCACAGCAGTTAAGCAGTACCGCTCTTTAAGAAAATAGCTTTTTAACTTTCTGCTGAGCCCATGGTTCATTTAGCCGATGTGGATGGGCTTCGTCATGTTGTGCTGACTCGCCCTGGGGTTCGGCCTTATATGCGGTTTCTCTCCGTCGGCTCACAGGTTTGCTCTCGGGCTTGACCACCATGGATGGTGGAAATGCAGATATTGCAGGAGCAATATATCTGCCTTTCAGCGGGTCGGTCGCCCTTCCGCGCCTTGCCGTCGGCTAGTACTTTTAAAGGGGTCAATGACTCCTCTCCAGATAAGGTACAGGGGACTTGCACCCCATAAGATCATGCCCATGCCGGGCACACACAAAAAGTTCAAAGATCTGTTTTTGTAATGGTGATAGCGAAAACAGAATTATTTTTTCACTATAAAGTAGAGAGCACAATATGAGTAAAGGTACAGTAAAGTGGTTTAATGCGGACAAAGGCTTCGGTTTTATTACTCCGGAAGATGGCAGCAAAGATCTGTTTGTTCATCATTCAGAAATTCAAGCCGGCGGCGGATACGCATCACTGAATGAAGGTCAGGCCGTTGAGTTTGAAGTGGGTCAAGGTCAGAAAGGCCCATGTGCAAACAAAGTTAAGGCTTTGTAAGCGACAAGCACATAACAAAAAGCTCATGCTGAAAACCGTGAGTTACGGCCTTGAAAAACAGGCCTCCACTCACGTTTTCAGCATAGCTTGGCGTTAGCTGTATATAACAAAGAGGTATCAATGGCGAAAATGACTAATTGGAAAAATATTAAATATGTTAAAACTTGGGCTTTACTGGCTGTGATTCTCACTGTAGCAGGGTGCGCTGCTGCTTATCGAATTGAATATCCAAATGTATCCGAAATCCCACCCTCGTCGGCGATGGTTATAGATGGTGATTGGAGATTTGATAGTATTTATACTATGGGCACTACAGCAAAACGACGAACTGTTTATTCCATTCTTCGAATTGAAAAAGGACGAGTCTATTCCATTGATATGTCGACTATCGTCAATAAAGGTGGCATTGTTGGCAAAAGCATACGTCAGATTAAGTCTAGTGAATACGAACTATATTGGATTGATTGGGATCGGCGTAAGAGAGAGACTCACTTCAATCGAGCTACCATTAAAATTATTGATCCATCTCACATAATCCTTACTCAAAATATAGATACAAAACCGAGAAGATACCAGTTAACTAGCATCCAATTAGACAACGAGCTTGCGTATCTCCAAGAATGGGAGAAAATGAATGGGGGCAGCCTCAAAGAGGCTGAAATACTCAACACCTATCTCCAGTATCTGAAAAAGTATCCAAATTCGCAATACTCGGCGCCAGTTCAAGCACGAATCACAACCCTTGTAGGAAAGATATGGAAAAAGACACAGGAATTGGACACAGCCTACGCTTATCAGGATTATCTCCACCTGTATCCTGACTCTGAATTTTCAAATAAGGCCAGAGAAAGACTGGACTGGAAAAAAACAAATCTCAAAACAACCAATAGACTTGTATTATCGGAGTTTCACTCAGAATGGCTTTTAACTGCAATGGAAACTAAATCGAAGGTTACAATAGAAGCGGAACGGGGAAGTGATAGCGTTGTAAAAGTTGGTGGTACTATAGAAATGGATGCGAGTGTAAAAAGTATGGTATGGAACCCTGGTGCTGAACATACATTAATCGGCACTGTAAGGCTGGCGCCCAAGCCCATTGACAAGCCATTTATATTTGAAAGCGACTTAATAAATCCGCTAGTTTTTCAGGTAGACAGGTATTCTGGTTATATTTATAAGGGCGGACTGGGAATAGTTACTTATCCTGACGGCGAGATGATACGATTAGAAAACAGGTAATATCAAGGATTTCAAGATTATTCAGGACAGCTTAGCGCACTCCATTCTATATGAGTGGTTGAGTAGTAACAGGTCTACATCAGTCGGGAAGCAAGAGCGTAAATACGCTGAGTAAACCCGGTAGTTGCATAAATTCCGGTGCTAACAACCATTCCACCGTATAAAAGACAGGGAGAAATAAAAAATATGCACTATCTCTGGAGTTCACTGCTGGTGAGATCCAGAAACCATGAAAAATCCTACATTTGAAACGATAAAAATGAGAAAGC
>JAMJIN010000362.1:0-1929 GCA_036784775.1 Chromatiales bacterium | reverse complement strand
CGGTTTTATTGAGATCGTCAGACAGCTCACCATGTGATGGCGCGGGAATTCTGACGCGATCATCGTCCAGGGCTTTGAGTACGGTTTTTCCCGTGAGGGTGACAACCCCATCGCTGCCCGGACCGCTGATATCCTCGATCACGTAGGTGCGGGTGACGAAGTTGTTCCAGTCCCAAGGAGATGTGATGTAGCCGGTTTTAAGCCTGAGCGTTCGACCGACATAGAAAGGGTTTCTCGCCATGAGTCGACCGAAGAATGTTCCCTCTGCCTCGCTGGTTCGGGTCGCGTGATAGGGATCTGCTGCGCGGTCGTGGATGGTGAAATCCCGCAGCTTGATTTTGACCGACCCTCTCAAACCCAACCCTTTGCCCGGCTCGATCTTCATCGGCGTTCTGGTGATCTTGCCCGTTATACACGGGAGCGCATCGACACCAGGCGGGACGGCAGAGGATTGATCGATAAATCGGTATGTTTTGGTCGCGCCGTTCCAGCTGGCAAGCTCCTGACAGGTTCGCCGTGTGTTATAGCACTCGCCACCAGTAGCGACTGACGCAGCGCACGGCGAAACACCGCAGGATTCCGAGCAATAATCCAGGTCGATTTCAACAACCGTAACCGGCTGGCGGCCAACGGAATCAGCTATTGCGCTATACGTCACTATCAAACACCACTAATGCACCGGAACGGAATGGATGCCGTCATATACTTAGCGTGTGAATATGACGGGTTGGTGATCTTTCCGTCAGTCCAGGCGAATACCGCTTCAGCCTCGTTACTCGCTGGGCCGTCGGCGGTTTTGATATAATCGCTCGGCACCGTGCCTGTTTCCAGCTGCAAACCCCAAATGACACACGAACCCCGCGTGCCGGGATCACCCTGCCACTGAGCCCCCGCACCAAACGCGGGATGCACCCCTACCTCAACTGACAGGGGTGGATCAGCCGACTCACCATCCGAGGCAGACGGTCCATAAACGTCACGGGGTGACCCATGAACCGATATTCGCCAGTAATCTCCCAGACTCACGACCGCGATGTTCGATGCCGAACTGTAGCCGCCGGCGGATATCTCGCCGGTTGCCGTATCCAGGTTGCACCAATGGGTTTTTGACAGGTCGCCGATCCAGAAGGTAAGCCCGATGGTCATGAACCTTGTCGTCCGTGGTATGCCGTCCTTTTTGACGTACACACTGAACACTTGGCTGTCCGTTTCCGATAAAAGGGGTTGTTGTTGTGATATCTGCGAATACCCAAGAGACCGGCTATCTTCGATGGTGTCAGCAGTCAACGAACCATCCGGCGCGACATCAGAATTCGGTAAGAAAACGACGCGGTTGTACATTCGGGGGACGCCGTGCGGTGGTATGTCATACCATGCAGCCCCTATGTTTTCTGAAAACGAGAGCTTGTTTATCGAAAAACGCTCGTAGTCCCAACAGAAAAAGAATGGCTTGGTCTCAAGCGCCAAAGAGAGGGTTGGCCAAGCCATTTGGACCCAGGTGGTCGGTAAAAATGACAGATCAATAACCCCATCGTTCCCGCTTCGCAGCAGTGAGCGTCCGAGAAACTGACCACCCGCACTCACATTGTTCAAATATTTCGTGTTTCGATTGAGATGAGGCGGTTTGAAACCGGTGCGCATCCCGACTGGGAGTTTTAGCGCAGCACCGAAAGCCAGCACACCCATCGATGGGTAACCGGTGGAGGTGACAGATACCCGCCAATGCGCGGCGCTGACCCCCTCAAAAACCCGGAAAATCACGCGATTATCGGCAGGAGACCAGGACTCAACAGCGTCGTACCAGATCGTGCCATCGGTGGAATATTCCAGTTTGATGCTCGACTCATCGTCGGCAAGGTCATGAGCAGCAACACCGAAATAGTTCACTGACTGTTTCGATGCGAACGTGGCTATCAGGGTGTGGGTACC
>JAMJIN010000002.1:0-51281 GCA_036784775.1 Chromatiales bacterium | reverse complement strand
GGATGTGACGTTCTGACGGAGGATGTATCGACGCAGCGAGGCGGCCTTCGCCATCTATGCGCGGTTTTACTCAGCCGCTAACACCTAAAAGCACCACCGTTCAAATCTGCAACTGATCATAAACGTGGAGAATCAGGACCGGCCTTCGGTTGCACTATCCATATAGAGTTAATTTGCTGACTAAGGTGGTGCTTGTAGACAAATAATTTCCATACTATATTTAAGGATAAGGATTTTAAATCCAGGCTGGTGTCTGCGGTACCAGGGTCAAAATGCAATCCTGGCGCTGCTCATATTCCGTCCCATCCCGGGAGAGGGGTGCTGTCATGTTTCCTCTATGTGAAAGTTCCTTTTCTGCGGCCCTCACCGCTCTTAATGCATATAACGAAACACTGAAGAAGTGGCCGCAGTGGCTGGGAGGAAGCCTCAATCCCGGCAACGCAGACAAGTTCCTGCTCTATGAGACCCTCCAGATACTGGAAGCCCAGGGGATGCAGGAGGATGAATGGGCAAACAGCCGGTACCAAACGTTCAAGGGAGTGATGAATGCGGCGCGCGATAGGATCGATAAGAAGGTCGGAAAGGCCGTCACCGCACTTGTGAAAGAGCTCGACAAACAGGAATTCATCAACGAATTCTGCGACTACCCCATCGAAAAGCAGTTGGAGCAGGCACATCAGCTCATCACCGCTCTGGCCGCCAGCGAACCGGGTCTGGTTTACCTAAGGAAGTGCGTAGCCGTCGCCCCGACAGCCACTAACCTGCCGCTGCTCCATCCCCAGCGATTCATCAACTCTACGCAAGGGGATTTCGACATCTCATTTCTGAAGGGGGGTTCGGAGCAGCAGCAGTGCTCGGACGCACAGCATACCGTAATGCGTGCCGCGGAGTTGCTGTCAAATGTTTACTTCGGCCTTCTGCCGGCGATGCTTGATCAGCTCGGTGACGCAGAGGCCCAGAACCAGGGGGCAGAGGCCCCGAAGATCCCGATGGAGACGTTCCACCAATACTTGGAGGACTTCATCGATTTGTGTCTGCCCAACACCGTAGACGCGTTCGCCCAAATGGAAATTGACGTCCAGAAAGGCCGGGCAATTTTGGAAAAGGTACAGACCGACTACAAGTTCAAACGGGGCCTATTCTCCCAGGCCGGACAAAGCAGCGTTGCGAGTTTCATGCTGGTCCTCGAATCTCTGAAGCTCTATTACACCTACCTGGAGTACAAACAATACCCCAGTGCCATGAATCTTGGGGATATAGCCGCCGATACCGCCGGGGTGATGAACAGTGTCGCCCAGCTGTTTGCGCTGGTGGTCAAGAAACAGAATTGGAAAATTGCGGCCACCCGCTTCACCTTATACAGCTCCGTATTTTCCTTTTGGGACTCCGCAATGCGGTTTATCGAAGCCATAAACGCCTTGCAGGACGGGTACTATATCCCCGCCGCAGGTTACGGTATGAGGTCCACCGGCATCGCTATCATGACGATTGCAAATATCGCGTTGATCGGCTCCGTTACCGCCGGCACCGCGATTCCGATCATCCTCCCGATAGCGGTGGCCCTGGGATTCGCGCTGACCTTCATCGGCTGTGTTCTGGTCGAGTATTTCCGGCCGACGGAGCAGCTCCTTTGGGCCCGGCACTGTTATTTCGGCAACCAATGGGCCGACGTCACACCTGGTCTGGGTCCCCAACAAGATTTTTTCGGCTTCAAACGTGCCTACCTCACCGATGGGAACCCGCCGGTGAGGTACGAACTCCCGGACATTCCCGGGCAGGTCTCGCGCATCTATTACAAGAACAATCCTTTCTTGGCGCGGTTGACAAAACTTGGAACAGTGGAGAGCAAATTAAGGATAGAGCCGAAATCAGACGGCCCCAAAATTCCATTCGAAGCGGAGATTGTGGTCAAGCGGATCAGGCTCAGGCAGCACGATGTGGGTGATTACCACGAATTCCTGCCCGTCTATCACATGCCGCTCGCCACCGAGAACATGAGCAAACAGCCACATGGAACCCCGGTTGATAATCCGGACTTCCTGTTGCAGTGGGAGCACACATTCTCCAGCTTCAGGCTACGCGGAGATGAAGATACCACCAGCTTCAAGCCGCAAGGCACCTGGTACGAGATCGATATTCTTCCTTACGGCATGATCAGATCCAGCTTCCCATCCGACATGAAGGCAGAGGATGCGCGGAGGAGGGCGACGGAGATTACCAACCGGCTGCCCTATCTCTTCCGAACGATCATCGAATTCAATTCAACACCGGAGAAGTAAATCGATGCCGAGCCAAAGCACGACACAGGCACTGCTGACGGGGGTAGCGTGGATGCTCGAGCCGCTGGCGGTGGCTGCGCAGGAGGAGCAGCCGGCGGGCCTGCTGAGGCTTGTTGCCGATGCTGGGCTTGATCCTGACGACATCGAGGTGGACGATGGTCAATTAACTGAGATTGCTGCAGCAATCGACGGTGCCTGCACTCCCCTGAGTGACCTTCTGGTGATCACACAGCCCCCCGCTCCGACCCAGCTCCCCGCGCTCATTGATGCCCTGGGTAGACTGCTGGAAGCCGTCCGCGGATTAGACGGCCTGCCGGGATACAACGGCGGGCCAGGGCTGGGACGGCTGTTGCTGAACTATCTGCTGACCCACTACTTGCGCAATCACCAGCCGGGGCTGCTTGGTATTCTGGAGCTGACCGGCGTCATCATCCTGCCGCCCACCCCCCTTGAGCTGGCGTTGGGACTGGCCGAAGTCCCGCAAGAGGGCCAGCCATTATTGCCGCAGGTGGACTTTGGGACGCTCAATCGCTGGCTCGGCGATCCTGGCAGCATCATGCGGGATACCTTCCTATGGGATGATGCTAGTCTCAAACAGTACGAACTCCTCTTCGCCCTGGAACGGTTGTTACTTGGCATCGGCATCCCGGCCTTCTTCACCTACCCCACCCCATCCGATGCGCGGATCCTGGGTACGGATCCCGAGCAGGACAACCCAGACGCCCAGTTGCACATCCCGCTGGCCAACATAGAGCGGGCGCCAACGGATGGCGGACAGATCGGCGGTCAGGCCGGCCTGGCGGTTTTACCCCTGCCTGGGAACGAACAGGACCCATTGCCAGGGTTTGCTTTTGTGCCGTTCGGGGTTGGCGGTGCCTCTGAAGTGGTCGACCTGGGCAATCAATGGACACTGTCGATCCAGGTCTCGGCCGATGCCCCGCCGCGCTACGGGGTGGTCCTGCGCCCGTCCGGTGTTCAGATCGCCCCGCTGGAAGGGAACAAGCCGCCAAGCTTCGAGGCCCAACTGGCTATCACCCGCAGCGAACCCGACGGGGAGAGGCGCCTCCTTCTCGGCGACCCGGAAGGTGTGGCCCTGTGGATCGGTACCGTCGGCCTGCTGGTCGACTTTGAACTGGATGCGGACGGTGGGGCTGAATTCGCACTACGCCTGCCGATTCGGGGTGCCAGCCTGCAGGTCGATGTTCCTGAGCGCTACGGTTTTCTGTCGAGTGTGCTGCCGGAAGGAGGCTTTGCGGTCGACTTCGACATTACTATCGGGTGGTCGTCGGCCGAGGGGCTGGCATTCGATGGCAGCGCTACCCTGGACATCGCCCTGCCGCTCCACCTCTCCCAGGGCGGAGTGGTGGACATCCGGCGCATTGGCCTTGGCATCGGCGTAGGGGAGGGCGGGGGGCTGCTGATCGGCGCCGACACCTCCGCCAGTCTCAACCTGGGACCCTTCAACGCCGCGGTGGAGCGCATCGGACTCGAGACCCGCATCTCGTTTCCTGCGAATGGCAACGGCAATTTTGGCCCCGTGTCGCTCGATATCGGCTTCAAGCCACCGGAAGGTATGGGTATCTCGATCGACGGCGGTCTGGTCAGCGGCGGTGGAACCCTGGTTTTCGACCCGGAGAATGGACGCTATGCCGGGGTGCTGACACTCGATATCCTCGAGATCTCCCTGACCGCCATCGGGCTGTTGGACACTCGCCGTAGTGACGGTGGCCCTCTGCCATCGCCGGGATTCTCCTTTCTGGTCATCATCAGCGGCGAGTTTCCACCCATCCAGCTCAGCTTCGGTTTTGCCCTGACCGGGGCCGGGGGGCTGATCGGCATCCACCGCAGCATGGCCCTGGAGGCCCTGCAAGACGGCATCCGTAACGGCTCCACCGACCACATCCTGTTTCCCGAGGATCCACAACGCAACATGCCGCAGATCATCAGCGACGTGCGCAACTTTTTCCCGGTTCAGCCTGGCCGTTACGTGTTTGGGCCCATGGCCCGCTTGAGCTGGGGTACACCGCGACTGATCGATGCCGAGCTTGGTATTTTTCTTGAGGTTCCCGATCCGGTACTACTGGTGCTCCTGGGTCAGATCAGCGCAGCCTTGCCGGACGAGAACTGCCCCATTGTCTCTCTGCATGTGGATGTGTTGGGTATCCTTGATTTTGCCAACGAGAGGCTGGCTGTCGATGCCTCGCTACGGGATTCCCAGCTCAACGGTTTCCCCATCTATGGCGACATGGCTCTGCGTCTGTCCTGGGGCGGGAAGCCCAATTTTGCCCTGGCGATCGGCGGCTTCAACCCGCACTTCAGGAGCCCGCCAAACTTTCCCACCCTAAAGCCGATTACCGTCTCCCTGGGCAATGAGGACAATCCGCGTATTACCCTTCAGGGTTATATGGCCATCACCTCCAATACCATTCAGTTTGGGGCCAGGGCAGAGCTGTACGCCGCCGCTGGACCGGCAAGTCTGGAGGGGTATCTGAGCTTCCATGCCCTGCTCATTCTCGACCCTTTCTATTTCCGGTTCGACTTCGAGCAGATCATCTCATTCCGTCTTTTCGGCGAGACACTGGCGGGGATCGCTATCATTGGCACCCTTTCGGGACCGGCCCCCTACCACATTCGGGGGCGAGCCTGCGTCTCGGTCCTGTTTGCGGATATCTGTATCGCCATCGATGTGACCGTCGGTGAGCGCAGCACGATCACACTCACCCCCAAGGATGTCTGGGAGCCCCTGGAGGCAGCTGTCCGGGATCCCCGCAACTGGAGCGCCACGCTGCCTGACGGCGTGTATGCAGGGGTCAGCCTCAAGGCGCCTGAGGGTGAGGATATTCCGCTCATGGTCCACCCCATGGGCCGGGTGACCATGCGACAGAAAGTGGCGCCCCTGAACCAGCGGCTGGAGAAGTTCGGTGAGCTGGCAATCATTGGTGATGATTACTTTGAGATCAGATCGATCAGGGTAAGGAGCCTTCCCCCTCAGTCTGTCGATGACGATGACGATGAGCGTGATTGGGAGACGGTGGCGGACTGGTTTGCGCCGGGCCAGTTCGAGCAGTTGTCGGATGACGAGAAGCTCAGCCGGGACTCTTTCGAACCCATGGTGGCCGGTGTCACCGTGGGCAGCCGGCAGATGGTGTGGGGCGGCAGCAATGCCATCCATTACGCCCCGATCGAGTACGAAACTGAAACCATCGACGCCCCTGCCGGGGGAGTGACTGTGGCCCCTGTTCTTCTTGAAAGTGCACGCGCGACAAGGCTCAAGACCAGCCGGCCGGTGGCAACAACTCCCCTGGGGCGTGATGAGCTGCTGGCGATGTGCCGGCGGGGGGCGAAGGCTCAGTCTCTGAAGCGCCGCGCAGGATCTGGAAAACACGCAGTTCGCGCCAAAAAGCACAAGGCCTTCACCCTGAAAGAAGAGAGCTATCAAATCGTCAATACCAAAGACATGGCCCCCTTGGACGCCAAAACCACCCCTTTGAGCAAGGCTGCTGCCCGCAACACCCTCGCTGCCCTCCTTATCAGGCACCCGGAACAGGCTGGGCGCTGGCAGGTCGTTTCCAAACACGAATGGATGAAAGCGTCATGAGTCAAGATCCCGCAACCCTCGCCTTCCTGCCCTGGCTGCGCCGGGGCATCTCCACAGGGATCACAGCCGACAGCCCTGACCCTGCGCGGGCAGCGTTCGATGTCACCCTCGACTTCAACGGTGATCGTGAGGTGAGCGCACCGATCGCCCTCTACGGCCCAGGTGAGGTGGCCGGCATCAACCTGCGCTCCATCATCCGTACCTATCCACAGCCGGAGATCCATGACGCCGAGTGCAATTACTTCCCCCTGATTGAGTTTGACCAGCCAGACTTCCCCTGGCGCTACACGCCGGCGGCGCCTGTGGATAACCGCTTGTATCCCTGGCTGGTGCTGATCGCCCTGACCGACGATGAGATAGTTGGGACCGAAGCCGCCGGTGCCGATGGCCGCCTGCCCTGGATCCAGGTGGCGAATGCCAGCAGCCTGCCGCAGCTCACCCAATCCTGGGCCTGGGCTCATGTGCAGATTACTGGCCTGGAGGAGAACGGGGATGAGGAGGTGGCAGATATCGTCGACCAACAACCCGACCGGGCCCTATCCAGGCTCCTCTGTCCACGCCACCTGCAGCCGCACACCGCCTACACTGTCTGTCTGGTGCCCGCCTTCAATCGCGGACGGCTTGCCGGACTGGGCGAGGCGATCGGTGTCGACAACGTCCGCTACCATTCGGCGCAGCCTTCCTGGTGGCAGGGGGTTACGAGTGTCAAACTCCCCGTCTACTACCAGTGGCGTTTTCAGACAGGAGCGGCCGGCGACTTCGAGTCCCTGACGCGGCAACTGCTACCCCCGAAACAGCTGCCGGCTGGCGTTGGCCGGCGGCAGATGGACGTATCCGCACCAGACCCCTGGCTGCCGCCTGCAGCCAATACGCCAATGGCCCTGGAGGGCGCGCTGATCTCCCTGGCCGAACCGGACAGCGCGGAGACCCAGGACAAGGTATTTACCAAATCGCTGCATGAGCGGCTCAACGTGCCGACTGCCATGCTGCCCAGCGGTGAGACCCGGGTGGTGGCGCCACCCCTGTACGGGCGTTGGCATGCCGCCCGGGACAGGGTTCCAAGTGTCGATCATCCCTGGTTCGATACCCTCAACAGCGATCTGCGGCATCGCACCATGGCCGGACTTGGTACCCGCGTGGTGCAAAAGCTGCAGCAGGAACTCATGGCCGAGGCTTGGGACCAGGTGGAAGGGGTGCTCGAGATCAACGAGCAGATACGCGAGACCCAGCTCGCTGTAGCCGTAACCCAGCGTCTGCGTGAACGGCATTTCGAGACTCAGGACGAGCTTACCTTGCTGTTCATCACCGAACCACTGCATGGACAGGTTCAGACGGACCAGCAGACCGTTCGGCAAACCCTGCGCCAAAAACTACCGGCACGGGGTCTGTTGGAAGGACAGTTCCGCCGCATCAGTCGACCCCTGGGTCCGATCCGGACACGCCAGCGACGGCTGCTGGAGCCGGAGGAGACCATGAGTTCGATACCAGGCGAGGGTTCTACGGCCAGCGGGGAGGGTGGCTTGCTGATGGGGTTGATAGAGGGTGAGCGCACGTTTCCCCGCGGGGGTGGCAAGATGCGCGGATCAGCGACCTTGGCTTCCGTTGCCGACCACCTGCAAAAGCCGGATACGAGCGATGAAGCCACCCTCATCCTGCTCCAGGGGTTGCGTGAGGGCAAACTGAGCGAAGAAATCATCATGCAGGCCCCTGCCAATCCCGACTTCCAGCCAGCGGAAGAAACGCCGGTACCCAAGGAGTGGGCAGGCACAGAGAGTGAGTGGACCCAGGAGCTGGCTACTCGAAAGCGCCAGGAAATCGCGCATATCTTCGGCAGCATCGATGCGCAGAGTCCCTCACCCCCGAGTACCGGAGAGGGACCTCTCCCACCTGAACCGCCATCCCAGGAGCCCCTGGAAATCCATTTACTGCGCGACACTATCCTGGCCGCGACAGATCCCGCGCAGACGATTCTGCTGCCGCTGACCGAGCGTCTGACAACCGCCGAATGGGTGGAGTGGGATCCTGCGGAGCACCCAGGCGAAGAGGTGATGGTGGCTCCGGTGATCGACCGGCCCATGTACGAGCCACTGCAGGAGTTGTCGAGGAGTGGCTGCTGCCGGGTGTCTCACAGATTCCCCCCAACACAGTCTCCCTCTTGAAGACCAACCAGAAGTTCATCGAATCCTACATGGCGGGCCTCAACCACGAAATGGCATGCGAGCTGCTGTGGCACGAGTACCCCACCGACCAGCGGGGCACCTGTTTTCGTCAATTCTGGGACGTGAGTGGTTATATGGGTCCACAACCCGCGGGTGGTCTCAAGGATATCCGGCCTATCCACATGTGGGGCAAATCGGAACTGGGCGGGAATGCCTGCCAAGAGACAACTGACGGAGAAAAGATAGTGCTGCTGATCCGCGGGGAGCTGCTGCGGCACTATCCCAACACGATCATCTATGTGCAAAAGGCGATGCTGAAGGATGAGAACGGACCGTCGGTAGCCGAAGGGGGAATCCGCGATGAGAACCCGGGCGCGAAGAATAAGAAAAGCCCGCTGTTCTTCGGCCGCCTGGCACCCGACATCTTTTTTGCCGGTTTTGCACTCTCGCAACAGGAGGCGAGAGGCGATGACGAGAGCACGGATCAGGAGCAGCAAGGCTGGTATTTCGTGCTGCAGGAGCAGCCCAGCGAACCCCGTTTTGGCCTTGACGCAGCGGGAGAGCACTTCGGTACCAAGCTGGAGCCGCCCGGTAACTGGTGCGATCTCAGTTGGGGACACCTGGCGGATAACGCAGAGGCACTGAAGGGGATGAGCAACATCTACCTGGATCAATTGGACTCGAGTCTGCTCCCGAATGACGGGCAAGGGGCCGAATGGCACGCACACAACGGTTCACTCGGTTCAGACCTTGCCTTCATCACTCTGCAGGCCCCGTTCCGGACTCTGATCCACGGCTCTGACATGCTGCCGCCCGAAAAGGAGTGATCATGACCGTTATCACACAAGTCAAAGACCCGTTTGAGGGACTGGACTGCAAATACCCGATCACCCTCTTCCCGGTACGCCTGGAAACCCGTTTCGTGCGCTACGATCCCCCGCCCGAATCCGGGTCTGAGCCTGTCGGCGAACTGAGGGTGCGCATCTACCCTGACGGTATCCTGTGCGAGACCCATGATCAGCTACTCACTAAAGCAGAAATCGAGGCCGGCACGGACTACTGGAAGGCTTGCCTGAACGCCACCGAAGAAGATCAAAGAGACGCCTGGACCGCCTTGATTGCGGAGGTCGGTGCGCCGCGGGCGGCATGGATCGTCAGCCAGACCAAGCCGGATTCTGCACTTGACAGACTCGGAATGCGCGATCCCAAGTCGCGACCGGCGCCGCGCGCGCACCTGCTGCCGGACAAATGGCTGGCGCAGGCCACCTGCAGCCACCCACGCGAGCAGGTCTATCATAAACTCAGCGGGCCGACCCAGGGAGATCTGAGCCTGGCACTCGGCCTTGGTACCGGTGGAAACAAGGTGAAGTTGTCAGATGGGCTCGAGGTGGACGAGGCGATCAGATGGACCTTCGACTTCGATCGCGCCCTGGAAGTCGGCATGGCGGTGAGCATCGAGCTGATGGAGGAGGACTTCGCATCCGGCTTCTCCCGGGTGATCGTGACAGGGGTAAAAAGTGACTCGCTGTCAGTTCAACAATCCGGGCAGGCGCTGGATGACCTGTTTGAGGGCCATCACTATACCCGTGGCTGCTCCTTTGTCTCCCAAGGCACCCCCACCAACAACACCAGCCATGCTCGCTCGGATTACCCGCCAGCGGATCCCCACGGCGAGGAGAGCCGTGCCGTGGAGCTTGGCCCGCAGTGGGACGGTACGGACAGCGACTGCGACGGCGCCCACTTTGCGAGGGCGCTGGGGCTCTCCGCAGAAACCCTGCGCCACATCGCCGGGGCGGGGGGCAGCGAGCAGAAAAGCGCCGGGGCCATGGCCACTGCCCTGTGGCCGACAACCGTCGGATACACGATGGAAACCATGATGTCGGCGGAATTCGACGACCGTGAGGAGACCCTCTACGATTTTGATCCGCTGACGGTCAAGGCCACGCGTGAACTGTTCATCAACCATGTGCGGGGACGTGGACCCTTACCGGCCTTTCGCATCGGTGATGTGCCTTATGGAGTATTGCCGGTCTCCAAGCTGCCGCAAAGTGAAGAGGAGAGAGAACAGGTAGTGGCACAAGTGGAGGAGCTACTTTTGGAGCTGGAGGAGTTGGAGGAACATGACGTCTTGGTGGAGTGGACGCTGCTGCCCCGACTGGCGGCACTGAGGAACCATCTGCTGCGGTTGTGTGACGTGCCGAGCATCGGACGCCGGAGCGATCCGGACGTGGATCTGTACGGCGCCCTGAGCATGGATGCGTCCCCGCGGGAGCTGTACATCCGCCCGATGTTCGGCAGGGACCTCATAGATGCGTTGCAGCAGGTTGTCGGTAATGTGAATACTGCAGGCATTCCACCGAACATCGACTATATGGGAGGAGCCATCGGCAGTTATCTACCCGGAGATGACTTGGGCAGACTGGTTGATTTGAATGGTAGTCCACGGGGGGAGCCCCATATCCCGGGAGGAGGTTCTGGCGGGATACCGATCACAGATTTCTTCCGCATGCCGGAGGATGTTGTCAGTGCCCTTGAGACGCTGCAAGGCTCTGGAGGGGTGCCCCAGGGGGCTCGGTCTGCACCTGGCTCGCAAGAAGCCATGGCGATGGCCCTTCTGAGAGATTGGGGGGGGCCGATACTGAGCTATTTCGGCGATGCCTATCGGTTCAGCTGCGGCATGGTGGTGAATCCGCCGCCCGAGGTGGAGGAGGATGAGGTTCTGTCCGAGACGGAGGGCTTGGGGGACGATAACTGCATCCATGCGTTGCAGGTGTATACCCAGGCACTGATCGATGGCGACCAACCTGCGGGCCTGCCCAGCGCGGACGACAACCTCAAGACCCTTCTATACCTGCTGCTGCGCCAGGCGACCCTGCTCGTGACTGCTGCCTATGAAGAGAATCCTGGGGATCAAGAGGCGCTGGAGGCACTGCAAGAGTACAGCGAGGCGTTGCTGGTGCTGGAGGTGCTTCCTACCGCGGAGCTGGAGCGCCTTTTGGGGGAGACCCTGGGGGTCTGCTCCTACCGCATCGATGCCTGGATCACCGCTCTGGCCTCCAAGCGCCTGGATCGGATGCGTGCAAACCTCCAGCATGATTCGAAAACTGAATTTCAGTTCGATGAGAGAAACTGCCATATCGCCGCCTACGGCTGGGTAGAGAACCTCAAACCGATCCGCCACGAAGAGCGTACACCGGTAGAGGGTATGGAAGGGGTAACCGCCCTCACCTACAGCAGCGGCTACATTTACGCCCCTTCACCGGCCCACGGCAGCGCGGCGGCGGTGCTGCGCAACGCCTATATGACACGCAAGGGCGAGGCGGAGCAGAAGCCCTACGAGATCGACCTCTCCTCGGCCCGGGTCCGCACCGCCCTGTGGCTGTTGGGCGCGGTGCGCGAGGGACAACCCTTGGGGGCGGCACTGGGCTATCTGTTCGAGCGGGGACTGCACGACGCAGGGCTGGACAGCCACATTGACGACATCCGTAACGACTTTCCCCTGGTCGCCAACAAGATGCCCAGCAGCAAGGAGCGGGCCGAGCATGTGGCGGCACGCAACGTGGTGGATGGCTATGCGCTGCTGACCAAATGGCGTGAGGATGAGCCTCGGCATATGTACCGGTCCCCGGAGGTTACGGCACAAATCCGGGTGCTGTACGAGACCATGGACGCCATCGCCGACCTGCTCACGGCGGAGTCAGTCTACCAGTGGATCAAGGGGGGCGTCGGCGGTGCCGGGGCGACCCTGGATGCCATCTCGAAAGGGGCGCGTCCGCCCGAGCCGGAGATTACCAGCGTACCCTTGGGAGGGACCAGCCTGGTCCACCGGGTCGGCCTGATCCTGGGTGAACCAACCGCAAAGAGTGTTTGGGGCAGCGAGCCCCGCAACCCGCGAGGGCGCACGGAGCCCTATCTCAACGCTTGGGCGGGCAGCATCCTGGGGAATCCGAAGCAGGTGAAATGCCGGATCCACCTGGCCGATGAGGAACCGCGTATCATAACGCTGGACCATCTGGGGCTGGATCCGCTGGACTTGCTTGCCCTGGCGCGAGCGGTGGAGAGCGATTCCCTGGACTCTGAGCTGGATCGGCGTGTCTTCACTGCCGCGCTCACTGCCCAGGGGGGCTGGAGCCAAACGAGCCCTCCCGCCATGACACGGATTGAATACCATCTCTCGAACCTGCTGACCACGGAGCGCAGCTTTGCAGAGATCCTGGAAATTGCCCGGGTGCTCATTCGGGTTCTGGCCACTGCCCGGCCGTTATGGCCAGTGGATCTGGAGCCACCTGAGCGGGCCACCTCTGCCGATGCCCAAAAAGTGGAGAGGGCAGCTGCGGCAGATCTGGAAGGAAGAGGAGACACACTCCTCAAGGAACTGAAAGCGTTGATCGAGGATATCGCGGCCATGCGCCTGTCAGGCCTCACCGGCAAACTGCCTGAGAGGTTGCGTAAGGCATCGCTGTTCGGTCTTGTCTCTGCCTTTCCCTCCCCTGGTGTTGAAGAGGAGAAGGAAGTGTTGTTTCGGACCACGGACAGCGTGCTCAAGGAGCTGCGGCGGCATACGCGCAGAAGAGTGATCCGGTCAAGCGGCTTCAGGCCGTGCTGGGCCGCGACTTCACAGTCGTGCCGCATTTTGTGCCCGCAGTCCTGCCGGAACTGGAGAAGGCCCTGGAAGAGGGGCCGATACTGGGGGACGATCCCGAAGCGGCGGTGAGCGCCTGGATGGCTCAGGCCGCCCGGGTGCGCAAGCCTCTGGGGGAGTGGCGCAGGCTGATGCTCTACGCCGGCACCCAGGGTTCGCCGTTCGCTGCGCCCCGTGTCCTGCAGCTACCCTTTCGGCACAACAATCCCTGGGTGGCACTGGAGTTTGATTCACCGAAAAAACGACCACCGGCGGGACAGCTGTCGCTGGTGCTGCACAGCCCGGAACTTCCCGCAGCGAAGGAACCCTGGGCGGGTCTGCTTGTGGATGAATGGGTGGAGTTGATTCCCAACGCCGAGGAGGATGCCGGCGTCGTTTTTCACTACGACAGCCCCGGCACAGAAGCGCCTCATGCCGTCCTGATCGCAGTTCCCCCTGACGGAACGGAGTCTTGGGACGGCGGGACACTGTTGGAGATCCTGGAACAGACCTTCGATCTGGCCCGTGTCCGCGGCAGCGATGGGGAGTACTACACCTCGGGGATGGAGGATGACACCATCCAACAAGATCTGTACAGCGGAAATGCCCTGTTCGATCTGCCTATTCCCTTCCTGCCCATGATTTGTATCGCCGAGAATGCAGAGGGAGACCAGATTTCCCCCACCTTCGAGGGTTGCCTCGAAAACGACGATTCAACCGTTGCAGAGGAGGAGTGACCATGGCACGCACTTGGTGGAACAGGCTCGAACCGCGCCCTCGTAGCGCGGACACCACGCGCTCGCTGGAGGCACGGGTTCATGATCCCCTGTGGTTCCTGACCCGTCAATGGCAGGTTGGGGAGTTCCAGGGCGAGGATGCGGCATCCCCCGCCTGGGTCCAGATTGCTGGTCTCTTTTCCGCTATCGACGGTTGGAGCCCCTCCGGCGCTGAATCCAAGCCCTTTGCCAACCAGGCGCCGCTGGAGGCACTGGTCGAGTCCGAACCCTGCACCCCTGACCTCGCTACTGCGGTGGAACTGGGGCAACGATTCGAGGCGATGCTCACCGAAGCGCAACTGGAGAGGGAGATCGTACGCTATCGCAGGCACTATCCCTTGGCTGCAGACAAGGCGCTGGCACCGCAGGAGGAAGATCTTGAGGCGGTGTGTTTTCTGCGGGTGTGCGCCGGTCGGGCCATCAACGGGATCGCGCTCTACCGGGACAAAAAGCCGCCGACAGTGACCAAGTCGGAAATTCAGCTGTTGGAGAAATTCCGTGACTGGGTCAGGTCAGTGTATGGCGAAGCGCTTACGACCAGTGATGCGCCGGCTTGGAGGCCTGAGCGCCTGGAGTATGGCGTAGAGGTTGCCGCGACCACTCCCCACGGGGCTCGGGCGCGATTCACAGCCCACCCGGGATGCAACGGCCAGTTCGACTGGTACGCCTTTGACCAGCAGCACGAAAATCCACCAGGCAACCCAGAAGTGCCGGAGCCATTCCGCAGGAGTCTGCTGCCTGCCCATGTGCGCTTCACCGGTATGCCCAATGCACGCTGGTGGCAGTTTGAGAACGGCAGGATGAACATCTCCAAAATTGAAGACGACCCACGCGAGCTGGCCAAAATGGCAGTCTCGGATTTCATGCTGATTCAGAGCAATGACTGGTTCATGGTGCCCTTTACCCAGCCGGTGGGCAGTCTGTGTGCCATTGACTCACTGCTGGTGCATGACGTCTTCGGCGGTAACACTCTGATCGAACGCGCCGACCGCAAGCGCTGCGGGCCGCATGCAGAGGAAGGGGAAATCACCGAGAGCTGGACCATGTTCTCTACCACGCTGCAGGGCACGAATAACCGGGTGGCGGATTTTTTCATTCTGCCCCCCAGCGCGGTTAACGCCACCCAGGATGGCCAGGTGCTTGAGGAGGTGCGGTTCATGCGCGACGAGATGGCGAACATGGTCTGGGCTATCGAGCATACGCTGGAGAACGGCATTGGCATGCCTTGGGCCGGGCACGAACGCTCACTCACCAAGGCCATCCGGGAGGCCCTGCCCCACTCCGATGCTCCCTTGGCATACCGACTCCAGAACGGTGTACCCGAGCACTGGATACCCTTTCTACCGGTGCGGACAGATGAGATGCTCAACGAAGTGGCCCTGGAGCGGGCCGCCATGCTGCGTTACGGCGAGGGGCTGGATGAGAAGGAGTATGAGCTTGTTCGCCCGTGTGGGCGTATTCTCCGACCAACGGGACTGTCTGACCCCGATCTGTACCAGGTGCACGAGGAAGAGGTGAGCCGGGCAGGCACACGGGTCTCCCGCCTGATTCGGCGCAGCCGCTGGATTGACGGCTCCACCCATCTCTGGGTTGCACGCCGCAAGAGTGCTGGGGGGGGGTGAGGGTCTCAGTGGTTTGCACTTCGATATCGCTGTCGAGACTCGGCCGGAGACCATCGATGAGTAAGGCAGGTGGTTCCAGAACGAGTTGGGTTAGTCGGAACTTAAAGCGGAAACCTCATGTTGGGTCTGTATCGCTTTTGTGGAACCGGAGGTGCAGGCCGTTTCCATCAGAACAACCTTCAAACCGCTCACCAACCTTGATCCAGTTACGGATCTGCATATCTGTCAGTTTGGCCACGTCCCTGCTTCTCCCTGTGTACCCAAAATTACACTCAAGCTTGGTGGGTACACGAAAATTGTGCGATTTTAGTGAGATAAAATGCAACGATATGAATCGAAAAAATCCCGGCATAGCGGGCTTTTCGAGAAGTTATGAGACGATGCGAAAAGCTACTCAATATTCTGAATCTGTTCCCGCATCTGTTCGATGAGGACCTTCATCTCCACCGCGATGCGGGTGATTTTCACATCGTTGGACTTGGAGGTCAGGGTATTGGCCTCCCGGTTCAACTCCTGCATCAGGAAGTCGAGACGTCGTCCGACGGGTTCATCAGCTGAGAGCACACGCTCAACCTCTGTAAGATGCGTGTCGAGACGGTCCATCTCCTCATCCACATCCAGCCGTTGGGCGAGCAGGGCCATCTCCTGCTCCAGCCGGGTTTCGTCCAGCTCATCCATGACCTCCAGCAGGCGCGTACGGATGCGCTCCTTGACCTTCTCCAGTACCTCCGGCATCAGTTTGCGGACTTGATCCACCTGCGTCTGCATCGCCTGTCGGCGTTGCCGGATGATCTCACCGAGCCGCCGGCCTTCGCGCCGGCGATTTTCCAACAGACCTTCGAGGGTGACGTCCAGCAGCTCCATCGCCTGCTTTGTTACCGGTGTGAAATCCCGTTCCTGTTCTTCAAGGACACCGGGCCAGCGCAGCAGGTCCATGGGTTTCACGAAAGAGTCCATGTGTAAGATACCCGCAACCTCTGTATCGGCGGTTATCAGTTGCTCAACCATGCGCCGGTTGACTGTTAGCCCGGCCTCCGCATCTTTTCCCGGTTTGAATTTCAGCGAACAGTCCAGCTTGCCACGCCCCAGCCTCGCACTGAGTCGCTCGCGTACTTTTGTCTCCAGGACACGCAACTCCTCGGGCAGTCTTACGAAGGCCTCAAGGTAGCGGTGGTTGATGGAGCGGATCTCCCAACTCATTACACCGAGTTCTCCCCGGTACTCTTCCCGTGCAAAAGCGGTCATACTGCTGATCATCTGTCTAACCTGAGGTTGGTGGTCAATTATCCTGAAAGCTATATTAGGAATCTGTTTCAGCATTTCGTGAAGTGTGTATCATAATGCGATTCGCTGGGATGTTGGAGCCACTATTTTCTGAAACCAGTCTTATAATAAGAAAGCATACGCCCGAAAATAAAATCAATTGATGGAAAAAGCCCGCGACAGTTTGCCTTCAGGCACCGTTCTCGACTGTTACGTGATCATGAAACTGGTCGCGAGTGGTGGCTTCAGCCTGATTTATCTGGCGGAAGATGAGGATACTCAGGACGAGGTGATCATCAAAGAGTTTCTGCCGAAGAAACTGGCCAAGCGTGGGGAGGGTCTTCAGGTCGAGGTCATCGACCCGAAACAGATCGATAATCTTAGCCGCAGTCGCCGGCTTTTCTACCAGGAAGCCAAGGTGCTTGCTTCCCTGAGGCATCCGAACATCGTGCAGGTACGGGGTTTCTTCCTGGCTAACGATACCGGCTATCTGGTGATGGATCACGAGCGTGGCAAGAACCTTGCGAGTTATATAAAAAAACGCAGCGGTGGTCTCAGTACCCGTTTTATGCTGACGGTTTTCCCCCCCATCCTGGATGCCCTTGATCTGATCCACTCCAGAAAACTGCTGCATCTCGATATCAAACCCAGCAATATCCATCTGCGTACCGGCGGCAACCCGCTGTTGCTCGATTTCGGCGCGGTTTATCAGGTGGAAGAGAGTGGCGGCGGTCGCAGTGGACGGGTGGTCACCAGTGGGTTTTCCCCGGTGGAACAGTATTACCAGTCAGGTGATGTCGGACCCTGGAGTGATGTCTATGCCATCGGTGCAAGCATGCGGGCCTGTCTGGACGGCAAGTCGCCACCCTCTGCCATCGAGCGTCACGCAGATGACAAGCTGAAGCCGGCAACCCGGGTCTATCGCCGCCGTTATCCCGCTTACCTGCTGGAGGCGATTGATTGGGCGATGGAGGTAAACCAGGCTGAGCGGCCGCAAAATGCCGGAGAGTTGCTGACTGCGCTGCAGAGCAAATCAAAACTGAAAGAGAGCCGCGATGATACTAGTAGTGATCTGTCGCGACATTCGTTCGTTAAAGGCGGGAGTCTCTCTACATGAAGTATGAAACCGCTCACTGCACCCTGCTTGGGAATCGCCGGATGAATCAGGACCGCTGCCTGATTCTGGAGGCACCCGATGCCATGCTGGTGGCTCTGGCCGACGGTATGGGCGGTCACCCGCGTGGCGAAATGGCGGCGCAGATCCTCATGGACACCTGCCGAAGAGCTTTCCTCACCAGCCGCAAGCCGATCTCAGGTCCTCGGGTTTTTCTCAGCGGATTGATGGAGATGGCGCATCGCCGCATCCTTGACTACGGTCGTGAGCAGGAACCCCACATTGAACCACGCACCACTGCAGTGCTCTGTTTGATCCAGGAGGGGCAGGCCTTCTGGGCCCATGTCGGCGACAGCCGGCTCTACATTATGCGCGACAATGTCATCCTCTCCCGTACCGAGGATCACTCCTATGTGGAACAGTTGCGGCAGCAGGGCATCATCTCCGCCGCGCAGGTCCATACCCACCGGTTTCGAAACTACGTGACCCGGTGTCTCGGTGGTATCTCCAACCGTCCTGTGGCGGAACTTGGGGAGCCGCATCGTCTGGGAGAGGGGGATGTCGTGCTGCTCTGCTCGGATGGTTTCTGGGGCAAGTTGCCGGCGCGTCCAATGGTGGAGGCGTTTTTTCGTGCCGACCAGGTATTGCAGTCAGCCGTCAACCAGCTCTCATCACTGGCAGAGAGTAATGGTATGCCGGAGAGTGATAATGTCACTGCAGTGGCTGTACGCTGGCGGCGTGACACTATCGATCTTCGACCCACTGACTTGGGCATGACTTTAGTGGATAATGCCGCCGGCACAGCGCGTCTGCCACGTAGCGAGCATGAGATAAAACAAGCTATCGAAGAGTTGCGCGACGTTGTCGATATTCATCATGACCTAAAACCAAAGGAGTAACCCATCCAATGAGACCTTCCGGACGTCAGCCCACCGATCTGCGGGCTGTCAAGATTACCCGTGGTTACACAAAACATGCGGAGGGCTCCGTGCTGGTGGAGTTTGGCGACACCAAGGTCATCTGCACCGCTTCGGTGGAGGCGCGAGTGCCTCGTTTCCTGAAGGGCAAGGGCCGGGGTTGGGTGACTGCCGAATACGGCATGCTACCCCGTTCCACCACTGACCGCATGGGGCGTGAAGCCGCCAGGGGAAAACAGGGGGGGCGCACACTGGAGATTCAGCGGCTTATCGGTCGCTCCCTGCGGGCGGCAGTAGACCTTGAGGCGTTGGGGGAGCGCATGATTGCCATCGACTGTGATGTGATTCAGGCGGATGGAGGCACTCGGACTGCCTCCATTACTGGAGCCTGCGTTGCGTTGGTGGACGCTATCTCCTATCTGCGTGAACAGGATCTTCTGGACAAAAATCCACTGGTGAATATGATCGCCTCTGTCTCAGTGGGTGTCTTCCAGGGCACTCCGGTATTGGATCTGGACTATGCAGAGGATTCCAATGCCGAGACCGACATGAATGTGGTGATGAATGACAAGGGCGGTTTTATCGAGGTACAGGGGACCGCCGAAGGCGATGCCTACAGTCGCGATGAGCTTAATGCCATGCTTGATCTTGCCGATCAGGGTATCCGGCAACTGCTCGAGATCCAGCAGGCCGCTTTGAGCGACTAAATTCGACGGCATCGCCTGCGAAGATTTTGGAGCGGCGCCCCGCCGCGATTTACCCATCTACGGAGTCATCGCGGCGGGGCGCCGCTCATACAATATAATTACAGGAAAGAGAGCATGACCAGCCGTCACACCGGAGAGCGAATCGTTCTTGCCAGTAATAATGCTGGCAAGGTGCGCGAGATCAACCAACTGCTTGCCACCGGGCAGATCGAGGTGGTGCCGCAGCGCGACTTCGATATCCCTGATGCGGTGGAGGACGGTCTCAGCTTCGTCGAAAATGCGATCAAAAAGGCCAGGCATGCATCGAGTCTGAGCGGCCTGCCAGCCATTGCTGATGACTCGGGTATCGAAGTCGATGCACTCAAGGGTGCGCCGGGCATCTACTCCGCCCGTTTTGCGGGGGAGGGTGCATCGGACCAGGCAAATCTGGAGAAGCTGTTGGAGAGCCTGAAGGATGTGCCGGAGGAGGCCCGTACCGCCCGTTTCCAGTGCCTTCTGGTCTATATGCGCCATGCAGAGGATCCCACTCCGATCATCTGTCAGGGAACCTGGGAGGGCCAGGTGCTCTTTGAGGCCAGGGGCGACAATGGCTTCGGCTACGACCCGGTCTTCTATGTCCCCACTCACAACTGCACCTCAGCAGAACTTCCGGCAGAGGTGAAGAATAGCCTCAGTCATCGTGGCCAGGCATTGCAGAAGTTGCTTGCAGCCCTGACTGAATAGAAAGTTTTTTAAAGAAATCGGTTGGAATGCCGACAACCCTGGAACGAGCAGGTGTTTTTTCGCAGAAAGGATATCAAAAATGCAAAATAAAGCGAGGGGAACTGAAAGGCATGTAGCTTCTTTTCAGGTTGAGTTGCGATACAAAACAGGGGGCTGCGTTCCAGCCCTGATCAGAAATATCTCACCTGAAGGGGTGCATATGGAGATTGAGACGGCCCCCGTAGGGATCGGCGCCGAGCTTGATCTTGCATTTACGCTGGAGGGTGAAAATTGGCGTGTGCCGGCAGTAGTCATTCACTCCAATCCAACGGGGATGGGAGTGATGTTCAGAAACCCGGAGCACCGCCTGTTCAAGGTCGTCACCGCACCGTTGCAGCGTCCCATTTCACCGATGGCGGGCAGAGTGATGCTGAGTTAATGCGAGGCAGATCGGCTAGAGGTTCCAGCTCGCCTTACAAGCATCTGAAGTAAAAAAACAGCAACAAAAAAGCCCGCGTTTCCGCGGGCTTTTTTGTTGAAAGTCCTTTTTCAGTGGCCACTATTCCTTGTGGCCTTAGTGCTTCCTGTCATTTTTATTGCGATGCCCCCTATGGCTGTATCGCGCAGGTATTGCTGTTGTAGATAGGGAGTACTCCGCCGTTCCGGCTTTTACCGTTTGTGACGGTAAAGTCACCCAGCATCATTCCAGGTCCAATCGGCTTGGAGCAGCTGGTATGGATCTGGGTGTAAAGCTGGCCGTCCACGAAGAGCGAGACTTCCGTACTCAAAGTGCCTTTCTTGTCGGTGCCGGTGAACGTAAAGGAGTCACTCTGTGCAACGGTGCCGGAGAATACGGTGTCACCACCCTTCTTCTGTACGACTGTCACATCGACAGTTGCGGTTCCGTTGTAAAGCAGGGTCAGCTCGGTCACCTTGCCGTCGCACTTGCCGCAACCCACGTTAACCGGGGGTGGGTTGGCACCGCCATCGACGGGGCAGAGTGCTCCGCCATTGAGGCTTGCGCCACTGATCACCTCGAAACTACCGGCGATCAGGCCGGGGCCGACAGGCTTGGAGCAGCTTGTATGGATCTTGGTATCGAGATTGCCGTCAACCATAATACTGATCTCGGTACCCAGTGTTCCCCCCTTCTCAGTGCCGCTGAAGTAGACCCCGTCACCAGGTTGAACCATACCGGAGAAGACAATCCCGCCATTCTTCTGTATGACTTCAACATAGCCTGGGGTGCTGCCGTTGTAGCGCAGGGCCAGGTTAATCACTTTGCCGTCGCAATCACAGGTAGCGGGTTGCGGTTCGACGGGGCAGAGGTTGCCACCGTTACGGCTGATGCCTTCAATGACCTTGAAGCTACCGGCGATCAGGCCAGGTCCAATCGGCTTGGAGCAGCTGGTGTGGATCTTGGTATTAAAGGTGCCATCAACGGTGATGGTGATCTCAGTACCCAGGGTTCCCTTCTTGTCGGTGCCGCTGAAGGAGAAGTCCTCGCCAGGCTGAACCATGCCGAAGAAGACGATACCGCGCTTCTTCTGCGTGACTTCAACGTAGCCGGCAGTGGTGCCGATGTACTTGAGGGTCAGATCGGTCACTTTACCGTCACAGGCGCTGCAGACTAGAGGCTGATCTTCGTAGTAGCCGAAGTCGAGCGTGAGGTCGGAAGCACCGGAGATGAGGATGGTATCAGCCATGCCGTCGAGTGCTGAGTCCGGATCGTAACTCTGGATCATACCGGCCGGCAGGGTAGCCGGGTCGATGTCCACAGTGTGAGATCCGGGGCACAGACCGCTGAAGCCGTAAGCACCGTTAGCATCGGTAGTGGTTGCATCAACAGAGTCGATAGTACCATTGTCGTTGCAGTCGCTGGTCAGGGAGATGCTGACGTTCGGGATACCTACTTCGTCGATATCCTGTATGCCATCCATGTAGCTGTCGTTCCAGACATAGTCACCCAGGGATGCGAGACGAAACATGCCGGCATCAATGGTCAGGTTGACTTCATTCACGGCAACGGTGGTACAAGCGCTCTCACCAGTGGTCGTGTCTGCATCGCTGTCTACCGCATCATCAATACCTGCGTTTGCAACGGTGAAGAAGTGGCCGTTCAGCTGAGTGAAGCGTACGACATAACCCCCAGCATCCAGGCTGGTGAACAGATAGTTGCCATCTGGACCAGTTACAGTGGTTGTCATACTGGTGCCATTGCAGTCGAGCAGTTCAACCGGCACGCCGGGGATACCGGGTTCGCCTGCATCCTGAATGCCGTTGGTGTTCAGGTCTTCAAAGACTCGGTCACCAATACGGGCACTCGGCGGATAGTTGATACCGGCGTCAATGGTGTTGTCGCTATCACCAGATTCCAGAACAACATCATGACTGCGACCGGTTGCAGTGTTGGCGTCACTGTCTGTAGTGTCGTCGCCGCCTGCGTTGGCCGGGCTGAAGTTGAACCCAGCAGGTAGGTTACCGAAAGTCGCCACGTAGCAGCCGGGCAGCAGATTATCGAACTGATAAGCGCCGTTGAGTGTGGAGGCCACTGCTACAGCATTGCCGTCGGCATCGAATACTGGATTGGGCGGAATGCTGCAGTCAGTAAGCGTGACGGTTACGCCATCAACTCCATCTTCGGTGGCTTCCTGAACGCCGTTGCGGTTGTCGTCGAACCAGGCATAGTCGCCGAGAGAGACGGTCTCAAAGATTCCTGCATCAATGGTGATGTTGGATTCACCGGTTGCCAGATCGACACACTGAGTCATGCCGTTCAGAGGATCGGCATCACTGTCGCTGGTGTCATCGGTACCTTGATCAATGGGGCTGAAGCGGCCGGTAGCCGAGAGGAATTCAACCTTGTAGCTGCCTGCTGCAAGCGCATCAAACAGATACATGCCGCTGGCATCGGTCGAGGTGGTTGCAACCTGGCTCTCATCGGCACAGTCATACAGGACTACCTGGACGTTTTCGATACCGTCTTCGTTCGGATCCTGGATACCATCGCCATCCAGATCGCTGAAGACGCGGTCACCAAGTTTGGCGGTTGTCACGATGGGCATGTAGACGCCTGCATCGACATCGCGGTTATGCTCGCCGGAGGCCAGTTGGATAGGTGCGGTCCAGCCGCCTGAACTGGCATCGCTGTCCAGCGCGTCAGAACCACCCTGGTTCTGTGGGCTAAACTCGTAACCTTCCAGTAAGCCATAATACCTGGTTTCATGAAAGAACTTGACGACATAGCAGCCAGGCAGCAGGCCATCAAAAAGGTAGTTGCCGTTGCTGTCAGTGTATTCGAAGTAATAGTCGCCGAAGGGGTCGCGAAGGGTGTTTCCATCACAGTCATGGAGTCTGGCGACCATGTCGTCCGCGCCGATTTCGGAGCCGCTCTGTATGCCGTCGCCGTCGTCATCGTACCAAACGCGGTCACCAATGGATGCGGGTTCATTGTCGCAATTCAGAGTGAGATTGGGTAGGGATGACGTCATTGGCAGGGTGTTAATGACTTCACCGTATGCGTAGAAGGTCGCAGAACCGGCTTCGTAACCTGGCGCACCGTTGAATTGGTATGAGTCGGTCAGTGGCGGATCGATTGTAACCGTATGGGTGCGCAGTACGCTTTGAGGCGCGGGTTCCATATAGAAGGAGCCATCAAGGGCGACAGATGCGCCTCCAGAGAGGGATTCCAAGGAAGAGGTATAGGTGACGGTCTGATTCCCATCGCCTTTAACGCCGATGGTGTATGAATCACAGCCCATGACAATAACAGCGCTGAGGCCAGGCCCCGTTGCGTGTGCCTCATTGATTCCGAAGAGCGTGAGCATGGCGGCGATCAGCCCCATCCCCATGGTCAGTGTTTTTTCTTTGGCTTGCCCGTGGATATGGGTCTGCTCTCTGTACTGATGTGCATAGTTCTCCCTCTTGTAAGAAATGCGACAATGTGCCTGCAGTTGTGTTTGCAACTATCACGCCATTTATGTTTATTTTGCGTTGATTAATGCTTACTGATTGAAAATATTGAGAAATCCGTCACGTTACTCGGATAGCATCGAAACAGCACTTGGATCCTGTGTAAGGTTTTTCGACAGAGACAGCGAAACTGTTTATCGAATTTTCAGCAGGCTATTTCGATTATCTGAGGGAAATATAGCGATTGAAGGAATTAAAGTATCTAAGATAGTCATTAATTTCACAAATCGTTACGGTGTTCAAGGATGTTTGCAAAAAACGGAATTATTTTCGTGTAAATCGTTGTTTTTAAAGGGTGTTTGTGTCTAATCGTGGCGGGAATTTAGTTCTGTGGGGGGTGTAAAAAAATCCGACACTATCTGGCGTCTATGCCGTTGCAGACAGATCTGGACAGATATTTCAGAAAGAGAGGGTTTTATTGATAGACGATGCCGGGCAACCAAGTCGCCATCTGTGGCCAGAGAGAGAGCAGTCCCAGCATCAGCAGTTGAATCAGGATGAAAGGCGCGACGCCGCGATAGATAGCCCCGGTGGTGACTTCCGGCGGAGCGACGCCACGGAGGTAGAAGAGGGCGAAACCGAAGGGTGGGGTGAGAAAGGAGGTCTGCAGATTGATGGCGATCATCACCCCCAGCCAGACCGGGTCGAGACCCATGGTCAGCAGGATGGGGCCGACGATCGGGACCACCACGAAAGTGATCTCGATAAAGTCCAGGATGAAGCCGAGCAGAAACATCACCAGCATCACCACCAGCATTGCGCCGAAGACGCCGCCGGGCAGCCCGGTCAGCAGATCGGTGACCACCTCATCGCCGCCGAAACCACGGAATACCAGCGAAAATAGCGAGGCGCCGATGAAGATCAGGAACACCATGCTGGTGACCCTGGTGGTGCCGGTCATGACCGCCTTGAGGGTGGTCAGGTTGAGTTGTTTCTGGCTGAAGGCAAGGAGCATGGCGCCTACGGCGCCCACGGAGGCTGCCTCGGTGGGGGTCGCCAGTCCGCCGAGAATCGAACCCAGTACCGCAACGATCAACAATAGCGGCGGTACCAGCACCTTCAGGACTCGGATCAAGAGGATTCGCAGATCCCGCTCCCGCTCTGCCTCAGGGATCGCAGGTACTGCGTCGGGTCTGAATATAGCCACAGCGCCAAGATAGACGATGTAGAGTGCAACGAGCATCAGACCGGGGATCAATGCGCCGAGAAATAGATCCCCGACAGAGACCGTGTCCGGTGAGAAGATGCCCATATCCAGCTGTGCCTGTTGATAGGCGGAAGAGAGTACATCTCCGAGCAGAACCAGGACGATGGAGGGGGGAATGATCTGTCCCAATGTGCCTGCGGCGCAGATAATGCCGGTGGAGACCCCAGGGTCGTAGTTGCGCTTCAGCATGGTGGGCAGGGAGAGCAGTCCCATGGTTACCACCGTGGCGCCGACGATGCCGGTGCTGGCTGCCAGCAGCATACCCACCAGGGTGACAGATATTCCCAGTCCGCCTCGTATGGGTCCGAACAGGGACGCCATGGTGTCGAGCAGATTCTCCGCCACACGGGAGCGTTCCAGCATCACCCCCATGAAGATGAACAAGGGTACGGCGATCAGGGTTTCGTTGGTCATGATGCCGTAGAGCCTGTTGGGCAGGGCCGACAGAAAGGCATCGTCGAAGTGACCGCTCAAAGTGCCGAACCAGGCAAAGGCCAGCGCAGTGCCCCCCAGGGAGAAGGCTACGGGATAACCCAGCAGCAGTACCAGGCAGACGGCGAAGAATAGCAGCAGAGGGAGAAATTCGGCGCTCATGATTGCCTCTGATTCCCGCTCAGTGTCCGATGGCCATTCAGTCCGAGATAACAGTGGATAGCTTGGGCCAACCCCTGTAAACCGAGCGTCACGGCCATGAGCAGAATCAGGCTTTTGAGCAGGAATACGCCATCGAGACCGCCCGCCTCGCGGGAACCTTCCCACAACTCCCAGGATTGGACGACATAGCCCTCGCTCAGAAAGAAGATCATGAAACAGACCGGCAGCAACAGTAGCAGGCTGCCGGACAAGTCTACCCAGGCACGGGTGCGTGGAGAGAAGCGGCGATAGAAGATGTCGACCCGTACGTGGCCCTGATGTTTCAAGGTATAGGCGGCGCCCACAAGAAACAGGGTGGCATGCATGTAGGTCACAGATTCCTGTAACCAGATCCAACCCAAATCAAAGGCGTAGCGCAGGACGACAATGGCGAAAGTGACCAATACCATCAACAGGCTGAGCCAGGAGACCTGTCTTCCCAGCCAGTCGTTGGTATTCTCGATAGCAGCGGCCAGTCGCGCCAGTTGATTGTTCATAGGTTACAAAATTGTCTCATTGTCATCTCGACCGTAGGGAGAGATCTCAGGCTACAGATTGATCAATGAGTGAAAGCGCAAGATTTCTCGCTATGCTGGAAATGACAAGTGATCGGAAATCAGGATTGTACGGCCAAAGCCTCACCAGCGAAACAGAACCCACTGGGGTACGGAGACATTGGTGGGATCACTGCCTCTTGAGTCGAATTCGCCGTCGCCGTCCCGGTCGAGCATATAGTAGGGTGGGCCAAGTTGGGGCACGACCTTGACCATATAGAGCAGACCGTTGACCCGGTATTCGTAGAGGGTGCCCTCTTCCTTCTTGATGATGGTAACTTCCGGTTCCAGGGTCTCACCACTGACAACGGGCGGTGGGATATCTGGTGGTTCAGGTACGGCCGAGGGTTCTGCGGCCATTGATTGGATGGAAAAAACGGTCGAGCATGCAAAAAGCAGAGCCTGCAGTTTTTTCATTGTCATCTCCTAAAGTTCAAGCAGCATCTCCTGCTCTTCAGCTGAAGGTTCGAAGCCACGACTCTCGTAGTGCGCAAAGATAGTATCCACCACCTCTTGCGGCTCGTTACAGACCTGCACCAGATCGAGGTCGGAGGGTGAAATGGTACCGGCTTCACAAAGTGTGCCGCGGAACCACTCCAGCAAACCCCGCCAGAATTTGTCATCCACCAGAATAATCGGGATCTCCCTGGTCTTGCGGGTCTGCACCAGGGTCAGGATCTCCGCCATCTCATCCAGGGTGCCGAAGCCGCCGGGCATGACCACATAGGCGGAAGCGTATTTTACGAACATCACCTTTCTGGAAAAAAAGTGTTTGAAGTTGAGCGAGATATCCTGATAGGGGTTGCCCACCTGCTCCATCGGAAGCTGGATGTTCAGGCCGATACTGGTTGATTTTCCCTCGAAAGCTCCTTTGTTGGCTGCTTCCATGATGCCGGTGCCACCACCGCTGACTACCGAGAATCCGCTGTCGGAGAGACGCCGTGCAATCTCTTCCGCCAAGGCATAGTGCGGGTGGCTGCGGGGGGTGCGAGCGGAGCCGAAGAAACTCACCGAGGGCCGGATCTGTCCCAACTGCTCGAACCCTTCCACGAATTCTGCCATGATCTGAAAAACCCGCCAGGATTCACGGGTCAGCTGTTTTTCCGCCAGTGGCCGGCTCTTGGAGCGCCGGTCTTTGGTCTGGATGCTCATGACTTGCTCGATATCTAAGAGGAGGCATCCATCATATCAAGGTCACGAAACAGATGCTTGCATGGTTGCAATGGCAAAATGCTCTGCGTACTCTTCCTGGCCAAACAGCGCCTGCTCAATCTCTATCCCTAAACTTCCTGGCAACAAGATGTCTGACCTGAACTCCGGCCAACGTGATGCCGTTCGATATATCGACGGTCCCTTGCTGGTGCTCGCCGGAGCGGGCAGTGGCAAGACCCGTGTGATCACCACCAAGATCGCACACTTGGTGGAGAAGTGCGGCTACAATCCACGCCACATTACCGCAGTCACCTTCACCAACAAGGCGGCGCGGGAGATGAAAGCGCGCGTGGGCAAGCAGCTTGGCGGCAAAGCGGGTAGCGGGCTGAATATCTCCACTTTCCATACCTTGGGGCTGAATATCCTGCGCCGGGAGCTGAAAAGGCTTGGTTACAAACCCGGTTTCTCCATCTTCGACGACCAGGACAGCGCCACCCTGCTGAAGGATCTGCTGAAGCGCCAGAACAGCGGTGACGAGGCGGTGGTCTCCAGCGCCCAGTGGCGTATCTCGGAGTGGAAGAATGATCTGGTCAGCCCTGAAGCTGCGCTCAGTCAGGCGGAAGACGACCTGGAAATCGGTAATGCACGGCTCTTTGCCGAGTATCAGCGCCATCTCAAGGCCTACAATGCCGTCGATTTCGACGATCTGATCCTGTTGCCGGTGCAGCTTTTCCGGGACCATCCGGATGCCCTCGACGAGTGGCAGAACCGCATCCGCTATCTGCTGGTGGATGAGTATCAGGACACCAACCTGGCCCAGTATGAGCTGGTCAAACAGCTCGTGGGTGTGCAGGCGAGGTTCACGGTGGTTGGCGATGATGATCAGTCGATCTACGCCTGGCGTGGTGCCAGGCCGGAGAATCTGGCGCAGTTGAAGGCGGATTTTTCGATCTTAAAGGTCACCAAGCTGGAGCAGAACTACCGCTCCAGCGGCCGCATCCTGAAGGCGGCGAACCATCTGATCGCCAACAATCCCCATGTTTTCGAGAAACGGCTCTGGTGTGGGCTGGGACCGGGTGATCCGCTGCGGGTATTGGAGTGCCGCAGTGAGGAGCATGAAGCTGAGCGGGTGGTATCTGAGATTCTGCACCACAAGTTCACCAGCCGCTGCAATCATGGTGACTACGCAATTCTCTATCGCGGCAACCACCAGGCGCGCGTCTTTGAAAAAGCGTTGCGCACCCACAACATCCCCTATTTTCTCAGTGGTGGTACCTCTTTCTTCTCCCGTACCGAGGTGAAGGATGCGATGGCCTATCTGCGGTTGCTGGCGAATCCGGATGACGACACCGCCTTTCTGCGTATCGTCAACACCCCGCGTCGGGAGATAGGTCCCTCCACCCTGGAAAAGTTGGGGGGTTACGCTCAGCAGCGGGAGGTCGGCATGTTGGCGGCTTGCCACGAACTGGGCTTGCAGACCCAACTTTCTAGCCGTCCGCTGGAGCGTCTGCAACGCTTCTCGCAGATGATCGATCACTTTGCCCGTCGTGCCGAAAACGAAAACCCGGTGAAGGTGATTCGCAGTCTGATCCTGGAAATTCAGTACGAGGATTGGGTGCGGGAGAACAGCAGCAGTGATGCCGTGAGTGAAAGGCGCATGAGCAACGTCAACGACCTGATGGAGTGGCTCAATGCCCTGCAGAATGGCGAGCTGCAGGAGAAGACCCTGGCGGAGATGGTCAACCATCTGACCCTGATGGATGTGCTGGAGCGCCAGAATGAGGAGGAGGTGGGTGAGCAGGTCCACCTGATGACCCTGCACGCGGCCAAGGGGCTGGAGTTTCCCCACGTCTTTCTGGTCGGCATGGAGGAGGAGCTGCTGCCCCACCGTACCAGCATCGAGGATGAGAATATCGAAGAGGAACGGCGTCTCGCCTACGTCGGCATCACGCGCGCGCAGCGCAGCCTGACCATGACCTATGCGGCGAAACGCAAACGCTTCGGAGAGATCATTCGTTGCGAACCCAGCCGATTCCTGCAGGAGTTGCCGGAAGACGATCTGGTATGGGAGGGCAAGAAGAGCAAGCTGTCGAAAGAGGAGAAGCAGGAGCGCGGCACAGCCCACCTGGCCAACCTTAAATCAATGCTTACCTGAGTTGAGTCAGGAGAGGGGATGGGGTCAAGTTTGACTCCATCCCCTATGCGTCAAATTTGACCCACGCCCTTGTGTAGACTACCAAGAGACTACGAGGGGCTCTTGGTTAAAAAGCCAGTGAAAATAGGCTTACTGATTGCTCAGCCAATCTGCAATGGTCTCTATTTCCGCATCAGAGACACCCGCAATAATTCCTTTCATGATGATAGACTGGCCGTTGTTTCGGGCGCCGTTCTTGATGTCCTTCATCTGTGCTACGAGGTAGGCGGAACTCTGTCCGGCCAGCGTGGGATAGACCGGCATGATGGTCTTTGTGCCATCTGCCCCATGACAGCCTGCGCAGCCTTTGGCGGCATAGAGAGTAGCACCCTCAGAACCACCGGCAGCCGGTGCAGGAGCCGCTACTGGGGCGGGAGCCGGGGTGGCTGCGGGAGCAGGTGTAGCCGCCGGTGCGGGCTGTCCCTCAATGACAACTGTACCGACCGGCTTGATCCGGGACAGCACATCGTCACGGTCATCAGCCATTACCTGGTTCGCGGAAACCAGGACCATGGCCCCAGCCAGCGCAATACTCATAGGGGCGGCAAACTTATTCACAGGCATCTTCCTCCACAAAAGGATTCAATCATGGTCCGCTGTCGCGAGCCCAGTATTAGTAAATCAGCGGATTATACAGGTCGGAAGAGAAAAGCGCGAACCGGCATAGACGCACACTTTGGGGGCGGGTAAAATACGCGATCTTCGCGCCCGTAGCTCAGCTGGATAGAGTACCGCCCTCCGAAGGCGGGGGTCACAGGTTCAAATCCTGTCGGGCGCGCCATATTTATCAGGGTATTTACCTGTCACCTAGGTAACACTTTAGGAGCGAATGGGTTGTAACCCACTGGCTCCACCCTGTTCTCATCTTCATCAAAGAAACCTAGATCATAATTCATGAAGCTGACAAGCCGGATCTTGTCAGCGACTTCCCGAATGCCTATATACTGGCTTGCGAATCCATCACGTTACTGACTGCAAGGCTCGATACCGGGTCCGTGGCTAGAGGTTACCCGGGCGGGACTCACTCCCGCTGGAATGTGCGGCATTGCCAAGCCGCTGCTGCCCCTGATTCGATAAAGTCTTTATGCGGTCTCGTATGCCAGTTCACTGCTGTGAGTTAGAACAGTAAACGCCGCCGCGTTGACTGGCAAAGTTTCGAACGCTAGGCTGGGTGCGTATACAGGGAACCTACAAGATGAATGACACTCCTGCGCAATTGACAACCGGTGGGCGATTCCTCGTCGAGCCGGTCGGCTGTGAGAACGTCCTGACACGCGAGGGCTTCAGCGAAGAACATCGCGAGATCGAAGGCATGGTCCGGGACTTCGCCAGCGAACGGGTCTACCCGCTGCGCGACGAGATCGAAAAATCCGACAAGGATCTGTGCGTTACACTGCTGCGCGAGATGGCCGAACTCGGTCTGTTGGGGGTCGATATACCCGAGGCCTATGGCGGACTGGAACTGGACAAGGTGACGTCCGCCATTGTGGTCGAATCGCTGGCCAGAGGTCACAGCGCCTCGTTCACCGTGGTTTTTTCGGTACAGACCGGCATCGGCTCGTTGCCTATCGTCTGGTTCGGCACCCCGGCGCAGAAACAGAAATATCTGCCGAGGCTGGTCAGCGCCGAATGGATCAGTGCCTACTCGCTGACCGAGGCATCATCCGGTTCTGATGCCCTTGCCGCCAGGACCCGCGCCGATCTGTCGGAGGACGGTAAGTCCTATATCCTCAACGGCGAAAAGATGTTTACCACTAACGGCGGCTGGGCGGATGTGTATACCATGTTTGCGCAGGTTGAGGGCCAGCACTTCAGTGCCTTCATCGTGGAACGCGACAGCGCCGGCCTGGAAGTCGGGCCAGAAGAGAACAAGATGGGCGTAAAAGGTTCTTCCACCACGCCGATCACGCTCACCGACGTACACGTCCCGGCGGAGAACCTGCTCTACGAAGTCGGCAAGGGCGCCACTATTGCTTTCAACGCGCTGAACCTGGGCCGTTTCAAACTGGCCGCAGCCGACCTGGGTGGCAGCAAGATAGTACTGGAGGAAGCGGTGAAATATGCTCGGGAACGCCGCCAGTTCGGGCAGGCGATCGCAGCATTCGATGTTATCAAGGGCAAGATCGCCGACATGACGGTGCGCATCTATACGGCCGACAGCATGATCTATCGCACCGTCGGCCTCATCCAGGAAGCGACCGACCGGCTGGACAAGGACGACTCGCACTATTACATCCATATGGGTGAGGCCACTGAGGAGTACGCCATCGAGGCCTCCATGGCCAAAGTTTACGGCAGCGAAACCTCGGGCATGGTCACCGACCACGGCATCCAGATCCTGGGTGGCTACGGCTTCATCGAGGAGTTCCCCATGGCCCGCTCCTACCGCGACACACGCATCGACCGCATCTGGGAAGGCAGCAACGAGATCAACCGCCAGATCATCACCGGCTACATGATAAAAAAGGCGCTACTCGAGGAACTGCCGATTCGCAGGGCTATCCGGGATATCGATGCTTTTCTGGAGAGCGATGTGGAACAGGCGTTCAGCGGCACACAGGCCGACGAGGAGTGTGCCATCGAGACCGGCAAGCGCCTGGCGCTGCACGTCTTCCATGCTGCCCTGAACGAATTCGGTCAGGATCTGCGGCATGAGCAGCAATTGGCCGAGATCCTGGCGGATATGTTCACCTACCTGTATGTGGCGGACAGCACCCTGTCTCGTGTACAGTGTCTTCAGGGCGACACGCCTGTCGATAAGATGGCCGCAACCATCGCCCGAATCCATAGTGCTGAGGTCTCGATCAGGCTGCTGAACCTGGCGCTGACCGGCCTGCATGCCATCTTCCACGGCAAGCTGCCGCCGGATACCGCTGACCACCTGCGACGGTTTCAACGGCGCATGCTGCCGGAAACGGATATCATCCAGTTGAAGAGAGAGCTGGCGGACTATGTCTATTCCAGGAACGGCTACCCTTTCTAGGAGCAACTGTATGACAGCATCCAACTCCGTCATTGTCGATGCCGTGCGCTCCCCCATTGGCGTCAAGCACGGCCACCTGATCGGCATCCGCCCCGATGATTTATGTGCCCGGGTGATCCGCGGCCTGCTGGACAGAAACCCTGCACTGGACGCGGAACTGATAGAGGACGTGGTGGTCGGCTGCGCCTTTCCCGAAGGTCCGCAGGGCATGTTGCTGGGTCGCTCGGTGGCGCTGCTGGCCGGCATTCCCAAAGAGGCCGGCGGCAAGGTGGTTAACCGTTTCTGCGGCTCATCAATGGACGCGGTTCACCAGTTGAGTACGGCCATTGAGTGCGGTGACATCGAAGCGGGGATTGCTGCCGGCGTGGAGGATATGTTCTCGGTACCGATGGGCGGCTTTGCCCCCGACTTTCATCCCGATCTGGCGGCACGCGACTTCTATATCAGCATGGGCGAGACGGCGGAAAACCTTGCCACCGATATCGGCATCTCCCGTGAGGACCAGGAAGCCTTTGCCATCCGTTCCCATGAGAAGGCCCTGAGTGCAACGGCTGAGGGTCGCTTCAGCAATGAACTGGTCCCTATTGATGTCTACGGCGAGACCGTTGTTGAACACGATGAGGGGCCGCGCGCACCGGATATCGACAAGATTCGCAGCCTCAAGCCCTCCTTTGTCGAAAACGGCAGCATCCCCGCCGCCACCAGCAGTCCGATTTCGATCGGGGCGTCGGCGCTACTGATCACCAGCCGCGCGTTTGCCGAGCGGCTCAGTCTGACTCCGCGCGCCGACATCGTCGCGCGCGCCGTGGCCGGCGTGGACTGGACACGCATGGGCAGGGGACCGCTGCCAGCCACCGCCAGGGCACTGGCCAAAGCCGGGCTGGAGATGGCGGACATCGAGACCATCGAACTCAACGAGGCATTTGCCGCGCAGTCTCTGTATGTCATCCGCGAAGGCGGCTGGGACATGGACAGGATCAACCTCAACGGTGGTGCCGTGGCGCTGGGTCACCCGCTGGGCTGTTCCGGCGCGCGCATTCTGACCACCCTGATCAACGTCATGGAGCAGCAGGACACACACACCGGGCTGGCGACCATGTGTATCGGTACCGGCCAGGGGATCGCCACCATCATCCGGCGGCCCGGCTGAAGCCTGCGCCGCGCCGCGCAAACGAGTAACTTTATGGCAGATAACATACAGAAAGTCGCAGTGCTGGGCGCGGGCGTCATGGGGGCGCAGATCGCCGGACACCTGGCGAATGCCGGCATCCCTTCGCTGCTGTTCGACATCTCCGCTGAACTGGCGGACAAGGGAGTACAGGCGCTGACCAAGCTCAAGCCGGCGCCCCTCTATAAACCGCAGAACACCAGGCTGATCACCCCCTGCACCTATGCCGACGATCTGGCCCGGCTGGGCGAGGCCGACTGGGTGGTGGAAGCCGTCGCCGAACGCCTGGACATCAAGCACAAGGTGTACGAACAGATCGCCCCGCACCTCGCAGCCGACACCATCCTCAGCTCCAACACCTCAGGTCTGCCACTGGCAGACCTGGTCACAGTGCTGCCGGCCGACCTACAGCGGCGCTTCCTGATCACCCATTTCTTCAATCCGCCGCGTTACATGCGACTGCTGGAACTGGTGCGGGGCGCGTAGACGGACGACGCCGTGCTGCAACGCTTCGCCGACTTTGGTGAGCGAGTGCTGGGCAAGGGCATCGTCTATGCCAAAGATACGCCGAATTTCATTGGCAACCGCATCGGGGTGCATGCCGTAATGGTGACCATGCATACCGCGCTGGAGATGGGACTCAGCGTGGAAGAAGTGGACCGCCTTACCGGCACCATTGTCGGCCGGCCCAAGAGCGCCACCTTCCGCACAGCGGACCTGGTAGGGCTGGATATCCTCGCCCACGTGGTCCAGACCAGTTACGAGTCGGGTGAGGCCGACGAGGAACGCGAGACCTTTCAGCTGCCCGCCATCCTCAAGACGCTGGTCGACGAGGGGTGGCTGGGCCAGAAGGCCCGTGCCGGGTTCTATAAAAAGGAAGCCAGCGGGAAGATCCTGTCGGTGAACCTGAAGAGCAGCGAGTACGGCCCGCAGAAACGTGTCCGCTTCGACGGTTACCGGCTGGCCAAGGACTATCATACGACAGCGGGACAGGTCCGTGCCCTGGACGGCAGTGACGACAAGGCCGGCCGTTTCTTTCATGAAATTCTGGCGCGCACCCTGATCTATGCCGCCAACCGCATCCCCGAGATCAGCGACGACATTATCAATATCGACAACGCTATGAAATGGGGCTTTGGCTGGCAGTTGGGTCCGTTCGAGACCTGGGATGTCATCGGCGTCGCGAACAGTGTGGCGCGCATGCAGACTGAGGGCCGGCCGGTGCCGGCCTGGGTGACCCGGATGCTGGCCTCTGGCCGCAAGCAGTTCTATGCCATAGAAAACGGTGTGCGGACCTATTACGACCCGCTTACGGAAACGGTGCGTGACGTGCCGACCGGAGAGCGCTCCCTCGACCTGTCGCTGCTGAAGGCGCGCGGCAACGTCGTGCGGCGCGACTGGAGCGCGAGCCTCATCGACCTCGGCGACGGCGTGCTCGACCTGGCCTTCCATTCCATCCTGCAGTCCACGCTCAACCCCATCGACGGCTCCATTATCGATATGCTGAACGTCGCCCTGGATGCGGTCGAGGCCGGTCACTACCGCGCCCTGGTCCTGGGCCACCAGGGACCAAACTTCTGTGCCGGTGCCAACCTGGCGTTGATCCTCGGTTTCTGCGAGCGCGGTGACTGGGATGGCCTGGAACACACCGTCGACCACCTGCAGAAGACCACCCAGCGCATTCGCTTTCCCACTGCACCGGTGGTGGCCGCACCCTTCCAGCTGACCCTGGGGGGTGGTTTCGAGCTGGTCGCCCCCGCGGCCCACCGCGTCGCCGCCGCAGAGACCTATATCGGCGCTGTGGAAATGGGTGTTGGCCTCATCCCCGGCGCCGGCGGCAATCTGCGTCTGCTGCTCAACCTGATAGAGAACGCCGGAGGCGCCGGCCGTCTGAATGTCTATCCCCTGATACAGAAAGCCTTCGAGACCATCGGCTTCGCCAAGGTTGCCACCAGTGCGGAGGAAGCCCGGCACCTCGGCTACCTGCTGAATAGCGACACCATCGTCCTGAACCCCGGCCACCTGCTCCTGGACGCCAAACACAAGGCGCTGGAACTGTCCGAGGGCTACACACCGCCAGCCTACCGGGACGACCTGAAGCTGCCAGGCAAGGGCGCGCGCACCGCCATGGCCGCGATCCTCAAGGGCTTCAAGGCGCAGGGCAAGATTTCTGCGCACGATGAAACCATCGCCAGGAAACTGGCCTATGTGCTCACCGGTGGTGACCGTGCCGGTCTGACCAAAACGGTGGACGAGCAATACCTGCTGGACATCGAGCGCGAGGCGCTTGTGTCTCTGGCCGCTGAGCCGTTGAGCCAGGAACGCATGAAGCACATGCTGAAGAAAGGCAAACCGCTACGCAACTGAAGCTTGCGGCCTTCATTAGTCAACAGGAGTTAGGCGCCCATGCGCATTGCCGTATTGCAGAAACAGGTACCGGACCGTGAATCCCCGTTGCGGGTCAGTGCTGATGATAGACACTTCGACGAGCAACAGGTCAGTTTCGAACTCAACGAAAGCGATGCCTATGCTATCGAAGAAGCGCTACAGATCAAGGACCGACTCGGTGCGGAGACCGAAATTATCGTGCTGGGGCTGGGTCCCGAGCGCATCGAGAAAACGTTGCGTGTGGCGCTGGCGCGGGGCGCCGACCGTGCCATCCGCGTCCTCGACGACCGTGAGCTGGCCACAGATCCGTTCGCTGTTGCCAACGTGTTCGCCGCCGTACTCAAGGACCAGGCCTGTGACCTGGTACTGTCGGGGCTGCAGTCCGATGATCTGGGGATGGGCCAGACCGGCATTCTGCTGGGAGAGCTGCTGGGTATGGCGACCGCCAGCCTGGTGATTGCCACCGAGCCGGGCACGGCATCGATACGCCTCAAGCATGAATTGGAGGGTGGCTGGTACCAGTGGCTCACGATACCTCTGCCGGCGAGTCTCAGCATCCAGACCGGCATCAACCAGCCCCGTTACCCCACTCTCAAGGGCATCATGGGCGCCAAGCGCAAACCGATCGAAGTACTGAATGCCTCTGCGCTGTGGTCGGGCGAGCCGCTGCAGACCTGTCAGCGCCTGTACGTGCCGCAGAAAACCAAACACACCGAGATGATTGAAGGCTCACCAGACCAAGCCGCCGCTCAGCTGGTCGAGATACTTAAAACCGGGATCAAGGTCCTGTAGGAGAGACAGATATGGATATTCTGATCGTAGCCGAACACCGCCAGGGTGAATTGCACCGCATGGCGCTTGAAGCCGTTACCGCGGCACAGGCCTTTGCCGCTGAACTGAAGCTGAGCAGCGCCGCGCTGGTCCTGGGTGATGACGTCGATGTGGCACGCGATACGTTGGCGGCGCTGGATCTGGGCGAGGTGTTGGTGGCACGGCACGAGCGGCTACGTGACTACAGCAGTGAAGCTTATACCGACGCGCTGTGCCAGGTGATCGAACGTGAGCAACCCACCTGGGTGTTCCTGGCCCACACCTATCAGGCCCGCGATTTCCTGCCGCGCGTCAGCGGCAGGCTGGGCCTGCCCTTGCTCAGTGATATTACCGCCTACCGCGGTGGCGGGGAACGTCCGGTGTTTATCAAGCAGGTCTACAATGGCCGCCTGTCTGCGGAGCTGGTGAGTGCAGCGTCAGTCGGCCAATGCCGCCGACAGTGTGTGTGCCGGCAGCGCCGCAGTGCGGGACTTCGCGCTGGAGCTGACGGCACCGGTGGTGGGCATCCAGGCGGAAGCCCCGTTCCAGGAAAGTGCTGAAGCCGTCGATCTGACCGGTGCCGACCTGATTGTCAGCGTCGGACGCGGTCTCGGTGGCGAGGAAAATCTCGGCGTCATAAAACAGTTGGCCGGCGCACTGGGTGCGGAGCTCGCCTGTTCACGCCCCGTGGTGGACGCCGGCTGGCTGCCGGCCTCCCGCCAGGTCGGCAGTTCGGGGCAGACGGTCAGTCCCAAACTTTATCTGGCCCTGGGCATATCAGGTGCCGCCCAGCACTTGGTCGGCATGAAGGGGGCGAAACATATCATTGCCATCAACAAGGACGCTGAGGCACCCATCTTCGACGTTGCCGACTATGGTATTGTCGCCGACCTGATGGACGTAGCCCCGCGGCTGACCGAGGCATTGAAGGCACAGTGATGCACTCACTACCGCGCGTTATTTCTCCATCGCCTCGTACACCAGTTCCGCGATGTCGCGGGTTTCCAGTGTATCGATGGCCAGCTCCTTTACACCGTCGGACAGCATGGTCGAACAGAATGGACAGGCGGTGCTGATCAGGCCGGCGCCCGTCGCCTGGGCTTCGCGGGTGCGGGTTTGGTTGATACGCGAGCCCAGGTTCTCTTCCAGCCACATGCGCGAACCGCCCGCACCGCAACAGAAGCTGTTTTTACCGTGCCGCTCCATCTCCACGACCTCGCTGCCGGGAATGGCGGCCAGGATTTCCCGCGGCGTGTCAAGAATGTCGTTATAGCGTCCCAGGAAACAGGAATCATGGTAAGTGATCTTCTGTGCCGACTGTTGCTTCAGCCTGATCCGGTCCTCTTTCAGCAGCCGGTGGATGACCTGCGTATGGTGTTCCACCGAAATGTCGTAGCGTAACGGACTGCCGTCTTCCGCCACCCCCAGTGCGGCGAATTCACGGTACTCTTTCTTCAGCGTGTTCAGGTCGTGCGGGCAGGTCACCACCACTTTGCGCACGCCGTAGCGCGCGAAGCTTTCGAGGTTTTTGCTGGCGAGCGTCTGGAACAGGTACTCGTTACCCGCCCGCAGCGCGCTGTCGCCGCAGCACACCTCCTCCGGGCCGAGGATGCCGACCTTGTAGCCGGCCTGCTTGAGGATGTGCATGAAGGCAATGGCGGTACGCTGATTGCGTTTGTCGTAGGCTGCGGCGCAGCCGGCAAAATACAGATAATCGACGTCCGGGTCCTCCGCCAACGTCTTGAAACCGAGGCCGTCCGGCAGCCAGTCGCCGCGTTTAGCGAAGGCGAAACCATAGGGGTTGCCATTGTTTTCCAGGTTGACGAAGGTGCGCTGCAGCTCGGGGGCCATCTCCCCTTCCATCAGCACCCGGGCTCGCCGCAGTTCCAGCACCTTCGGCACCTGTTCGATATTGACCGGGCACACCTCCATGCAGGCGGCGCAATTGGTACAGGACCAGATCTCGTCTAGTTGCACATAATTGCCGAGCAGGGGTTTGTTGTCTCCGCCGTCGGCCAGCGCCTGCAGGCTGCCCTGAATAGCGTTGACCAGTAGTTTGGGTGACAGCGGCTTGTCGGTCAGCCAGGCGGGACAGTGGTCCTGGCAGCGCCCGCAGCGGGTGCAGGCATCCACGTCCAACAGCTGTTTCCAGCTGAAGTCGGTCACCGTGGTGGCGCCGAAAGTGTCGGCCGTCTCGAACTCGTCTGGCCTGATCAGCGTGCTGGAATAAAGCGTCGCGGGACATTCGTTATTCAGCCGACCAAAATAGATGTTAAGCGTGGTAATGACGATATGTCCGAGCTTGCCGCTGGCGACCAGGCCGATAAAACCGAACGAGGTCAGCATGTGCAACCACCAGTTACCATAGTGCAAGGTCCGCAGCGTCTCTGCGCCTAACGGTGCCAAGGCCTGCGCCAGCCCGAAGCCGACCGGCGAGAACACCTCGAAGGGTGGAAAGCCGGTGATGGCGATCCGCATCGCCTCACTGAAAAAACCTGTGACCGCGACCAGTGCCAGCAGCAGCAGGGCCAACGTGTCGGTCGGCCGGGTATCGAGGCGTCCTGGCCGGACGATATAGCGCCGGTAGGCCGCCAGGCCCAATCCACCCAACAACGCCAGGCCGAACAGGTCGGCGACCAGCGACCAGATCAGGTAGAAATTGCCATAGATGAAGCGAACATCGAACAGCGGCGCGCTGATGTCCTCCTGCAGGAAAATCATGACGGTGACGAAGGTGAGCGCTACGAAGCCGTAGAACAGGCTGGCGTGCATGAGGCCCGCATAACCTTCCCGCATGACTTTCGCCTGCAGCAGCACGTATTTCACCACAAGGCGCAGTCGGCGCAGTGGATGATCGCTGCAAGCCTCCGACTGTCCCTTGCGCCACAGCCTGATGCGGACCCACAGTGTGTAGCCGAGGAATAGCAGTGAGGCCAGCAGGAACAGGTAGACCCCCCAGCGCATGAAGCCATGCGGCCCACCCATATTGAAAAACAGTTCGCGGCTGATCGCGGTGGGCGGCAAATCGTACAGTCCGGCTGGTTCCATGCTGGCCTCGCAGAATCGTTGTACCTACGACCGCATCATGAACAGCCGTGAGTGGATACTTACACCAAAGAGAAAATGCCCAGGCGAATTTGAGCCATTATTCTGCATCAACCACAGGGCTCGAACAGCATCCAACTTACTGAAAACAGAATTATACCTGATGTCACGGCCGTCCTATTAATATTACGCGTAGGCAGGAAATACACCCGGTGCCGATGGAGAGTAAGCACCATTATGAGATATTGCTGCGCATACTTTGCAGTGGTTGGCGTTGCAGCCAGATCTGATCGAAAGAGTTGAACTGTGCAGTGTCAATCTGTCGGGTTATTCGATCACCGATACCTTGTTTCTTGCCTTCATAAAGGAACAGCTTGAACGTTATGTGATACCCCAATAGCAACGGGGACCGTCAACTCCTACGGGGGGGGGAGAGCCCGGAATCGGGAACACATCTTTAGGGAATCTGTCCGGCTTTATCCGGACATGCAATAAGGCGGACTCTCACGAAGCAGGCCGGATCAGGGTTATTGTTTCTCCCCGTTTAGCTTGTAGCCTCGTAGGCGATGAGGCCTTTTCTCCTCTTCCCCGAATTATTCATTATTCAAGGCTGACATATCCACGCCGGCAGAGATAAGGTAGTCACGCAGGTGATGGATATCCTGTTTGCTGTATGTGCTGCTGTGGTGGGGACGATGCAAAGTGCCTTCCACGCCATTCAGGGTAATCCGCATGCGCGCGCCGTGGCCCGCCTGGATGTCTGCGCCAAGATGTCGCAGCAGTGATTCAATGTCCCGCCAATGGATATTGCCGCCGGCAGGCCCCTGGAGGATCGCATGCAGGATGCGTGAATGTTTTTGACTCATAGCGACTGAGTATAAAACAGTGTTGGTTGTTGCGCAGACTTGGTGATGCGAAACACTCTTTCAAATATCGAGAAGGCCTCAAGTTCCCCCCCCCAGTGACGCTAAACCCCTCAGTTGCCCGGTTTTTACTAAAAAGAAGCGTCTCATGAAGGTCAATCTTCCAGTTACTGATAACGAGCGGGTCATGCGGGACGGTCAGACGATCGTCTCCAAGACAGATTTGAAGGGAATCATCACCTTTGCCAACCAGGATTTTATCGATATCAGTGGCTTCACTGAAGCTGAGCTGATCGGGAAAAACCACAACATCGTTCGTCATCCGGATGTGCCGTCCGGCGCGTTCGGGGATCTGTGGCAGACCCTCAAGGCAGGGCGTCCCTGGACGGGAATTGTAAAAAACCGCTGCAAAAACGGTGACTTCTACTGGGTGGAAGCCAACGTGGCCCCCATTTTTGAAGAGGGTGAGATTGCCGGTTATCTTTCGGTACGCAACAAACCCAGCCGAGAGCAGGTCTCGGCAGCGGAAACCGTCTACAAACTGGCGGCGGAAGGCAAGGTCAGCCTCCGAGAGGGGAGTGTAATCCGCTCGCCCTGGCGCGATCGGCTCAATCTGTTTCGCCGTTTCAGCATTTTGAAGAAGCTGATGGTGGTTTCGGCCATTCCCGTTATTGCGGTCATCCTGTTTGCTTCCGTTTTGATTCTGGACAGATGGCAGGCGCTGCAAGTGGTGGAGACGGAGCAGTTCGGCGCGGAACACCTGAGCCATCTGAAGCAGACCCTGCTGCACATCGCGGACCACCGCAGTCGTAGTACCGCGTTCCTGGCCGGTGATGACGGGGCCGGGGAGAACCTGGAGGCGCTGGATAATCAGATTTCGGAAGATCTCGTCAAGATCCGGCAACTTATCGTGCGGCATCATAACCGCTTCCAGTTGGAGGAAAATCTGGAGGGGCTCGAAAGTTACTGGGAAGAGATTCGCGAAGGGTATAGAGATCATGACCCGGCTGATAATGTCTTCCTGCATACTGAACTTCAGTCTGACCTGATGCAGATGTTCCGTCTGCTGGGCAAGCATTCCGGGCTGAAGCAGGATCCAAATGTGAATACTCAGAATTGGAGTGTCCTGCTCATCGAACTGCTGCCGCAGATGGCGGATTTTCTAAGCCAATCTCAATCCATCGTAACGGCACTGCAGTCAAGTGGTGAATTGGATGAAGAGAGTGAATCCGGGCTGACCAATACTTTTTACAGTTTGACGATTCTGGATGAGCGTTCCAGAAGGTTGCTGGAGGAGACGACGGCGAACACCCCCGGACTGGAAGAGAAAACAGCGCCACCTTTTGGCGAGTACAAGTACGCATCCTCCGGACTCTTGCCGGCAATGCAGGAGCTGATGGCGAACAAGGTGTTGATCGGAGAGGAGTCCGGCGTCACGCCGGAGGATTTTTCCAGTCGCTCGGTGCAAGGAATAGATGGCCTTTTGCAACTGTTCGATATCGGCATCGAGCAGATTTATGCGGGCTTGAGTTTGCGTGAGCAGGAGGCGTTGCAGGTTGTATATATTGCAGTGGGCGCAGCGCTGTTCATCGTGCTTGCAACAATCCTCATCAGCTATATCCTGTTGCGCAGAAGCGTGGCCATTCCACTCCAGGAGACGCTGAAGATCTTTCGCCGTATCAGTTCCGGTGAATATCACAACAGTATTGAGCCAACATCGGAAGATGAGATCAACAATGTGCTGCGCGGCCTGAAGGCAATGCAGATCAAGCTCGGTTTCGATATCACAGAGGCCGAACGCCGGGCAGACGAGGCCCTGCGGATCCAGACAGCGCTGGACAATGTCTCCAGCTGTGTGATGGTTTCTGACAGGGATCACAACATCATCTACACCAACAGGGCCGTTCAGAAACTGTTCCATGATGTTGAGAAGGAGGTCCAGAGGGCACTCCCTGATTTTTCCGCCGAGGCTATCATCGGCTCAAGTCTCGACAGTTTCCACAAACACCCGGAGCAGCAACGCCGGTTACTTGACCAGTTGACCACCACAGATCGATCCCGGATCAACATCGGCAGTCGTATCTTTGACCTTGCAACCAGTCCGGTCATGGATGATGAGGGCGAACGACAGGGTACTGCGACTGAGTGGAGTGATGTCACCGAACAGGTCCAGGTCGAAGAGGAAGTGGCCGCTGTGGTGGAAGGCGTGGTGCAGGGAGAGCTACAACAGCACATCGATCTTGAAGGCAAACAGGGATTCATGAGGAGCCTTGGTACAGGTATCAACAAACTTACCCAAGTTGTAGCTGAGAGTGTTTCAGAGATGGAGGCGGTCCTCGGTTCTCTTTCCGATGGTGATCTGACCCGCAAACTCAGTGAAGAGAGTGAGGGGGCTTTCGGGCGTCTGGCTGAAGCGGCAAACCGGACGGTGGACAAGCTCAGAAACATGGTTCAGGAGATCCAATCCTCCGCCGACGCCATCACCCAATCCACCTCTGAGATCGCCTCCGGCAGTACGGAGATGTCCCGGCGTGCAGAAACACAGGCCTCAAGCCTGGAAGAGACCGCTGCCAGCATGGAGGAGTTGACCGGCACAGTGCAGCAAAATGCAGAAAACGCCTCTGTCGCCAATCAACTGGCAATTGCGGGCAGAGGTGTCGGAGAGCAGGGTGGCGAGGTGGTGAATCGTACTGTCCAGGCGATGGAAGAGATCAGCCAGTCAAGCAGCAAGATCGCCAACATCATTGGGGTTATCGATGAGATCGCCTTCCAGACCAATCTGCTGGCACTCAACGCTTCGGTAGAGGCGGCGCGCGCGGGAGAAAGAGGGCGTGGTTTTGCTGTGGTGGCAACCGAGGTGAGAAACCTGGCTCAACGCAGTGCCACTGCCGCCGGGGAGATAAAGACGCTGATCAAGGACAGTGAAGAAAAAGTGGCGACAGGCGCTGATCTGGTCAACAAATCAGGGGAGACCTTGAGAGAGATGATTGATGCCATGAAAAAGGTCGACGATGTGGTCTCCGAGATTGCCGCTGCCAGTACAGAGCAGGCGGAGGGCATTCGGCAGGTAAACCAGGCCGTCATCCAGCTGGATGACAGCACACAACAGAATGCGGCGCTGAGTGAAGAGACCTCGGCAGCCAGTCAATCCCTCGATGACCAAGCCAGGCGGCTGGTGGAGTTGGTAAGCAACTTTAGACTACCAGAGTAATCATCCGGTAGGGTGCTCCTGATGCAATAGCCCTAAAGGAAATGCGAGTATAGCCGATACCCCCTGTATATCTGAAAATTGCGCTATCCAGCGCAGGAAAGAGACGATGAAAACAGCATTTGTGGCACTAACAGGATTGCTTGCTACCTTTTCCATTACGGCGGGTACCATCAACTACGAAGGCTCTTCCACGATCGGAAAATTCATATCCGATGCCGACAAGGTCTATGTGGGATCCTCGTTCAAGGTCAATGATGATAGCGAAAGTCTGGGCGGGGAGCAGTGTGCCACCTGGGATACCTGTGAGCTGGGCGGAGTCGCCCGCATGGTCGATCACGGCGCCCTGGAACAGGGTGTTCATGCGGTGATGATCGGCAAAGACGCTATTGCCGCGGTGGTCAATATTCGTAACCCGGTGACCCAGCTTTCCAAAGCGCAACTCAGGGATGTGTTCAGCGGGAAGATTAAAAACTGGAAAGCGCTGGGAGGGGAAGATCTGATGATCAAGCCCTATATCGTCAAACCCGCTTCCGCAACTCGTCATGTGTTCCAGGAAAAAGTAATGGGTGGCGCCGAGTATTCGGGGACGGCAGTGGTTTCTCCCGACAGAAAAATTGTTGCCCGGATAATTCATGAACGGGGCGCGATTGGTCAGATCAGTCTGGCCTTTCTCAAGAGCGTCAAAAGGATTGCCATAATCGTTGTCGATGGCGAAAAGCCGGCATTGGATAATCCCAACTACCCGGTTACCCGTGAACTCAATCTGGTTACCCACGGCGAGCCTACGGGTGAGATCAGAAAATTCATTGAATGGACCCTCTCGCCCGAGGGACAGGATGTGGTAAAGCAGCGATTTGTCGGAGTGAAATGAGAAAGGCCCTGGTTTAGCGCAAGCATGCCCAGTGCTGTTTTGACAGTTGGATGATTTAGATACTCAAGGAACGAGAAAAATTGCCTTGAGATAACCATGCAAATCAAAACAAAAGTGATCATAGGTGCGGCACTGTTTGCCGCAATCCCGGTATTGGGCGCCAGTACGCTTATCGGATGGCTCGCCATTTCCAGTGGCAGGGTTGCCCTTGAGGAACAGGCAACCCAGCAGATACTCGCCATCCGGGACAGTAAAAAGGCGCAGATAGAAGACTACCTTCGAATGATTCACGCCCAGGCCCAAACCTTCTCCAATGATCAGATGATTGTGGATGCCATGCTGGGTTTGGGTGACGCCTATCTCAATTTCCATGATGACTTTGCTGAGCAGGAGCCCGACTTTTACCAAAATCAGCTATTGAGCTATTACAAGAACGAGTTTGTCACCGAGTTTCAGAATCGCAATGGTGGACAAGGCCCGGCTATCGATGCGTATATGAAAGGGCTGGATGAAACAGCCATTGATATCCAGTATCAGTACCTCAAGGGAAACCCCAATCCGCTGGGTGAAAAAGAGAGATGGAGTGATCCTGAGGGTGATACGCTTTACGCCCAGATCCACAGTCTTTATCACCCAAAACTGCGGGATTTTCAGGAAAAGTTTGGCTATTACGACATTTTTCTGGTCGAGCCGGAAAACGGCAACATTGTCTATACCGTCTTCAAGGAGATCGATTTCGGCACCTCTCTGATCACCGGTCCTCATGCAGATTCCGGTCTGGGGGAAGCCTTCAGGTCGGCCATGAAGGCGGGTGAACCTGACAATGTCAGCATTATCGATTTTAAACCCTATGGGCCGTCCTACAGTGACCAGGCGGCCTTTATCGCTTCTCCTATTTTTGATGATGAGAACCGCATAGGGGTACTCATCTTTCAGATGCCGGTAGACAGGCTGAACGGCATCATGACCAGTGGCGGCAAGTGGCAGGAGGTCGGCCAGGGAAAAACAGGTGAGACCTACCTGGTCGGTAAGGATCTGACTGCGCGCAGTATCAGTCGATTCATGGTGGAATCTCCACACAGTTACCCAGCACTGCTGGAAAATGTTGGAGTTACGCAAGGGATCGCCGATGCAATCAGTGCCAAGGGCACCAACGCAGGGATACAGCAGATTGATACCCCCGCAACCTCGGCTTCGAGCCGGGGTGAGAGTGGCGTAAGTATCTTTGATGGTTATCGCGGAAAACCGGTGCTCTCAGCCTATGCTCCATTGAATGTTGCCGGACTCGACTGGTCAATCATCAGCGAAATAGAGGCCGATGAAGCATTTTCATCGGCCGCGACCCTGAGCCGGGATATTATTAACTACGCTATTGCCATTCTGGCAATTGCATTGGCCGGTTCCATCCTGGTCGGTTGGTTCTTCGCCAGCAGAGGGACAATCCCTATTCGAAGACTTAACGCAACCATCAACGATATTGAAAAGAATGCCAGCCTGGTTGAACGCTGTGATGACACGGGCAACGATGAGATCAGTCAGATGGCCGCGTCGGTCAATTGCATGCTTTCCCGTTTCCAGAATAGCGTCAGACAGGTATTGGATGCTACCAACCAGATGAGTGGGTCGTCCCAGAAGTTGCAGACGGTCACCAGTGAATCCCAGTCAATAAACTTTGAGCAACAGAGCCAGATTGAGCAGATAGCAACCGCCATTACCGAAATGGCTGCCACTGTCCGGGAAGTGGCATCGAGTGCAGCAGCCACAGCCACTGCAGCCGGTGAGGCAGATACAGCCTCGAACGATGGCAGAAAAATTATTGAGCAGGTGCTGAGCACTATTGATGGTGTGGCAGGTCAGGTTGATGGAGCTGCATCCATCATCCAAAAACTGGAAGTTGACAGTCAGAGCATCGGCAATATTTTAAAAGTGATTCAAGGGGTCGCGGAACAGACAAATCTGTTGGCGTTAAATGCAGCCATTGAAGCGGCAAGGGCGGGAGAACAAGGGCGTGGGTTTGCCGTCGTGGCAGATGAGGTGCGCGCATTGGCAGGCCGAACTCAAAGCTCCATTCACGAAATCGAAGAGACAATCGATGACCTTCAAAAGCACTCAAACCAGGCTGTCGAGGCGATGAAAATCAGTCAGCAAGGTGTGCAGGCGACGGTGGAGCAGGCAAAGGAGGCTGGGGTATCTCTCGGATCCATTACACAATCGGTGGATACTATTACTGATATGGCAACTCAGATAGCCACTGCCACGCATCAACAGAGTGCTGTTGCTGAAGAGATCAGTCGCAATGCCGAGGGAATTGCCGGAACGGCACAACAGAGTCTAAAAAGTTCAGAGCAGGTAGCCGCCGCCAGTGATAGCCTGAATCATCTCTCTGTCCAACTGAAGGAATTGGTTGCACAGTTCAAGATATAAATAAATCATCAGAGATTTACAAACTGCAGGGTGCGCCTCGCGCACCCTGTCTATCCAAAGTTCATTCGGGATTTGTTATCTCTTCCGGCTTTCCGAATATATAGCCCTGCCCATAGTCAACGCCGAGTTTAATCAGCAAATCCAACACTCCATCCGTTTCCACATATTCAGCAATGGTTTTAGTGCCGGTTGAGCGTGCGACGTCACGAATGGCGGTAACGATGACGTAATCCAGTTTGTTGCCCTCAATTTCCCGGACAAATGAGCCGTCTATCTTCAGATAGTCGACATGCAGTCTCTTTAAATATTCAAAAGATGCGGTGCCGGTGCCGAAGTCATCAAGGGCGACGGAGCACCCCATCTCTCTGAGTTGACTGAAGAAGTGGGCTGCCTGCTTGAGATCACTCAAGGCTACTGTCTCGGTGATCTCGAAGCAGATCTTCTTTGCGTCGACATTGGTGTTTTTCAGCTGTTCAAGGATATATTCAGGAAAAGCCATGTCGTTGATCGACTGTCCCGAAAGGTTGATGGCGCATATTGTTTCCGGCTGCCTGAGCATTGGGTCATTTTCAATAAGATGCAGTGCCTTGGACACGACCCAACGGTCAACATCAGGCATAAGGTTGAAAGTTTCGGCATATGGCATAAAGATGCAGGGTTCGATCAGAGATCCATCGTCAGCTATCAGGCGTAACAGTATTTCAACGTGCTGCATGGTACGGTTTTTCTTGACTGCAGCCCGTTTCTCATTGAGCGAAACGATGGGTTGATATAGAAGCCTGAATTGATCATCGGCAAGTGCCTGCTGGAGTTTGCCCATCCATTTTGCCCGAATCTCACGATCTTTGAGTACGCCGTCATCCATTGGGTCGATGCTGGTCAGGCCACGCTCACCTTTTGACAGCCTGTTGACATGGGCGCTTGCCAGTTCGAGCAGATGGTGTGGTGAGTCAAAATGGCTGGTGACGGGTAACAGGCAGGCCTTGGGTATTATGCTGAAGTGCTTTTTCTCCCATTCGAACCGATAGGGCTCAGGATTGTTTAACCATGTATGCGCACTTTTCGGTAGAGCGCCTTTTTCCTTTGATATAAAGGCAAATTCACCTGCGCCTATACGAAATATTTCGCAACTTGGTGACAATATTTTGTTCAAATGTAAGCCGAAACGTTTGATCAGCATATTGCGACCGGAGACGCCATAGTGGCAACGCATCTCCTCATATTGGTCGATCTCCAGATATCCCAACTCGGGTTTGATACCGGCGTCGTCTTTCATCAGGGATTCCAACCGATCTTTCAGTGCCCTGGTATTCAGCAGGCCACTCAACGGATCATGGGTGGCGGCGTATCTAAGGCGGCTAGTCTCCAATCGTCGCTCCAAGGTGACGACAGCAACACTGTAGGTCAATAGAGAGATAGTGATAATAAAGGTCAGGAGTGCGATGTACTCCTGCTCAGTGACAGGTATGGGCGTGCCGCCAAAGCCGAATGCGTAGAAGCTAAAAATACCGAAACAGGTAAGAAAAACCGCAATGCTGGAGAAGGTGACTCCCAGGCGATAGGCACTCCAGGCCAGAAGAGGAAAGAGGATGAAAAGTTGATCGGAAATTCCGGCATAGAGATAAGACTCTCCCCAGAGAAAGGTCGAAAGAATGTTCAGGCTGAAAAGGGAGAGCCAAAAGATTTTTTCGCGGCCGTTCTTTGGATAGACGGCATAGTCGCCATGGTAGAGCATGCTGAAATTTCGGCCGGCAAGAAAAATAACCGGGGTTAGCAGCAATGCGCCAAAAGCTTCCCCCTGCCAGTAGAGGAAGAGATAAATTCTGATGTCCTGGTCAGGGTCGACAAGCCCGGCAGGAACCACCATCGGCAGATCCAGCAGTGTATGAATCAGAGGGGCCAGTACAACACCGAAGCCGAAGAAGGTAAGCAGTGACTTGAGTGGCGCCTTCATGAGTACTTTCGGAATGAAGAGTCTCAGTCCCCAGAGGGCAAAATAGACGGAAAAGATCCAGGATGTCGTTGTCCAGAGTGCAACCCAGAGTTCCAGGTTGTGGAGTGTTGTGTAATAGATGAACAGGCCGACAAAGGCGCCTATCAATGCCTTGTTGCCATATCTCCATGCAATTCCAAGACCAACGCCGGCCGGGAGAAAAAACATGGACTCTTCCCGACCGGAAAAGTGGAAGGGTTGGGAGAGTGCTGTAGCCAGAAACAGTGTTACCGAGACTGATATCTGGAAGATGAGCGATTTTATGAATGGCATGACCAGCCGATTATAGAGCGAATCGGCATGGGGTGCCTGCTCTCTTGTGAAATTCTATCCACAGAGAGGAGTAATGACATTATTGTGGATGCGCTTGAGATTGGTTATGGTCAGTAGAGTCTCCCAGTGTTCTCTGGGAAATATGTATTGGGTGTCAGTTCTGAACTGTTACATATTAATCAAGCGGAGCTGCCAGGCGAATTATAATCAGATAGGCGGTCTCCTTTGCGATGAACTGAAGATCACTTCCTTTTAACAGACACCCCTCTTCTACGAGTTGCCCGTTGGCAGAGCCTTTTCCGGTTGCAATATAGACCATGTAGTTATGTTTTATCTGATGATCCTGCCCAGGATTCAATCTTGCCGTCTCGACAATTGTCCCGCTCGTGAAATGAGTATTCGGTCCAAATCCGCCGTAAATGCGTGATATGTTTTCCGCTTCAGTAGTAGAGACTCTGTAATCTGCCGCCTCGCCTGCTTTTTCCGGCAGTACAAAAAGCTGGATCATTCTGTTTTGCTGCCAATCCGGATTAATCTCGTTGTGGGTGAATCCCTCTCCTCCAGCTCTTTGAACCTGGACATCAAAGGCTGATAGCGATTGGCCCTGTCCCAGAGATCCTTCATGACAAATCCTTCCCTCAATCATGAAAGACAGGACATCCACTTCTCGATGAGGATGCAGTCCGGTTTCACCGTGGGGCTGGAATCGGGCATCGGCAAGATAGACAAAATTTCCCAATCCAGAAAAAGCCTTGCTGCCAGCCTGTTCGCCGAAGGCTTTGGGATCAACCACCAATTGATGTTCCCGCAGTCCGGCAAAACCGCCGAGTGGCAGATGATTTCGATGAAGTATTTTCATTTTGTTACTCATTCTTCGTGCGCAGCTTTTGAAAGTTATCTCTATGTACTGAGAGTAGTGCTATAGTCGCAATAATGTAAGAACGCACATTTTTAATACATAGTATCGTTTTGTATACTATTGGGTCTGAAAAGGTATGACAGAAAAAGCGAAACAGCTGGAGAATCGCTACAATTGCCCGGTCGAGGCGACGATTGACGTAATTGGTGGAAAATGGAAGATCATTATCATTCACCATCTTCTAAGCGGAACCAAACGTTTCGGTGAACTGCGGCGTTTGATACCCCAGGTCACTCAGAGAATGCTGACTTCTCAGTTGCGGGAACTCGAAAAGGACGGCGTCGTGCACAGGGAGGTCTATCCCCAGGTTCCTCCCAAAGTAGAGTATTCACTTACTGAGTTGGGAGGAACCCTGGAGCCTGTTTTGTGGGTCATGCACGACTGGGGAAAAGGCTTCATGGATCAAAGCTGACTCAATGTTCAGGAAAGACAACATGACAGATGCTAAACAGATTTCACCCACGATATGTGTAGATGATCCGGCCGCCTGTCGCGATTTCTATGTGCAGTACTTCAATGCAAAAGTGGTCTTTGACGCGGGATGGTATATCAATGTCAGGATCGGCAAAAGTGAACTGTGTTTTATGAAACCACAGAGACCGGAGCAGCCGCTGTTTGCCGGAGAGGGTCTCATGTACAACCTTGAAGTTGAGGATGTGGATAGCGAACATCAACGTTTAACGGGACTTGGCCTGATCCCGGTTATGCCACTTGAAGATCACCCCTTGTAGATGGCGGTAAAAACCCGAACATAATTGGCGAACAGCGGTAACCGGATGAAATAGCTGCAAATAGCGAGTCAGAAGAAACAGCCAGCGACAAAGAGTGACATCGAGAAAGAAATCGGGAAGATGTAGGGAGCC
>JAMJIN010000030.1:0-27009 GCA_036784775.1 Chromatiales bacterium | reverse complement strand
GGATGTGACGTTCTGACGGAGGATGTATCGACGCAGCGAGGCGGCCTTCGCCATCTATGCGCGGTTTTACTCAGCCGCTAACACGGCACCCTGATCCTGATCAAAACCACCTACGTCCGTGATGTGCCAAAAGATCTTCTCGGATACAAAAAAGCCCATCCGGCCTTTCCCGATGAATCCACTGCCGACCAGTTCTTCGATGAGAAACAGTTCGAAGCCTATCGTGTGCTGGGGTTCCACCTGGGCAGGCAGATGGTGATCGACAACAGGGACCTGCTGGAGAAGCCTACTGCCTAGGAGGTTTTCGCTTTTCCTGATGAGAATGATTTATAATTGCCGCTATGGCCGAAAAAGCGAACAGACTCATGCCTCCAATACGCTTCTCCGCAGATATGGAGCAGCGACTGCGGGCGCATGGGATCAACCCAACGCAGCAGCGTCTGACGATTGCCGGAAATCTCTTTGCCAAACACCAGCATGTGACCGCCGACCAGGTCCATGAAAGCGTGAAATCGGGACAGAGCTACGCCTCCAAGGCAACGGTCTACAACACACTGGGCCTGTTTGTAGAGAAGGGGTTGTTACGGGAGATCTTTGTCGATTCATCCCGCACCTTCTACGACTCCAATATCCAACCCCATCATCATTTCTACAATGTGGACACCGGTGATCTGATCGATGTCAAAGAGCGCCTGAATCCCTTCTTTGTGGAGATCAATCTTCCTCAAGACACCATCCTTGAAGATGTGGATATCGTCATTAGGGTGCGTGAAAAGACCACCGCATCCTATTAATCAGTAGTGCACTAACCAGCCACAATGGACTGGTTTCCTCTGACCCTCCTCTGCGCCTTCAGCCTCGCCGCCGCAGACACCCTGACCAAAGCAAAACTCTCCGACTATTCAGCTCGGGAACTGGCCTTCGTGCGTCTGACGCTGGCCGGACTGCTGGTATCGCCGCTGCTGTTGAGCCAACCTTTTCCCGAACTGCCCTGGGTTTTCTGGGGCTGGGTCGCCGCCATCGTGCCGCTGGAGATCCTGGCGATGCTGCTCTATATCCGGGCGATCCGGGACTACCCTCTGTCACAAACCCTGCCATATCTGGCCTTCACCCCGGTATTTGTCACCTTGGTCGGCTATCTGCTGTTGGGGGAATCGGTCAGCGGTGACGGCTTCATGGGCATCCTGCTGGTTGTAACAGGGGCTTGGCTGTTGAATTTCGATCAGGCTGAATTGCTGGAGTGGCGCACCTGGGTCAACCCGCTGACCCATATCTTCCGCAACCCCGGCCCCCTCACCATGCTGAGTGTTGCCTTTCTCTATAGTTTTACTGCGGTGGGAGGAAAAGGTGCCATGCAGTACATGGCGCCGGAACTGTTCGGCCCGCTCTATTTCGTCCTTGTGGGCGTCGCACTGCTGCCGCTGCTGATGAAACCGCTATCGATCCGGCGTATCTGGCGCAAACCGCTGCCCGTGTTTGGTGTCGCCGGATTGATGGGGATCATGCTGATCACCCACTTCATCGCCCTGGAGCAGGTGGAAGTGGCCTATATGATTGCGGTCAAACGCACCAGCCTGCTGTTCGGCATCCTCTTCGGCGCCTTCATTTTTCGTGAGACAGGTCTGCGCAGCCATCTGCTGGCAGGCGCGGTAATGCTCGGTGGGGTTTTTATGATTGCTGCCAGCTAATGTAGGGTGCGCCGTGCGCGCCATGATCGCTTATTCAGGTGCGCACGGCGCACCCTACCAGACTAGCCATCTGACAAGCGACGGTAGAAATCTCCCTGGAGGCGCTCAAGCAACTGTTTCGTTTCGTCACCGGGATTAGCCTGCGCAAATTCCAGACAGGTCTGATCAAACAATGTTCTGATCTGTTGCTCCGAGAAAGACCGCGGCCCTTTTGGTTTTGTTTCAACCTGTATATCCAGCGGCTCGACCTCCGCGGATTTCATCATCAGCCGGTTGTTGCCACTCCCCTCCTCGCTCGCGGTAAGTGGACCAACCTTGGTGTAGAGCTTGTCTTGGAAACGGAAACGCTGACCGATGGGAAGGTGGGGGAATTTCATGGCAGTATTGACTCAATCTCTATCTTACGTGCGCTCTTCGGATTGCAGATTCAACCTGACACTGATCTGTTCCAACAGCTCGAATGAGGGCGCTTCAGTAGTATCCCATTCAAGCAGAAAAGGGTGTTCGGCGACAGAGAACGCCTGATTTTTTTTCAATTGTCGCTCAAGTACGGCGAGATCCGCATCTGAGGGATCATTCTCCTCCCGGATCCGCTGCTGCACACGTTGACGCAAAAGCTCGACCGGCGCATGACAAGCCAGAATAAGGAATGGACAGCCCAGGATTTGCGCCAGTTTTCTGAAACGGTCGCGCACGCCCGCATCGAGAAAGGTGGCATCAATGATCGTGGTATATCCCGCCTGGATGGCCGTAGTCGCTATGGCATGCAGACGTGTGTAGGTAGCCTCTGTCACTTTGGGCGTATAGATCCCCTCATCGGGCGCCGTGACCACTGACTCGCCTTCGAGCAGACCGCACAGCCGCTTGCGCTCGACATCCGAGCGCACCTGGATGGCAGGCAGATGTTCAGCCAACCAGCCTGCAACCCAACTCTTGCCGGACCCGGAGAATCCATGAGTAATGATCAGGGCCGGTTGCGTGACCTGACTCAAACGGGAAGCAAGATCGATATATGCAGCATACTCCGCAGCACTGGAACGTCTCTCATCCCCGCTCAGGCCGGATTGGGCCAGGCGGATAGCCGTCACCTTGGCACGCACCATGGCACGGTAGACAAGGTAGAACGGCAGCAGCGGCAACCCGTCGTAATCCCCGGAGGTCTCAAGATAGACATTGAGAAAGCATGCAGCCTCCCGCTGCAACCCTTTGTGTTGGAGATCCATCAGCAGGAAGGCCATATCGCTCAGCGTATCGATCCAATGCAGCAGCGGATTGAATTCGATCCCATCGAAGATGCAGATACGGCCCTGAAACCGGGCAATATTGCCGAGGTGCATATCACCGTGGCACTCCCGGATATGTCCCTGCTCCCGCCGCTGCCGGATAACCGGCAGCAACCGCTCCATGCTCTTCCGGGTCCAGGTTTCCAGCGAAGCGAGTTTCTCGTTCCCTCCCCGTTCATCCAGCGCAGCCCGGATATGGGCGAAATTCTCCAGCATCGGTTGCAGCACCGACTGGGGCTCTCCATAAGACTCCCTCGGGTCGGCTACAGGAATCACGGCATGAAAACGAGCGACCAGGCGGGCCAGGCGAAGCACCAGATCCCTGTCCGGCAGGGTCCGGTCAAACAGTGAGGACTGGGGAAATCGCCGCATCCTTACGGCATATTCGAGTATCTCCCCCTTACCATCGATCTTCGGAGTATCGAAATCTCCAGTAATCGTGACCAGATCCAGATAGAGTTCGGGGGCAAGCCGCCGGTTGAGGCGCAACTCCTCCCCGCAAAAGTAACGCCGCCTTTCCAGGGTAGAAAAATCGAGAAATCCAAGATCAACCGGTTTTTTGATCTTGTAGACAAACTCTCCCGCCAGCAGAATATGGGAGATATGGGTTTCGATATGTTCGATTTCATCCACCGCATGGGGGTAGGCCTCTGCTCGCTGAAGTGCAGAAATCAGGCTTTGCTGCTGCGCCATGGAATCGCCCATACAAAAAACTTGTCCTTGACTAAATATTAGACAATGCTAATATCTTACTTTTCCCGGCGAATGACGCCGTTGAACTTGGATTCCAGCTGCTTTTGAATCCGGCAACCCTACATATAGTTTAGAGGCAAATCTATGAACATCGAACGCATCGTGCTGGCTTTTGCCGGTATCGCCATCCTGGCCAGTCTGGCACTTTCACACTATCACAACCCCTACTGGCTCTATTTCACCGCGTTTGTCGGCCTGAACCTGCTGCAGTCCGCTTTCACCGGTTTCTGCCCCCTGGCCACGATGCTGAAGATGCTTGGCAAAAAGAGCGGCCAAGCCTTCTAACACTTTCAGAAAATTCTGTCCTGCCGGATGGTTGGCAAGCGCAGGGAAGCGCTTATTTCGCTACTCGTCGAAGTCGACCGGTTCCGCTTTCAGGTCATGGGCCGTCGCCCCGCTCACCCGCACCTGAATAAAATCCCCCGGTTCCAGCTCCCAGCTACCCGGAATCACCACCCGCCCATCGATCTCCGGCGCATCCGCCGCACTGCGGGCGATAACCTGTTTCTCGTTCACCTCGTCCACCAGTACGATCATCTCCTTACCGACCCGCTGCTGTAGCCGCTCACGGCTGATCTCCTGCTGTACTTCCATGAAACGGGCGCGACGCGCCTCTTTAACCGCTTCAGGCACAGGGTTCGGAAGCTGGTTGGCTGTTGCCCCATCCACTGGAGAGTAGGCAAAGCAGCCGACCCGGTCGAGTTGCGCCACACGCAGAAAATCGAGCAGCTCCTCGAATTCCGCCTCCGTCTCTCCGGGAAAACCGACGATAAAGGTGCTGCGAAGGGTAAGATCGGGGCACTCAGTACGCCAACGGATTATCCGGTCAAGGACCTTCTCGGTAGCTGCGGGTCGTTTCATCAGCTGCAGCAATCGATGATTGGCGTGCTGCAGGGGCATATCGAGATAGGGCAGGATATGACCCTCCGCCATCAGGGGGATCAGATCGTCCACATGGGGGTAGGGATAGACATAGTGCAGCCGGATCCAGGCGGGCAATTCACCAAGCGCAGCAGCCAGCTCCCGGATGCGGGTCTGCAGTGGCCGTCCGTTCCAGAAATCGGGACGATACTTCAAGTCGACACCGTAGGCACTGGTATCCTGGGAGACCACCAGCAACTCGCGCACCCCCGACTCCACCAGCCGTTCCGCCTCCAACATAACCTCGCCGATGGGACGGCTCACCAAATCACCCCGAAGTTGCGGAATGATGCAGAAGGTACAGCGGTGGTTGCAGCCCTCCGAGATCTTCAGATAGGCATAGTGGCGGGGCGTGAGTTTCACCCCCTCCGGGGGCAGCAGGCTGGTGAAGGGATCATGAGGCGGCGGCAAGGCCTCATGCACCGCATCCATCACCGCCTCATAGGCGTGAGCTCCGGTCACTGCCAGCACCCGGGGATGGGCGTCGCGGATACGCTTCTCATCCCCGCCAAGGCAGCCGGTGACGATTACCCGGCCATTCTCCTTGAGCGCCTCACTGATGGCATCCAGTGACTCCTCCACCGCGGCATCGATAAAACCACAGGTGTTGACCACCACCAGTTCAGCACCGTCATAAGAGGGTGATATCTCATACCCTTCGGCCCGTAGCCGGCTTAAAATCCTTTCGGAATCCACCAGGTTTTTGGGACATCCAAGACTGACGAATCCAACTCTGGGGGCGGGTGATTCCATGACATTCAATAATTTAGACGAAAGAGTTCTTTTCGGTAGCGGGCCACCCGCTCATCTGCAGGGTCGAGCATATCCAGCAGGGCCTTCATGCCTTTGCGGGCGATGCCGTTACGATAGACCGGAACCTGTCGCGAAAGCAGCAGCAGATGTTCAAGCGCCTGCTCGATCTCATCCTCATACAGACAGACCGCCGCTAACTGGTAACGCGTCTCGGCATCCTCGGGCGCCGCAGTGATGCGGGCTTCAAGATCGGCTTTTGCATCCGTCCCGGCAGCCGTCTGCAGAAAATCGAGGTGCGCCAGCAGGCCACTGATCTGTGACTCATTCTGAAACACCTCCGGCAACGAACCGAGCAGCTGATGCGCTTCGTCAATGCGATCCTGGCGCATCAGAATCTTGGCCATCAGCGCCGGATAGGACAGGTTGTCCGGTTCGCTGACTGCCGCCTCGGCCAGCAACTGCAACGCCTTGTCCGGATCACCCGCCTGCCAGGCGGCAATCGCCCCGGCACTGACCTGATCAACAGGCTTGGCGGCATATTCATCGATAATGCGCGGGTAATCCGCTTCCGGCTGCACGCCATGATACTCCGCAAGCATCTCACCATTCTTAAACAATTTTAGCGACGGCAGGCTGCGCACACCGAAACGCTCCGCCAACGGTTTCTGTTCATCGGTATTCACCGAGACCAGTAGAAAACGTCCTGCGTATTCCTGCGCCAGATTGCTGAGCATCTCCCTTTGTCGCATTGAGGGCCCTACCCAGGGTGCCCAGAAGTCGACCAGAACCAAACCTCTGCGCGAATTCTCCAGCACCAGGCGGTCGAAATTCTCGCTGGTGCCTTCAAAGATGAATGAGGCAGCTGCCATCAGCCAAGAAGATTCATCAAAGAGAGGCTGGATTCGTCGCGTCCCATCTCCACCACGATGGTCTCGTCAAGCTCCAGACCCCCCCCCTGCAGATGCGGCATCAGCTGTTCGGCAATCTGTTGTACGATCAACATGCCCGCCCGATTCTGATCATCTTCTTTCAGAGAGTGAATCTCCTGCTGCAGGGTCTGCAGATACGCCTGAAACTGTGCCACTTGCGCCTGTTGGTCCAGGGCCTGAAACTCCGGGGTAAAGGTGAGGTGCAGCTCACGCCCAGGCATCTCAGGTTGATCAAGTACACCGATTTTCAGGGGACCATCTATTAACATGATGCGGTTCCAGCAGATTTAGGGGAAGCACATGTTAATACGTTAGAACCTGACAAGAAAGTCTTTTCAAACCATGCACTTACAAATTTTCTGGGAATTGTGACAAAATCCCCTTGTTCTAACATTGGGGATTATGCGAATATGGCGATCTGTTTTCGTATATAGGGTTAATACCTAGACGAAACGATCCCGTCCCAACTTGACTGGATGAGCTTCCCGGGAAGCTTTCCGAGCATAGCCGCCGGGGTTCCAGAAGTATTGCCAGGTCACACACGATGAATGTGGCCGGCCTCCGCAGTTAATGAGGTAAGAAGTTGAAAAACTGCAAGCTCTGCCGTTATAGCAAGATCTGCAACGACCTGCCTGGAATCTGTATCGTTGCTCAGTATGCCGCCGTTGCCGTGCTTATCGGTGCTCTGGGCTTCCTTTTCGTTACCCAAGAGCTACTCAGCTGATATCAAAGCCTGATCTGCTGCGCTTGGTCAGGCCTACAGACCCGATGTGTTATCGGTTTTACAGCGTAGCTGTCGGCGACACTCCTGAGACGCCCGTCAATCTCTCTGCCGCGCGTTGAATAAGCGTGGGACGATCCACTTCCCTCTCCCCAGCCAGCATCAGCAATGCCTCTTTCATGGAAAGTTCGCGCACCTCATAGGTCGGCAGGAACGATTTATCTATTTTATATAGAAATTTCATAATGTTACACCATACATCTAACTTCATGGATTAGATACATAATAGGCCATACGAAATTATATGCAAATCCGTTATGCTTTCCCGACTTGCAATGGGAAATACGAATTCGTGTTACAACCCATTATGCTTAATCAGTATGGAAGAGATAGATAGCTGAATGAATGAGAAGAGACCGGAAATCATCCCCAGCAGCGGTGTCACGATGCACTTTTCGTTGACCCTGCCTGACGGTACCGAGGCGCTCTCCACCTATGGCGACGAGCCACTCACTTTTAACATGGGTGACGGCAGCATGATTGCAGGGTTGGAGCTTGCGCTCTATGGCCTGCGTCCCGGCATGGAGCAGACCCTGATGCTGACGGCTGATCAGGCATTCGGCACAAGAAACGAGGAGAAGGTCCACCCCGTGCCACGGGAGGACTTTCCACAGGAGATGGTGCTGGAACCCGGCCAGGTGGTTGCCTTCGACACCCCGGCCGGAGACGAACTGGCCGGTATTATCCTGACGCTTGAAGAGACGCGGGTGGTGGTGGATTTCAACCATCCACTGGCGGGACGGGAGGTCTCCTTCCGTGTCTCCATCCTCGATGTGCAACCGCCTGTCACCACCCAGACGACAGACGGACCATGACAGACATTCTGCTAGCCAACCCCCGGGGTTTCTGTGCCGGCGTCGACCGGGCGATTGAAATCGTGGAGCGCGCCCTCAACCTGCTTGGCGCCCCTATCTACGTCCGGCATGAGGTGGTTCACAATCGCTTCGTGGTGGAGAGTCTGCGCAAACGCGGGGCGATATTTGTCGACGAACTCTCAGACATCCCGGACAACAACACGGTTATCTTCAGCGCCCACGGCGTTTCTCAGACAGTACGCCAAGAGGCCGAAGCGCGGGATCTGCGTATCTTCGACGCCACCTGCCCGCTGGTAACCAAGGTTCACCTGGAGGTGGCCCGCTATTGCAAAGAGGGTTACGAGGTCGTTCTGATCGGCCACCGGGGGCACCCCGAAGTCGAAGGCACGATGGGGCAGTGCCTGCAGCAGGAGAAAAACCCCCACATCCACCTCGTGGTCACGCCGGAGGACGTCGCTGCTCTGCAGATCAACCAGCCGGACAAGATCGCCTTCGTCACCCAGACCACCCTCTCCATGGACGATACCGCACGTATCATCGAGGCCCTGCAGGCGCGTTTTTCCAACATTATCGGTCCGAAGAAAAACGATATCTGCTATGCGACACAGAATCGCCAGGATGCGGTCAAGGATCTGGCCGAACAGTGCGACATGGTCCTCGTTGTGGGCTCGCCCAACAGTTCGAACTCAAACCGTCTGCGTGAGATTGCCGATAAATATGGCACCCCTGCCTATCTGATCGATGGTCCCGAGGATATCGACAAAAGCTGGCTGGAGGGCAAGGCGCATATCGGCGTGACCGCTGGAGCCTCGGCGCCGGAGGTTCTGGTCAAGACCGTCACCGATCAACTCATGCAGTGGGGCGCGGCCAAAGTGGATGAAAGCAGTGGAAAGCGGGAAGAGGTGGTCTTTTCATTGCCGAAGGCGCTGCAGAAATAATCTTCCTTGGAAGTACCGGATCAGCTGCGCTTGATCCGGCCTACTACCAGCAGTTGTCGGTGTCTGCTCCGGTGGCGGCTCTGGCACCAGCCTGGTCGATGGTAAAAGTGGCGCAATCCGCATCGCCTGTCTGCGCACCGGCGGTAGTGGCCGTGATAGTAAAGTCATCCGTCAACGCAATGCCGTCCGGATCTTCGTCCACTACAAAAGTGTAGTAGTCGCCATTGCCATCGCCATCGCGGTCCACACCATTGATCACATTTGTATACTCCGCCCCCAACTCCACTGCAGTGCCATAATCGCCATTGACGACATAGTAGCGCTCCTGAACCAGGGCGACTTGCATCAGCACGCTTTTGGCATCGACCCGATGCGACTTCAGCACCTGAGTGGTGTACATCGGATAACCCACCGCCACGATGATTGCCATAACAGCCAGCGTAATCATCAATTCAACCAGGGTAAAACCCTTGGCCAGTCGCACTGCAATCATCTGTCTATCCTCGGGTTTGGTGTCCGTAGAGAGACACCACAAAACAATGTTTTTTCTGTAGGTCGGGTTAGATGCGCGAACGAAGGGGTCGGAGTCAAATTTGATGAGGCTCACGACCTGAAAGCCCTGTTACTTTGATCAAATTTGACTCCGACCCCGCAAAAATACGACCTGCTTCTGAATCCATCCGGCTTCACTGAAGACGGCGAATCTCGGTGACCACCGGCAGTGTCGCCCCCGTCTCATCAAACTGAACGGAGATCTCCACAATCTCCCCGCGTTGGATGGCAGAGAGCAGCCCGAGCTTTGTCGGGCCGCCGATCACCTTCATCGTGGGGTGCATCAGAAACACTGTGTCGTCGATCCAGAGCTTATGGGTTTTCGGGTTGGCACCGTCAAATGGACCGCTCATGACATTTGCCGACTCGTATCCAACATCCTCGCCTTCTGTATTGGCGGTTCCCTCGCCACTTCCCGCCCCCAAAAATCCACTGAAGCGGCCTTCCGACATCGCCATGGGACTGAGCTGCGTTGTGGCGAGCAGGCCGATGCGGATACCTTGCTTTAGTCTCGTTAATCCACTTCGATTCATCTTAAACTCCTGCCACAGAGGCAACTATCAGAAACGGAACCTGGCCCAGGACGAACGCTTACCTACATTCGCAGGGGGAGGCATGCTATTACAATCGGCATCCACACCCTGGCAGGGATCGGGGTCATCACCACCGCCGCCTCCGCCGCCACCGTCGGTAGGCAGGATCATTGTGGGCTTGCCGTTCATCCTGACCAGCGACGGCTGCCAATAGATCGAACCCGACTTCACGCCACCCACATTTTCACCACCCACCTTGTCCTGAGCATCGAAATTACCATCGTTATTGATGTCAAGAGCAACCGAATTGGGCTCACCACCATTGGTGATATTGTGTACCATCAACCAACTCTGACCTGAGACGGCGCCACATGTGCTGCCGGAGGGAATGAGCGTGGTATAGAAGACAAGATCACCGAAAACAATGGGACTGACGATGGTTCGCTCTTTAGCCGTTGGAAAGTCAATGAACCAGCCCTTCTTGAAGTCGTAGTTCACCAGATGGTCACTCAGCAGGCGAACTTCCACATCCTCACCATTAACACTCACAGCCTGTTCCGTGACCGTTTGCTCGACCAATACGGTATCACGGGCCACTGCAATCTGTGTGCCGCTATCCCACAGACCATAAAAGCTCTGGGTCCCTGCAGAGGTAAGATCACCCTCGGTAATATATTGACCGGTACCGAAATAGACCATCAGGTTCGGTTCAGTCGCAAGATCCCTTTTGCTGGGATGGAATATTGCCGTGGGCTTGCCGGTGATGGATTGGGCATTGTCAGCGTCATCCTTTGCGCTAAACATAGGTAGTGGGGTGCCGATCGTACCAAAAGCTGGCCCCCACTGATTGGAATCGGCACTGGTAAGATCAAACGCCCAAAGGTTACCCAAAACGTCACCGGCATAGACCCGATCCGCGATACCATCACCACTAAGGTCGAGTACTGCGGGGGTCGACATGCCGTTACAATTACTGGTGGCATCCAGACAATCACTATTGGCGATGCTGCCGATGCCGGTATCGATAACCTTAAACCGAGGCGCCTGGTTATCCAGATAGACGATAAAGAGTTTGGCCTTGCCGTCTGAAGCGGGGCCGGGATTGTAGCCATTACCGAAGATGGCGGCCCAGCGCCCGGTATTGGCGCCATTCACAACGGGACCATTCAACCGGGCAATCGTCGGTTGGCTGTAGGTATAACCTAGGTCGTCATGGGTGAACACCCACAACACCTTGCCCGCTGCAGTGGTTTCATCGTCAAAATCGGTGGGATCAGAGACATCCAGGGCAAACAGCGCCCGGCCGCCGCCCCGCAAACCACCCACGAGAACCGTTCGCCAGCGGCGTCCCAGATTATCGTTGGGTGAATCGACAAAAACCTCTGCCGCCACCGGTGTCTGGTCCACATAGTAGCTGTGATCATAATTCTGATCCGCCAGCCAGTGCAGTCCTCCGTGGTTTTCACTGGAGTAGACGGCCTGCGGAAAATAGGCAAATACCTCTTCACCGGTCACAGCGTTGAAACCATGCAGCGCGCCATCGTTGGCGCCGACGTAGAGCATCTTGCGCCGATCGAGGGCATCGACATTGGCCCACTGCTGATAGGAGTTGTCACCACCACCCTCGATATTGTCAGGATAGAGCGCTGCATAGGGATCGCCGACATAGAACGGCGCGGAGTGGATGATATCCCCCAGCCCGTGACCGCCACGGGAGCGAAAATCGGTGGGATCAAGCCCTTCATTGCCGTGATCACCCCGCAGAAAGTTCACCAGACTTTCGCCATAGGCCTGATTGGCTGCCTTCTCGTCCGCATCTTCAGTATCCGCAGCAAATGGTACGTTGGTCATCAGATCCGCCACCTGGGCCGCTGTCATCTCATTATCGCCGGGGGACTGATAGTCGACCGGCAGATGGAAACCTATGCCCTGAGTGCCGTTGTAGGTGAGCATCACCCTGGGGTCTGCACGTAGATCCAGGGTCGTGGCCGTGGTCCAGGCCAGTTGACCGTTACCGTCTTGACCGATCTGGATCGCCCTGAGTTCGCCGCTCCAGTTGGTGGAGTCGAAACGTCCCTGGAAGATAAAATCCCCATTCACCAGATTGATGGAGTTTACTGCTACCGCTGCCGCTGCGGTTGTCTCGCGGGATGCGATATTACCGATCGCATCCTGGAACCGCCGGATCAGATCATCAGGATCTTTTGCGTTCAGGTAGAGACCCCGGCCGTTCCAGGCAGCATGCAGCATATCGTCTACCGTGGTCGAGGTGTTGGAATCCGGGGTCGGCCAACCGGTGGGCAGGGTCGCATCACAACGGCGCGGCCAGTTTTGAGCGGTAACGGAGTCTGTGCGGTTGGGTGGCAGGCAGGGACCGCCCGCCGGGTCATCGCTGGGAATCGTGCCTGTAATACCAAATGCAACGGTAAAGGTGACCAGATGCTGTTGCGGGTTGTCATCGCTGCCACGAGTAATCGCAACACTGCCCACTTCGTTCGCCAGACCGTCCAGCAGATCGTTTTCGTAGTACTCCATCGCCACGTCAGCAAGGGTATTGAATTCGTCATCTGCATAGGACTGCCCATCGTAGTCGGTATCCCCATCACCATCAGCATTGCCCACCGATGGATCATTGCCGTTCCAGAAGCCGTCTGAAAGCACGATGGCAAAGTTCTGTTGACAGACACCGCCGTTCTCTGCCGACAGGATAGGTGAATGGCCCGCAGCACTATCCGGATCGTCCGGTGGCGTAAAGCCAAACAGCGCACTGCTGTTCATCTCATTCTTGAAGTATTTTCCCACATTCTCCAGGCCCTGGCGCAATGGCGTTCCACCACTGGGCCTGACATTTAACAGGCTGTGCAGCAGGGTACTCTTGGCTACCACTGCATCCTGGTTGATGGGTAGGGTCTGATCATCCACATTCTTGACCACGGCACCCACTTCGTCGCCACCGATCACCGCGACGTTCTGATTGATGGTGCCCAGACCCATGCGCTCGGTAGACTCCTGAATAACCTCGCTCATGGCGCGTTTCATGACATATTCGCGCTTGCGATAATAACTGAACCAGTTGGCATAGTTGGTCTGGGAGTTGGGGTTCTCCGCGGTGCCGAACTCATTCAACCCTGCGACGAATTTCCGGTCGTCATCCGTTGTCGGGCATTCGCCGATCTGGTAGTCACCGTCATTGTTGAGATCGTTCCAGACGAAGTAGAAGGCACCGCCGGTATTGAATTCGGTCAGAAGATTGCAGGTAAGACCGTGAGCATTGTCACCATCACTAACATCATCGACATCACCCCGCCCGTTGTGACAAAGGTCGTTGCTGGTGGCTCCAGTATAGGGGTTAATCATTGCATTGGTGGGAACCTGATCTGCGAAGGGGTCGCCATAATAATTTTTCCCTTTCCAAGGCGTATAGGTCTGGGTCGGGTCGTATGCCAGTACGTTGTAACCTGCACAGTGTCTCTGCCTCGTGAACTGGAGGGGGGGCTGGTCTCTTGGGCTGAAGTCCACGTTACCCAGGGTTTGCAAATATTGATCCCAGTCGGACAACCCGAGAGTCCCCAGCCAGTCGAGCGCCCCCTTACTCAACAGTACCTCCCAATCCATACTGCCGGAATCATCGAGCATGAAAAAGATATTGGGCTGCACCGGCTGCTGCAGAAACAGCGGAGCCAGCGACAGGGGACCAGGAGCGGCATTACCCGCGGATGAAACCATCACCAGCATGGCTGCCCCCAGGTAGTGGATACCACGCCGAAACTGCCGGTTTGCGGTAATCTGCTTCATCATTCTGTTCAGTTTGTTCATGACAACCTCATCCATCCCAAATTATTGGGATATCAGATAGTGGCTCTGCAGGACTTCACGAATCGTGAGTTCCTGACCCCAGCCGATAGCGGTGATACGGAAAGCGAGTTTCGAGGGTGCAACCACCTGTCCGACTTCCAGTGGTACCTGCACATCCGCCTCGCCGATGTACTCGATAATGAAACGGGGCTGCTGTGCCACCACCCGATTCGTTGCGTCGTTGGGATCCCCCACGGGAGCCAGCACCCCGGTACCCAGATCGTTGCTGCCCAGGGTGACGAAACCGTCTGCCAGAGGACATGCAGGCGGGGCGGCATCACACCAGTCGGTTTCATCGGTTGGATCGAAACCGCAACCTGCCTGACCCTGGCAAATTTTATCGTTATTTAGTGCCCCTGGAGAAGAATCATAAAGCCCCTGTAGTCCGGTGCCGCCGAGTTTAAACAGATCCTTTGCACCGCCTTCCCAACCGCTCGCATGACCGAAAACTTCAGCATCCAGCCACTCTTCAGCGACCCGCAGCGATGTCTCGGCAGCTTGGAAGGCAGTGTTGGCGTGGTAGAAATTTCCCGACATGCGCTCTTCCAGCACCGAGTTGCTGATACCCGAGATACCGAGCACCGTCAGTACCATCAACAGCATGAGGGCGAAGATCAGCGTCGCGCCCCGCTCTGGCTTGGACTGCAGAACCCGGCAGCGGTTGTTGGACTGCAGAACCCGGCAGCGGTTGTTGGACTGCTTTACCATTATATGTCTCCATCCCGGTTTCTCAGTTTCACCGTGAACTCAAGATCCCTCGTATAATTTGCATCCCTACCCTGGGCCTGGGCCACCGGGTCACCCGGATTGATCGTTAGCGTGACGTGTAGACTGGTGACATCATTGATCGCTACCCCCACGGCATCCCAGTCGACATAGCGGTCAGCAGTGCCATCCGCATTGAGATCGATGCCGTAGGTGACTTGAAAATTCTCCACCCCTGCAATCAGCTCTTGCGGGCTGGCATCTCCAAGCCGGGTCGCGTAGAGCCCACTGGTTGTCAGACCACCAGCCGTCTGAGTTCGCAGTTCATAGTTCACCGCATCCATTTTGTAGACGGACGCAGAAGAGAAGTCGATGTGGCCGAAGACATGCTCTATGCCGGTGGCAAAGTTACTGACACCATCAATGGTGGTGCTCGCATCGTGGTTGAGGCTTCCCGCAGGAACCGCAGTGATCAGAAAGACTGCTACTGCATTGCAGTCACTCACTGAAACGATATCTCCCCTGGACAGGTCGGCATAGTTTTGCGCGTTGGCATCCACCGGCACATCACCAGTTTGGGTACCCATGGTGCCATTCATTGGGACCTCTGTTCCGGGCAGGGCGAAATGGACAGCCACTTGATCCGGCAGTTCCACGCCGCCTACAGTCCCGCCATCCGCCCCACTGATTACCTGGGAGAAATCGTAGAGCAGCGTAGGATTGCTGGTACCGTTGTTCGTTACCGTGTTGGTCACGGTAGTGTTACTGCTGCGATTGGAGGGAAAACAGCCGTAGAAACCGCTGCCGGCCAGATCGTTGCTGAAGCGGTTGGCCACATAGCGCATGTTCTCCTGCACCCTGGAGACATCCTCCTCCAGGTTGAAGGTCTGTTTGCTGGCCATGAAGATCGAGGTCGCCCCCGTCATCAGGATCAGGCTGAGGACGATGGCGATCATCAGTTCCACCAGGGTCAGGCCCTGGTTATGGCGGCGGTTGATCATAGTATCTCTCATGGAATCACACTCATCACAAAACGCCGAAGTGGGGTGTTCACAGCTGCCACGCCATCCCGGTCATGATCCCACCAGACCTTGACCACATACTGATTCAGACCATTGGTCGCAACCCCATCGCATGCTGCATCGCCCTGATTGAGAACCCCGGTACCGTTCAGGGTGCCGGCGCCATCGTCCGGGGTACTGTCGAGACAGATCACCCCCTGCCCACCAGGCAACAGTCCCGCAACATTGGCAAACCAGACAAAGGCATCGTAATCGGCCAGTTGTGCCGGCGTACAGCCCGCCGCCGCGGCGATGCATCCCGGATCTGCCACGGCTGCAAATATCAGATTATATTCGGCATTGGTCACCCCGGCTGTATTGGAGCGCAACCGATCAGCACCATCCAGCACCAGCATGGTCGCCAATGAGGACTGCAGTGCACCCTGGTTGCTCTTCAGGGAGTTGAACTGCATGCCCGCAACCCCCAGCAATCCAATGGAGAGAATGATGACGGTGACCAGCACCTCCATCAGGGTAAAACCTGCATTGCGGTTTGTTGATGTCTCTCTCTGTCTGGATCTCATTTCGATTCCCGTCATCAACTTCAGTTACAGGCAGCTCTGGCCACCGAAACGTACCCGGTCACCGTAATCGTGAACTCCCTGCCCTGCTGTCCCGTGCAGTGCGCCAATTCCGTGTCGATCGATAGTTCGTTAGCGTTATCCAGCTCCCCATTGACGGTGAAGCGAATAAAATCCGGCGCCGCCAGGACCGTCATCGTTCCCCCCGGGGCACCCCAGACTCGCAGCAGCGGACCATCATCGGCCAGGGCATAACTATCATTTGTATTCACATCGGTAAACAACAGCCAGCCGTTCTCCCAGTTGTCCTGGTCGCAAGCGGTATTGGCGGCATTACTGGCGCAGACCGCAACAGGCATCTTGCGCTTCACTGCCTCACTGCGGGCCAGATTCAACGCCATCACCAGATCGTTGGCATAAGCGGCCGACTGGTTGTTGGCCATCATAGTGGTGAATGCCGGTATCCCGACAGCCAGCAGGATGATGCCCGCCGCCAGGGTGACCATCAATTCAATCAGCGTAAATCCACGTAATCTGTTCATCTCGATACTCTCTATAGCAAAAAGCTGGAGCCTGTTTATCCCTAACAGGATAAACTGCACCGATTTCCCGATAAACGGCGTCTCTAAATCCAGAAATGTGAAACGGTCGACACTGAGACGCGGGGGAGGAGTCGAAGAATAGCACCTGAAATCATAAGGCAGTAATCCATGAGTGATTGTCTCATTATCGGCGGTGGCATCATCGGTATGCTGACCGCATGGGAACTTCAATCCGCCGGCATGCGGGTGACTCTGATCGAACGCAGGGAAACCGGCCGTGAATCCTCATGGGCAGGGGGCGGCATCGTCTCCCCGCTCTACCCCTGGCGCTATGCGGATTCGGTCACTGCACTGGCTGGCTGGAGCCAATCCCATTATGCGGATCTGGCCCGTTCGCTCACCCAGGATAGCGGCATCGACCCGCAATATACCCAAAATGGCCTGCTTATTCTGGAGCCGGGTGACGAGAAACGAGCGACTGCCTGGGCAAAAGAGACCGGACAGGCGCTGCAGTTACTGAACGGGCATGAGACAAGGGAGTGCGAACCCTCCCTTTCAGCCGTAGCGGAAACCGCGGTCTGGATGCCGCAGGTTGCCCAGATACGCAACCCGCGCCTGGCGAAAGCAACCAGGCTCGCCATCGCCCCCCTGGTCAAAATCATCGAAGATGCAGAGGTCACCGAACTGCTTATCCGGGATGGACATATCACCGGCATCAAAACCGCCGGCGACCATTTCGAGGCAGACCGGGTTGTGGTCTGTGCCGGCGCTTGGAGTGGCCGCCTGTTGCAGGCAATGCCAGTGGCCCCGGATATCTCACCGGTACGGGGACAGATGATCCTTTTCAAAAGCCAGCCGGGGGATATTTCGCGAATCGTGTTACACGAAAACCGCTATGTCATTCCCCGCCGGGATGGCAGGGTTCTGGTAGGCAGTACTCTGGAACATAGTGATTTCAAAAAAACGACCTCCAACGAGGCCAGAAATGAGCTGAAAAAGTACGCAATTCAGCACTTCCCCGTGCTTGAAGATGCCGAGATCGAGCACCATTGGGCGGGGCTGCGTCCAGGTTCACCACACGGCATCCCCTACATCGGCCCGGCACCCGAAATCAAGGGCCTCTACATCAATTCCGGCCACTACCGTAACGGCGTGGTGTTGGCCCCCGCTTCTGCCCGTCTGATGGCCGATATGATCCTGGAGAGAGAACCGATTCTCGACCCGAGGCCCTATGCCCTGGATGCACCCCGCGAGGATTGAATTGGATCCGGCCGGATTCTGAGACTATAATCGCCCGTCGTTAAGCTGGTGTCTGTCCGGAAATCCATAGCTAACCACGAAGCACACGCGACTGCATGGATGCAGGAGGTAGAGCAACGCAGGGAGCAGTTGCCGAAAGTAAATTTATTGCTAATCAATCTTTTACCTTGGTGTACTTCGTGTACTTCGTGGTAAAAAATGGTGCTTCCAGATAGACACTAACTGGAAAGATTTTATGCCGATGTAGCTCAGCTGGTAGAGCAACGCATTCGTAATGCGTAGGTCAGCGGTTCGAATCCGCTCATCGGCTCCATTTTTAGGTTCTTACAGGACCGCCATAGCGACGGTAAAAATGCGCATCTTCAAAATCACCTTCCTCAATCAAGGCAAGGTTTATGAAGTCTTTGCCCGGAAGGTGCAGCAGGGCGAGCTTTACGGGTTCGTGGAACTCGAAGACCTCATCTTCGAACAGAGCAATTCCCTGGTCATTGATCCTTCCTCGGAAAAGCTGCAGGAGGAGTTTGCCGGCGTCAACCGCACACTGATACCCATCCACGCAGTCATACGCATCGACGAAGTCGAGAAAGAGGGACCCGGCAAGATCACTGAATTGGACGAAACATCCAATATCACCCCCTTCCCTATCACCTTCTTCAAACCGGATCGCAAACCGGACAAATAGCTATTGCGGATCATCATTGCCGCCACCCAACACAGGGATGGATACTGCCGCACTCTCATGTTGCAGGATTCCCCATGTATCGTTCACTGCTCTTGTTGGCCTCGCTGACGCTTTTTCTTACCGCCTGTTCGCAACAGGAGCCGGACTTCGAGCCGGATAACCCGCCCTTGATCACTGCTGCTGAGAAGGGGGATATGAGCGAGCTGGACAGGCTGTTGACCCAAAACAGTACTATCGATGTGGTCGATGCCTGCCACTGGACCCCCCTGATGAAGGCAGCGCTCAACGGTCATGCGGAAGCGGTGGAACGTTTGCTGGAGGCCGGTGCCGACGTCAATCTCACAGATAAAGGCGGCTACTCAGCAGTCATGCTCGCAGCATCGAACAACCATGCCCGCGTGGTCAGGTTGCTGCTGAAACAGGGGGCCAACATCGACCAGGTAGAGATCACCGGCGGCTGGACTGCCCTCATCTGGGCCGCCAAACTGGGGCACGGGGAGACGGTTGAAACACTGCTGACTCATCAGGCCGACCCCGACCTGCGTGATCTCAAAAGACGCAGCGCACTGGATTGGGCTCACGCTCAGGGGCATCAGGCCATCATCGAACGCCTTTCCGAAAGAGGATAAACCCAACAGACTATTTCACTCGATCCCTTGGCCCTCGGCCCTAAATTAATGGTTGAATCGTTGATCTGAATCATGCGACCACTACTGATTCCGGGCCTATTATTTAAAGGACGGCAATCTCATTCCGGGAGGGGTTCACCATGGCAATCAGCAACGACCAGGAGTTACGCAAGGTATTGGATGAACTGCCGGCAACCGAACAGCGCGATTTGGGCTGTCGCTTCGTCGTGAGTGTGCGCCACCTCAGTGAGGATCCGCGAATCGGTCAGGCGCTTGAAGTCATTGCTGAAAGGAGTGGGCAGCCGGATGAGATGTTGTCCGCCTACAAAGGGGTCAAGGCGCTCTCGAACCAGACCTACACCGCCTGTGGCCGAGATGCAGACTGGGCGATTCAGGCAGAACACTTTGTCGCCGCAGCCGCTGCTGCCTGCCTGCTGCCCGAGGGGCAGATCAGCAACAACACCAACCTCGCCTGGAAAGCCGCTGTTCAGGCGCGCATGGCCAAGAACTGCGAAATGATTCTCAACGATGCGGGAGAAGTGGATAACGAGGCGCAGAAGCAGTATGCCATCGCCGAAGCATTTATCTCGGAAAACAGGTAAATAAACTACCCCGCCTGCTTGCAGCGAGGTATTAAATCGTAGGAGCGGCGCCCTCGCCGCGATGACTCCGTAGATGGGCAAATCGCAGCGAGGCGCCGCTCCTACGAATGCTTCGCAGCAAGCTGCGGAGAGTTACACCTATAGCGATTAAGAAGCTACCCCTTCCCGTCGATCAACGAGACGCCATCCAATCCGTTGGCCAGACCTCCATTGCCCCTGTTCATGCCAAGTTTGATCATAAGGCGCACATCATTGGCGGAGTCCGCATGGGCCAACGCATCCTCATAGCTGATCTCACCCTGTTCATAAAGTCGGTAGAGAGATTGGTCGAAGGTGATCATGCCATGCTCCGTGGAACGCTTCATCAACTCCTTCAGCTTTGGAATATCCCCTTTACGAATCAGATCCGCCGCCAATGGAGTATTCAGCAGAATCTCGAAACAGGCCCGTCGACCATTGCCATCCGACCGCCGCAACAGCTGTTGGGCCACAATCGCCCGTAGATTGAGGGAAAGATCCATGAAAATCTGATCCCGATGATCTTCCGGAAAAAAGTGAATAATTCGATCCAATGCCTGATTGGCATTGTTGGCATGCAGGGTGGAGAGACAGAGATGTCCCGTTTCGGCAAAGGTCAGCGCATGCTCCATTGTCTCGCGGGTACGAATCTCGCCAATCAGAATCACATCCGGTGCCTGGCGCAAGGTATTCTTCAGCGCAACCTCGTAGGATTCCGTATCCAGCCCCACCTCACGTTGGGTAATGATGCAGCCATCGTGATTGTGGATGTATTCGATCGGATCTTCGATGCTGATGATATGGCCACTGCTCTTGTTGTTGCGATGACCAATCATCGAGGCCAGGGAGGTCGACTTACCGGTACCCGTCGCTCCCACGAAAACCACCAGTCCACGTTTGCTCATCGCCAGATCCTGCAGCACCGGCGGCAGACGCAGTTCCCCCATGGTGGGGATAGTGCTCTCGATACGGCGCAGCACCATGCCCACCGAATCCCGTTGCATAAAGGCGCTGACCCGAAAACGTCCAATGCCCTTCGCATTTATGGCGAAGTTGCACTCATTGGTTTCATCGAATTCACGCTGCTGCTGATCGGTCATTATATTGAGGGTGTAGTCCTTCGCCTGTTTGGCGCTGACTGCGGTCCTGCTGACCGGGACGATACGCCCATCCACCTTGATGGAGGGGGCTCTGCCCGCTGTAATAAACAGATCAGATGCCTTTTTCTGGACCATCATGGCCAGCAGCACATTAAATTCCATGTTCATTCCTCGGTGAAAAACCCCATCCATTCCAGGCTAGGGGTCGATTTCCTTTGATCACGCCGGGGCCGGAGTTGAATTGATAGTTTCCGAGGTATTTAAAACCTCGTTGATCGATCAATTTTGACTCCGGCCCCTCTTAATTTTAAGTTAGAAAGAATCTTTGTTCTGCGCCTTGGCCTTGGCATCCAGACGACTGATCACACCCTTGTCCACCAGCTCTTTCAGACTCTGGTCCATCGTCTGCATACCCGACGCCTGACCCGTCTGGATAGCTGAATACATCTGCGCCACCTTGTCTTCACGAATCAGATTACGGATCGCCGGGGTGCCGATCATGATCTCCCAGGCTGCGGTACGCCCACCACCGATCTTCTTCAGCAGCGTCTGGGCAATAACCGCCCGCAGCGATTCCGACAGCATGGAGCGCACCATCGATTTCTCCCCGGCGGGAAACACGTCGATGATTCGGTCGATGGTCTTGGCGGCAGAGCTGGTATGCAGGGTGCCGAAAACCAGATGGCCGGTCTCGGCCGCTGTCATCGCCAGACGGATGGTCTCCAGGTCGCGCAGCTCGCCCACCAGAATGATGTCCGGATCTTCACGCAGGGCGGATCGTAGCGCCTCACTGAAGCCCAATGTGTCCCGATGTACCTCGCGCTGATTCAACAGACACTTTTTACTGGTGTGAACAAACTCAATGGGGTCTTCGATGGTGAGTATGTGAGCGTAGTCGTTGTCGTTTTTGTAGTCCATCATAGCCGCCAGGGTGGTGGACTTACCCGAGCCGGTGGGCCCGGTCACCAGCACCAGCCCACGGGGCACGTCTACAATCTCCTTGAAAGAGTTGGGACAGCCCAGATCCTCCAGCGTCAGTACCTTGGAGGGGATGGTACGAAAAACCGCAGATGCGCCCCGCGCCTGATTGAATGCGTTGACACGAAAGCGGGCCAGTCCGGGAATCTCGAAGGAGAAATCGGTCTCGAGAAACTCCTCGAAATCCTTCCGTTGCTTGTCGTTCATGATGTCGTAGACAAGCCCGTGGACCACTTTATGCTCCAGTGCAGGCACATTGATACGCCGGATATCACCATCCACGCGGATCATCGGCGGCAGTCCGGCGGACAGATGCAGGTCGGACGCATTGTGTTTGACACTGAATGCCAGAAGTTCGGCGATATCCATTCATTCCCCTCAGATAGAAAAACCGGCGCGACGACCCTGTTCAGAGCGCCGCTTATCTATTATCGTCAATAATAACGGCACTTGCGCCGGTTTCTACAAATTGTTTGTCGCCACTCCATACCGGCAGGTATTTGATTTATGCCGACACTGCCCATACTCTCAAACAGACCCCTTTCATTTACACCCTGCTGTGATCATAAAATCCCAGGCAGAATGTAATTTTTTGTAAACTATCGACCATGAGCAGCATCGAACAGAGACTCGCCCGTGTACGGCAACGCATCGAACAGGCAGAGCGCCAGGCGGAACGAACACCCGCCAGCACCATTTTGCTGGCTGTCAGCAAGACCCGCACGGCGGATGAAATCCGCGCCGCGTTTGCCGCCGGGCAGACCGCCTTCGGCGAAAACTATCTGCAGGATGCCCTGGAAAAGATCGATGCACTTGCAGACCTGAAACTCGAATGGCACTTCATCGGTCGAATACAGAGTAATAAAACAAAACCCATCGCAGAAAATTTTGACTGGGTTCACAGTATCGCAAGTTTGAAACACGCGCGAAGATTGGGTGAACAGCGTCCCCCGGAGCGCCCGCCTCTGAAAATCTGCATTCAGGTCAACACCAGCGGGGAGGCCAGCAAGGGCGGTCACGAACCGGAACAACTGCCGGAACTGCTCAAGGCGTACCAAGCTCTGCCAGGCATCGAGGTGATAGGACTGATGACCATCCCGGCACCGGCGGACGATGCAGCCGCACAGCGCCGCCCCTTCCGGTTACTGCGGAATCTGCGCGACACTCTGCGCAGCGATGCACTGCCGCTGGAGACCCTTTCGATGGGCATGTCGGGCGATCTGGAGGCGGCAATTTTGGAGGGCGCTACAATTGTTCGCATCGGCACGGCCATTTTTGGCCCCCGGCAGTATAATAGCGTTGCGTAGTGTCTATTCTGAAACTAATGATTCACCACGAAGCGCACAAAGGACACGAAGAAAATATTTTATTAATCAATTTATTACATTTTTTCACCTGGTGGTGAAAATCATTTTTTACACGGGCAACCACTCACCAACCATTGACCCCGACTATCATAAGAAGCATCCATGAAACTAAACAGCATCACCTTTATCGGCGGCGGCAATATGGCTGCATCTCTTATCAGCGGATTGGTCGCGGACGGCTATGACCCCACGCATATCACCGCCAGTGATCCGAATAAAGAGCGGCTGGCTCAACTCGCCGCCAACTACGCCATTCGCACTGAAACCGACAACGATACCGCCGTTCAAAACGCCGACATCGTCGTCCTGGCGGTCAAACCCCAGGTTCTGGAATCGGTGGTCCGCGACGTGGCCAGCGCCATCTGGCGTCATCAGCCGCTGGTCATCTCCATCGCCGCTGGAGTGAGGGAGGCGGCATTGCGGGAGTGGCTGGGAGAAGATATCGCCCTGGTTCGCACTATGCCCAACACACCGGCAATGATTCAGTCCGGCGCCTCTGGATTGCATGCCAGCGAAAATGTCAGCGACATTCAGAAAGACCAGGCAGAGAGCATCCTGCGCGCAGTGGGACTCACCTGCTGGGTGACCGATGAGAGCCAAATGGACACGGTAACTGCACTCTCCGGTAGCGGACCGGCCTACTTTTTTCTCGTCATGGAGGCGATGGAAGCTGCCGCCATCAAGATGGGACTTGAAGCAGAGAACGCCCGCCTGCTCACCCTGCAGACAGCCCTGGGGGCAGCCCGCATGGCGATGGAAAGCAAGGACTCCCCGGCCACGTTGCGGGAAAAGGTCACCTCTCCAGGTGGCACCACCGAACGGGCTTTGGGGATTCTGCAAGAGGGGGGGCTTCCGGCGCTGTTCGAACAGGCGCTCAACGGCGCCCGTGATCGGTCTCAGGAACTCTCAGAGATATTGGGAGGAAAATAATGGACGGCAACTACCTGGCAAACCCGGCAATCTTCCTGATTCAGACCCTCTTCAGCCTCTACATCCTGGCAGTAATGCTGCGTCTGATACTGCAACTGGTGAAGGCTGATTTTTATAATCCCGTCTCGCAGTTTCTGGTGCGGGCCACCAATCCTCCCCTCAAACTGTTGCGCCGTTTCATCCCCGGCTTCGGCGGCATCGATATCTCCTCCATCGTTTTGGCCTGGGCATTGAAAGCCGCGGAACTGGGCCTGGTGATCCTGCTCAGCGGCGCCTCCGTCAATGCCCTCGGCCCCTTCCTCTGGGCCATTCCTGAACTGGTGGAATTGCTGATCAACATATTTCTCTTTGCGATCCTGATCCAGGTTATCCTGAGTTGGATCAACCCCGGCGCCTACAACCCCGCTTCGGCGCTACTCCACTCACTGACCGATCCGGTTATGCGGCCCGCGCGCAGGATCCTGCCCCCTATCTCAGGCCTCGACCTCTCACCCATGCTGGTCATGATCGGGCTGGTACTGCTGAAAATGCTGCTGCTGCCGCCATTGCGTGTAATCACCGGCAGTCCATTTTGAGTGGCTGGTATCATTGGGATGGGGACGATCTGACTCTGCGACTGCGCATTCAACCCAAAGCCTCGCGGGATACCTTTGTCGGCCCTCACGGCGATGACTTTAAGATTCGCATCACTGCTCCACCCGTCGATGGCAAGGCCAACGCACATCTCATCAAACTCCTGGCCAAGGCCTTTGGGGTACCCCGCAGCCAGGTGACCCTGGTGAGCGGTGAAACTTCACGTTCAAAATGCCTGCGTATCCACGCCCCCCAAAAAGCACCCATTCCCGTGAACAGGCACCCAGCTTGAACACCGGAAAGAGACAAACGATCAATAATCTGTTACGCGTACATAAATAATCCAGGCTTCAGTCCAACTGAAGATGGTCGCTAAAGCCAGTGTGGCATAATCGTTTACACTCAATCTGTTCATGCGGAACAACCGAATGGAAAAAATACGTTTTCAACAACAGCTCCAGGCCTATGGACAGTGGAAGGCAAATATCCTTCGCACCATCAGCGAGTATGGCCCCTGGCTGGAACAGAACGGCATGTCTACGCCGGAGACCCAGACTCGCATCACCCAGACCATGGAGATGCTGAAGCATGATCGTCTCACCATCGCCTTCGTGGCTGAATTCTCCCGTGGAAAAACCGAACTCATCAACGCCATCTTCTTTGCCGATCATGGACGACGCCTGCTGCCTTCCAGCGCCGGCCGCACCACCATGTGTCCGACAGAGATCTTCTTTGATCGCAAGCGTGAAGAGGCCTATGTCCGACTATTGCCGATCGAGACGCGGCTTCAGGACACTTTGATTTCAGATCTCCGCAAGGATGAAAAGCAGTGGGTTCACTATCCACTGGAGACCGAGTCAATGGAGCAGATGGAGGCCTCACTCGGCGAGGTGATGCAGACCAAGATGGTCACCGTGGAAGAAGCCACGCATCTCGGCCTCTACAGCCCGGCTCTGCACCCGCATCAGAAAAAACCGCCGAAACTGATCGAAATCCCAAAATGGCGCCATGCCCTGATCAGCTATCCGCACACACTTCTGAAACAGGGTTTGACCATTCTCGATACTCCGGGACTCAACGCCTTGGGAAGCGAGCCTGAGCTGACACTGAACATGCTGCCCTCGGCCCAGGCAGTACTCTTTGTGCTGGGTGCCGATACCGGCGTCACCCGTAGTGACATGGAGATCTGGCAACACCATATCAAAGGCTTTCAGAGCAGCAGGCAGCGCGGCCTGATGGTGGTACTCAACAAGATCGACACCCTGTGGGACGACCTGCTGGAACCGGAGGAGATCAGCGCGACCATCTCCAGACAGCAGGGTGAAACCGCCAAGATGCTCGGCATCTCCGAAAGCACCGTGTTCCCCATTTCCGCCCAGAAGGGGCTGGTAGCGAAGATCCGCCACGAGAGCGAACTGCTGGATAAAAGCGGCCTGCTCTCCCTGGAGAGCCACCTGGCTACCGATGTCCTGGGCATAAAACAGCAGATCATCCTTGATACCGTTGGCGCCGATATAGGCCAGATGCTGGACAACAGCCGCAGCGTACTCTCCGGCAAGCTCACCAATGCAAAAAAACAGCTGGAAGAGTTGGAGGAGTTGAGCGGCAAAAGCGACGATGTCATCAACAACCTGATGGAGAAGACCCGGGAGGAGCAGTCCCAGTATATGCATGACGTCGATAGTTTTCAGGCAAGCCGTCAGAAGTTGAAGGGGCAAGCGAACAACTTACGGGCGGCGCTTGACCTTGATACACTGGACACCGTCATCAACCGCAGTCGTCGTGAAATGACAAACAGCTGGACCACTCATAGCATGAAGACGGTAATGAAAAACCTCTTCGAAGAGGTCCGCCGAAACATGCACACCGTAGTGTCACAAAGCGAGCAGACCCGTAAGCTGATCCGCTCCATCTACCGAAAATTTCAGAATGAACACGGCTTTGCGGTCATCCAGCCCAAGATGTTCTCCATCGTGAAATACCGCGTGGAACTGGAACTGCTGCACCAGGAAGCGGAAGTCTTCCGCAACAGCCAGGTTACCGCAATGATGGAGCAGGGCTTTGTGGTTAAACGCTTCTATGCCGCGCTGGTCAGCCGGGCCAGGCACATCTTCCACCGCGCCAGTGATGACATTAACAATCTTGATTAGCACGAATGTTCAGCAAGCCGCAGCCATGTCTCGGGACGTGGTGAAGTCGTTGCAGCAGCCCGAAGCAAACGAGGTAGCATGGCTCTGAGG
>JAMJIN010000361.1:0-1934 GCA_036784775.1 Chromatiales bacterium | reverse complement strand
AAATCGCTCAAGCTCATGCCTGTCTGAAATTGGATTGGATTCTGTGCCATGTCCGCTCTCCTATTGTGGATCGTGGCATCATCTTGCAACAACCAGTGGCTCATTCCGTGAGTCACTGCTGAACATTCGTACTAATCAAGTAAAAATATTGCGTCTCGGTAGGCCGGTTATCAAACATATTCGATCTGGCTGTGCTGGTACGCATAAGGTAATCATAACCCCTCTGGGCATTATTGGCTGACCGGTTCCAGCCATTGCCGGCAGGAATGCCGTTATGCTTCCATAGGAAAAGCGGTCCAATAACATCTTTCTCGGTTTCAATCGCAACTTCGATCAGTGCCTTCTTAACATCAGAATCATTCTGTGCAGCATCAAGCACCTGTCGAATCGAAGCATATAGCGCTTCTTCACCAGGCAGTGGTGGTACCGCATCCATTACCGTGGGGAGTTGGTCGAAGTAAGTCTCGGGAACAACCCACTTGTTTTCGCCCTCGACCTTGGGAGCAGGAAATGAAGGCGTGTTGCTCCAGTCCTTGGTCTTCATCGTGCCATCGAACTCTGTCAGGGGATAGGCATTGATTTGGTTGAGCAGCGGTTGAACGGCTGATCGGTCTTCATCTGTGTCGTCCAAAAATACACGAGGCCCGGCAAAAGTATATTCCGTGGATGAACGAATAACGGCCGTAATGCCATTAGGAATATCTCTTTTCCAGTTGGGTCCAGCCAGCAGATAGAAGCCCGGTTTAGTTCCATAGGCATTGCCAAATTCACCAAACTGGTCAGTGCGTGCGTCATAGAGCGCGTATATCCAGAAGCGGTCACAAAAATCTGGCACCTGGATGACAACTGGTTCCTGATCGAGAGAATAAAATCCAGTGCCATAAACTACATCCTGGTTTGGACAGGCAACAAAGCCCTGATCGGGTTTTACGTAGTCATTCAACATCGAGAGGCGACCGCGAGGAGCTACAGGGACGACACCGCCCAGTTTTCCCGGTTCAGGTGCTTGGGTGATGGCTGTGCGGCGGTTGAAACTATTAACCAAAGGCCAGCCCCAGACATAGGCAATGCGGCCAATTGTTTTTACATATTCAGTGTGCAAAATAGCGCCGAAAACGGGTGTCGTCACTTCAGATGCCGCTGTTGGAAATGAGGTTTGCTGGGCAGTTGCCACGCTTGAAATTATCACAGCCGCCAGAGATAGAAATATTATTCCTTTCATTAAAGGTTCCTCCATTCCATAGTCATAAAGCTTCGCTTATTTGTAATGGTAAGAATAAACAGCATTTTAATGCCGTTTATATTTACTGTTTGCGTTTCGTGTTCTCAATTATTTACAGGGCTTCGGCGGAAGCTTATCCACGTCTGGCTTGTAATAACGAACTACAAAGTAATACGGTTCATTCGCTTTAACCGGCATCCAATAGGTGCCGTCTTTAGGATCTTGAACACTGAATGTAACGGTTATATTTCCATTGAAATCAGGTTTTGTATTGTATGCGTTGAACAGGTCATTTTTACCGGAGATGGTGTTTCGTGTTAGCGCACTGTAACGGGTAACTGACCAGAACAGCTCCACCCCTTTAGGTTTATAAGGGAAGAGAAATACTTCAGATTTGTCACCATATAAAACTTCATCCTTACAGTTTGTAAAGTAAGGTGAGTAATAGGCATGATGAATGGGGAAGCCAAGATGACCGACCATAGCAGCAGCACGATATTCAGGGTCATTACTGTGAGGTTCCTGGCTGTCAATCGGACCGAACATGCCTGTATTGCCGGTGACACTAAATTTGGGCGCTACGGCACCGATGTACTGGCTCACCCGCTTATAATCTTCTTTACTAAAGTGGGTCTACGCGGAAGCGTGTGGGTTGATATTAGCATTCCTGGGTAGTGGCGGAAGAAATGCTGCAACGATTTTCAGCTTGAGA
>JAMJIN010000644.1:0-1003 GCA_036784775.1 Chromatiales bacterium | reverse complement strand
TTCTGACTCGCTATTTGCAGCTATTTCATCCGGTTACCGCTGTTCGCCAATTATGTTCGGGTTTTTACCGCCATCTACAACAGACGATGAGGGCTTTCTCTATATCGACGGAAGGTCTTCTGACATGATTAAATCCGGAGCTAACAGAATCAGCCCGAAGGAGATCGAAGAGGTTATTGCTGAACTTCCGGATGTTGTCGAAGTGGCAGCGGTAGGGGTGCCTGATGAATTGATGGGTGAGGTGATTAAGGCGTTTGTAGTTCTTGCGCCCAATGCTGAACTGGGCCAAAGGATGATCCAGGCTTATTGTTTGAAAAACTTGGCCAATTATAAAGTGCCGAAGCAAATTTCTTTTATTGAAGAGCTTCCGAAAACCCAATCCGGGAAGGTGAAGCGCTACCTCCTCAAGGAGTATTGATATGAGTACACAAGACGTGAATAACCCTTTCAAAGGGGCTCTGGACTTCGACAAAGAAAAAGAAGTTGAGAAGATATCTAATGGCATCAGAGCGGCTTTGCGCGATAAAGTCAAGAGAAGAGGGCGTGTGGTGGCCGTATCCGGAGGAATTGACAGCTCCGTTTCTCTGGCATTGAGTGTCGAGGCTCTCGGAGTCAATAAAGTGTATGCACTATTGCTTCCCGAGAGAGACTCGTCGGGTGAAACCGGTGACAGGGGGCTTGAGCTGGTTAAGCATTTTGGCGTTGAATATGAAGAAAAAAACATTGCTTCAACCTTGGAAGCGATAGGCTGTTACAGCGAGCGGGATGCGGCAATCAAACGGGTGATACCGTCTTATAACGATGAGTGGAAATCGAAGATAGTGATCACCGGTGGTCTCGATGGACAATTTAACCATTTCCTTCTTGTTGCCAAGGCGCCGGATGGAACGATGCACGAGGAGTCGCTCCGTCTAAAGGAATATACCCCAGCGTTGCATAAAAACAGGCCAGCAATGACTACGCTGCCTTCTCGATCTCATCCAGGTAATGCAATAACTCGTTT
>JAMJIN010000643.1:0-1004 GCA_036784775.1 Chromatiales bacterium | reverse complement strand
GGAGAACATGATTTTTACTCATTATATATTGAGCACAAGATATTTACTCACGAGAGATGGAGTCCACTGCAATTACTGAAAAATGGGGTACTCAGCATTTACTCTGAAATGATGCAATCCACTGCATATACTAATGACACGTGGTATCCACAGGATTTATTCATAAGAGATGGAATGGCCAGTATTTACTCACAACAGATTGAGTCTACAGAAGTTACACATGAGAGATGGAAAACACAGCATTTGCTCATCAGACATGGAGTCCACACTTACTGACAAGATATGGAGTCCATAACATTGATTTCCAAGAGATGGTGTCCACTGCATTTTCAAACGACTGATGCAGTCCAAAGCATTTACTCTCAAGAGATGGTGTCCACAGTTACTGAAAAGATATGGAGTCCATAGCATTATCTCCCAAGAGATGGATTCCACAGCATTTTCTCTTGAGACATGTAGTCCACAAAATATATTTATGAGAGACCGAGTACACAACATTTACTGATAAAATATCGAGTATATGATGTTTACTCTTTAGAGATGGATTTCACATCAATTACTTATGAGAAATGGAGAACACAGAGTTTACTGATGAGAAATGGAGTCCACTGCATTTACTCATCAGAAATGGAATCCACACCAGTTTCACATAAAGAGATTGTGTACACAACATTTAATCTTGAGAGATGGAGTACACGGCAATTACTCATGAGAGATTGAGATTAGAGAATTTATTCATAAGAGATGGCGTCCTTAGCTTTTACTCTTGAGAGATGAGTTTCACAGCATTTACTCATGAGGTATGGTGCCACAGCATGAACTAATGAGATATGCACCAACAGAATTTACGAATGAGAGATGGAGTTTACAATGTTTACTCGTTTGATATTGGGTACATAGCATTTAATTTTGAGAGATGGTAAACACAGCATATTTCTGAGAGAAAGAGTATACGACAGGTACTGATGAGAAAAGAAGTAAACATCGATTACTCTTGAGAGATG
>JAMJIN010000642.1:0-1004 GCA_036784775.1 Chromatiales bacterium | reverse complement strand
GGATATTGACCCACGCAAAACAGGGCATATCGGTACTGCGTCTGTGGGTTCCAACCACCTCACGTTGATGTGTCATTCCCGCTGCATATTCTGGCCCATCATGAACACAGATTCTGATCCATCGTGAACACCTATTCTGGACGAACGTGAACGCCCATTCTGATTGATCGTGAACGCTTTTGGCATTTCACCAGAATCACCGTTCACGATGCCAGAAACCCTTTCCACACATTGATAAAGCCTTGCTAACCTTGCCCGTTTTGACCGGGGAAGACGATGCCAACAAAGAGACTATCAATGCGTAAATTAAGAGAGATATTAAGACTCCGGTTGTCTGCCCAGCTCAGCATGCGGCAAATCCGGGACAGTCTGCGCCTCAGCCTGGGTGCAGTGCAAAAAATCACCTGCAAAGCTCATGAACTGGGATTGTGAAAACAATAGGGGACAGACCACGTTTTTCAGCAGACATCCATAATTAACCGTGGTCTGTCCCTATTATTCCCCCTGCCGCCGTTCAAGCGGGGTGAGTAAATAATCACCGGGAAAAGTGGCGTAGACCGGTTCCTGTCGATTGCTGCCGTCGATGATTCGCTCAAGCAGGACGAGTACCCGCTGATCTTTCAGGCGGCGGTGCAGTTCATCCTTGAGAATCTGGTGATCGATGGAGGGAAAATATTTGCGGATGTCACACTGCAACACATAGGGGTAGCGCCGTATGTACTCACCGCAGCGCAGGATGGCACGGTGGGTTCCCTTGCCCTTGCCCTTGCGATTGGCGTAGCTGTCGTGGATGAAGGAGCGGTCGATCAACGGCTCCACGATGTTGCAGAGGGCATGGTGCACCACCCGGTCGGAAAAGGCCGCAGCGCTGATCAGGCGGGGTTTGGGTTCGCGGATTTCAAAAGAGCGGTAGGGGCCGGGCCCCCTCTGTCAGGATAGTTGTCCACCCAGTAAAATGGGACTTCAATAACCAATGAGAGTGGGCAGAGAGAGCAATAAATGGG
>JAMJIN010000641.1:0-1004 GCA_036784775.1 Chromatiales bacterium | reverse complement strand
GTGCGTTGTTATCTATGATGGCGAACTGTACCCCGGTGAAGTTCAGTCACAGCAAGGAAATAGCTATGAGGTTTCCACCATGGCTAAGTCTGGAGGGTACTGGAAAATTCCAAAGGAGGACAAAATCTTCTACACAAGGGATAAAATTAAGCAAAAACTGGCAATCCCTATTCTTATCAATGCAAGAGGGCTTTACAAATTCCCTGATTTCCCAGAGTGATGGTTGAAAGCCATTGGCTGACTGATACAGATTGACCAGTGCCCACAGCCTGTTATGTTATCTGTTTTATCCCAGCTCTGGTACATGACTAAAGTTCCTACTTTGCCATAGATATACATGTATGTGGACAGTTCCTGCATTAAGATTAGCTATGCAAGCACCTTGTATCATTACCTTTTAAATATCCATGCATGCCGATTAGAAACATGCAGATTCAGTGCTTTGTTCAGTATCAAGAGTGTAATTTGAGACATGTTTTAACCTATATATGATCAAATCTAGCTTAGAACATTTCTAGATACTTAGTTTGACTCACAGTACAAAGCTGTTAGCTAGATTGTTCAGAGTTGCGATATAGTAGCAGTATATCAACATGTAGTCAAACCGTAACGTCAGTCACGTGTAACGTCAGTCACGCACATTTACATCAGTTTCTTGGTAACAACATATTATTTTTTACCTGAAAAGGTGTGTGTGTTTTTGTAGATGGATATCCTTTCAATCAATATTATAACCAGTGTTCACCTGCCAATAGTTTGAGGAGAAATTTGAAATAAAGTTGACTGAATTTTTGCTATGTCTTTTTTTCGTAACGTCAGTCACGCACTTAACTTCCGCCCCCATATTGAGCACAGCAGACCTAAGGATATATTGTTAATGCCCTTAGAGTATATAAGGGCCTAGGGTCTCAGACAGATAAACACAAGGATCAGTGTTGATTAACTTGTCAGCAGCAGGACTATATGTCTCTGAAATCGTAACGTCAGTCACGATGGAATCGCCC
>JAMJIN010000640.1:0-1004 GCA_036784775.1 Chromatiales bacterium | reverse complement strand
CCAGTGGCTTTGTCAATGCAGACTAAACTGCCGCAGTGACCAGGCTTGAGTCGGCCGACAAGCAGCATCTCCGTCGACTTGTTACACCAAGACCTGACTCGTCTCCACTGACGGAAGATTTCGAAGCCACCACCGTTGTACGGAAAGCGAACGCTAATTGGCTCCGAGGACGGATTCTTGCAGTGACACACCAGGTCGTCTTTCCTGTCTTTGCTGGCTGAAGCAACGGACAACGTGCAGCCTGTGGCGAGACACCAGCCCATGTTGTCTGCTTCATCGGTGCTCACGAACGATCCACCCGTCTTTGCGTATGCTATGAGCGTGTTGCCCTTTACGGTGTCATCATAGCAATACATGTCGTCTCTGCGGTCTCCGTTGAAGTCGCCCACGAACAGTTTCCCGGTCAAGGTGTAGCACCACTTCATGTTCCTGTACCAGATTAGGGCTTTCTGGAAGTTGCCGCTAGCCGTAGAGTATGCGATCCACTTCCGACCAAGCTTACCGTCGTGGCATAACATGTCAGATTTACCGTCCCCGTTGAAGTCGCCGATGAACAGTTGACATCCACTGCACCTGCAGAACATCTTGGCTTTGTACCACCCTGTCTTACTAAAGTGTCCCTTACCGTCAGCGTACGCGATAAACACGTGACCATTCGTGTCGTGACAGAGCATATCATCTCTAGAATCACCATTGAAGTCTCCGATGTAGAGAGAGGCTCCATTATGGAGACACCATCCCATGTTTTTTTTCCAGCCGATACCGGAGTAACCCTGATTGGAGCCATAATAAATCCATTTCTTTCCTGAATGTGAATCATGACACATAATGTCCATCCGACCGTCGCCATTGAAGTCTCCCTTCAGTATGTATTCGTACGACTGTTTGCAGAAATTCGGTAAGGTCTTAATCGCACCTGGATTGTCAAACCAAGTCTTGGTCGACTCACATTTCGGACCTGCAACAGCGTAACGGCTTAACTCTTACACGACCTCAACTTATTC
>JAMJIN010000254.1:0-3925 GCA_036784775.1 Chromatiales bacterium | reverse complement strand
ACTGTCGAGGTCGATACACCCGGTACCACACCTTCTCAACGGCTCCCTACATCTTCCCGATTTCTTTCTCGATGTCACTCTTTGTCGCTGGCTGTTTCTTCTGACTCGCTATTTGCAGCTATTTCATCCGGTTACCGCTGTTCGCCAATTATGTTCGGGTTTTTACCGCCATCTACACCCAGGCCGATCCGTTGGCGTCACCCTTTAGTATCCTGAACGACACCTGCTCGACGCAGACACTGACTCCGGCAACCAGTTGCACCTTAACCGTGCGATTCTCGCCACCGTCGACCAGCGCTTTCAGCGACAGTTTCGATATTCCCTCTGACGATCCGGACGAAAACCCGGTAACGGTCAACGTTGACGGTACGGGTATAGGGTTAGCGGTACCGGATATCACCGTTACCGATTCCATCGCCCCGGTGGACGATCTTGCGATTGCCTTTGGTAATGTCACCCAGGCCACTACTTCGGATGAGACAGTTACCATTACCAATGATGGAAATGCAGATCTGACTATCGGAAATATCGGTGCGCTGGACGTACTGGTGGCGCCCTTCAGTATCCTGAATGATACCTGTTCAACGCAGATCCTGGCGCCGGCGGCAAGCTGCACTTTGACGGTCAGGTTTGAACCGACGGCCATAGGGGCGTTCGGTGACAGCTTTGACATTCCGTCCGACGATGCAGATGAAGCCACCGTTACGATCAACCTGACGGGCACAGGGACAGTCGCACTGGTGCCGGACATTACGGTTACCGATTCCGTAGTGCCTGCAGAGGATCTTCAGGTGCCATTTGGCAATGTTATTGAGGGTGTTTCATCTGACAAGATAGTCACGATCACCAATGACGGCACCGCAGATCTCATTCTCGGTCAGATCGCCCAGGCCAATCCATTGGCCGCGCCATTCAGCATCCTGAATGACACCTGTTCGGCCCAGACTTTGACACCGGCGGCAAGTTGTACATTGACGGTTAGATTTGCGCCGACTGTCATAGGGATATTCAATGACAGCTTTGATATCCCGTCTAACGATCCTGATGAAGCCTCCATTACAATCAACCTGACCGGTACAGGGGTAGCGGCACCGGTACCCGTGCCAGATATCACTGTTACTGATTCCGTAGTGCCTGCGGATGATCTTCAGGTGCCGTTTGGCAATGTCACCGAGGGTGCCGCATCCAACAAGGTAGTCACGATCACCAATGACGGCAGCGCAGATCTCACTCTCGCTCAGATTGCCTTGGTCAATCCATTGGCAGCACCTTTCAGCATCCTGAATGACACCTGTTCGGCCCAGACATTGACACCGGCGGCAAGTTGTACATTGACGGTCAGATTTGCACCGACTGTTGCAGGAACGTTCAATGACAGCTTTGACATCCCATCGGATGATCCGGATGAAGGTTCGGTGACAGTTAATCTGTCTGGTACCGGTGTGGTCGCGGGTGACGATGATGGTGGTTTTGGAAGCGCGGGTCCACTCGAACTGTTGTTTGGCTTGCTGGGTCTTGTATTTGTATTCGCTGCGCGCAATAGAGAGCGAAGCGAAGGCGCGTAGTCCCAGGTAGGCGTAAGCGCCGGGGTTGTGAAATAGGACTGGGATGTCCGTTTCGCATCCTTAGCGTCACGACACACTTGCTCGATGCTTTCGGTAAAACTTATTCGGGAGTGAAACTATAAGCGTTTTTGTTCCCAGTAAGGCATGTTCTGAGATCCATACAAATCAAGGGCTTAGCGAGAAATTGCTAGGCTCTTTGTTTATACGCCCCTCCTGATAGATACTTTTTCAAATTGGCTTCCGTGAAAAATGGATTTTTCTCGCTAAGTCAATCCACCTGTTGCACTATTGGATCTGGGGTTCTTCATGTTTTTTTTGGAGGGTTTGATGGCGGAGTGCTGCTGATGGGATTGAGTCTATTTCGGTCCAGTCAGGCTCATTGGTTTGAGGTCTATGTACCGCGAGATCAGACTGTCCATGCGATAGAGGTGCTGGCGGAGACTGGGGATGTTCAACTCGAACTGGATCCCAGACAGACCACCCACCTCAATGTCAAAGGCATTAAATCCCTGATCAGGGAGTTCGACCGTTTCTGCGGTTCACATAATCTCTCGTTGCCGTCGAATAATGCAATTCCTGCAAACTTGGTGGGTGAGCCTGAGGAAGTTGCAAAGTCGTCGGTAGAATATTTCAGGAGATGGGCTGCCCGGCTGTTCGTGATCCAGGATGTACTCAAATTGCTCCAGGGTGAAAAGGCCGATTTATCCCTGCTTGATGCCTGCCTGACGGCGCTTGAATCCAACGCCTCCGGCATCGAGTCTTTTTCCTACGATACGGATTTTCTCTTTAAAGGCGTCTATGCATGCCCTCAGCACCATCCGCTGAACGTTTCACTGAAAGAGATATTTTCCGAGAAGGTTTCCAACGAAACCCATGACTTCTTCTTTCTGGCTGGATTGCCTGACCGGAAACTGCTGATCGATCAGGTGGTTGAGTCTTCGGATTGTATTCAACTCGATGTACCAGAGTGGTTGCCGGGAGAGTGTGATGAGCAGAGGGCCGCTATTGATCTCCGAATGGAAGATCTGGACAAGGAGATTGCAGGGCATATTGCTACGCTGAAGGCGTACTGGCGTGATGCAGAATTAAAGGAAGCACTTGCTAATATCGCTGTACTTCGCTGGTTCGTTGATTATTCGTCTCAATTGACTACCCGCCAAAAGGTCTGCCACGTCACGGGGTGGACAACTGCATCCGGTCCCTCTGTTATCCGCAAAACTCTGGAAAAAGCGGGCATCCTCGCGCTTACAAGGTATCCGATGCCATCCGTTACTGCGACAGCGCCGGTTACAGTGCTGCAGTCATGGTGGGGCAGGCCGTTTCAGATATTTGCCACTATGCCTGGACAGCCTGGGAAAGGGGAGATCAATCCCTATGTGATCCTGCCCTTTGTTGTACCGTTGTTATTTGGTTTTATGTTCCCTGATCTTGGACATGGATTTATATTGGCTTTGTTGGGGTTCGTACTCTCCTTTCGCTGGCCGCAGTTACGTTTTCTCGTGCCATGCGGGATTGCTGCCATGCTCTTCGGTATCGCTTTTGGTGAGGTGTTCGGTCTCGAAGATGTGATTCCGGTGATATGGTTCAGACCGCTCCATGAGCCGGTCAGGGTGATCGTCATATCATTGGTGCTTGGTAGTGGACTGATACTGATGGGCTTGGTTTTTGCTGCGATTGAGGCGGCTTGGCAGAAGCGGCTGATTAAGTGGTTTATGGTTGATGGGGCAGTTTTATTCCTCTATATCTGCGCGCTTGTCACGCTGTTTTTCCCTCAAGCATTCCCGCTGATAATTGTGGCAGTCGTGTGGTACCTGACTGGCAGTCTTGTTATTCATCGGGATGAGGGTATTGCGGCGCTGCCTGGGATTATTGGGCGTATTCTGCACAGCAGCTTTGAACTGGTTATCAATAGTCTCTCTTTTATCCGGCTGGGTGCCTTTGCGCTGGCCCATATGGCAATGTCTTCTGCTGTATTTTCGATGGCGAATTTGATTGAAAGCTCAACGGGGTATTACCTGGTTCTTGTCATGGGCCACCTATTGGTTATTGGTGTCGAGGCACTGCTGGTTTTTGTGCAAACAACACGCCTGATTTTGTTCGAATTCTTCATGCGGTTTCTGCGTGCGGATGGCAGGGTATTTAGTCCATTGACACCACCTGTAAAAAAACCAAAAATATAATGGTTTTGTGGTCGTGATCATTTTTACAAAAGAAGTCGCGTTTATACTTTCTCGATATCCTGAATTGCGAGAAAAAGTTTTCTTGATTAGCACGAATGTTCAGCAAGCCGCAGCCATGTCTCGGGACGTGGTGAAGTCGTTGCAGCAGCCCGAAGCAAACGAGGTAGCATGGCTCTGAGG
>JAMJIN010000639.1:0-1007 GCA_036784775.1 Chromatiales bacterium | reverse complement strand
TGTCTGAGCTGGTGAAGAGACATTGTGTGCATACAGGCACTGAACAGAATCAAGAGCAACAAATTGAAAAGGGCCATCATCGCCAACGCAGACGCCGATCTGCTGTGTGCACTAGCCGAGTGTGCCTACAAAAAAAGAACATTCCATTGACCGAATTACAGAGGCGTCGTTTGAGTAAATACAGGACGAAATTACGCGAGTTGGCTCAGAGACGAACGCCAGCTGCCAGGAGAAGACGCATCTTACTGCAACAGCAGGTCGGCGAGGGACAGAGCGGAGGTTTCCTATCGGCCTTACTAGCACCGTTGCAAGTTCGGTCTTTCTGCCCTTGCTTCGAGAGGTGCTGCTCAAGAGGTAGAGAGAGAGATGGAACACGCACGCAAGATGGCCTTGGGGGCGGGGGCGGAGGCGGAGAGAGCAGTAGGAGCTCCTGCTACTACTAGCGAGATAGAGGCCGACGTCGTGGACACCGTCCCCAAGACCATGCAAGGCAAAGCCAGACGTTTGATGGAGCGTATGAAAAGAAACATGTCTTGGACAACTCGCGGCGAACTGATCCACGAGGGTGCGCCGATTGTCGGAAGTAACGTGGTGGATCTCGTGAATGATGTGTTGCGTAAGAGAAAGACCGATCCGACGGGATGGCAACCGTTTGCAAGACAACTCCGTGCTGAAGATGTATCCCAACAATACGTTGGCTCATTACATCACCGACTTACCTCGACTTATCGATCTGACTGGCGAGTGGGAATGCGGGTTGGCAGAGATACAGTACCCGCATACGTGGTACAACATAGGAATGTACGACACCTGGTTCTTCCTTAACGAGACGATTGCTATGGATCTAACCCCGAGTGCGAGGATCAGAGCTGGATATTACAAGTCTCCCATGTCATTGATGAATCACGTCAACCAGGGACTGAACAGTACGGCGACAGATAAGACGCGAGCAAAATTGAGCTACAGCGCCATCACTCAAAAAATGACGTTGCACATGACACCAGGCA
>JAMJIN010000638.1:0-1007 GCA_036784775.1 Chromatiales bacterium | reverse complement strand
GGTACCGGCGCTTGCGGGTTTCCAGAAATCATACGTTCTATCATCGTAAGCGTTCGCCCCGTCATAACCCTCAGCCTCGCTTGAGGCCTTGACCATTGAGGCGGACTGGAAGAGGTTTTGATAGGCGATATATGGGGTCATTCTAAAACGTACCCGTCTTCTTGTTGCTCTTTTATGAGGTCGATCAGATTACGAACCGCCTGGCCTGACATGACGGCGTTTTCATCAATGTCGGTTATTGAAAAGGTACGAGTGTTTGATTCTGGGGGGACGGCTGTTTCTGGCGCGGTTATAGAACCAGCAGAAACTACAGAGGTGCCGCCTGACGAACCCACGGAGGGAGAAACGCTCCCGCCACCGCCGAAAGAGGTTGAGGCGATACTGGAGACATTCGCGGCAGCAGCAGCGCCTTGCAAGGCTGCCATCGCAAAACTGAGCGGGGGTGAGTATGTTGCGATAGCCTTATTCACGCCTTCATAGCCACTCATAATCGCATTAGCCATCGACGCCGTTTTATTTATCAGGAACGCGGCTTTGCTGTGCCTCGCAATACCGCTCGTAAGGCTGGCTAATTCACCCAGAACCGTTTTGGTTTTATGCTTAGCGCTCATGGCCTCATACCGCTGCCGATCGGTAAGCGCTTTTTGATTGATCTGCGTCAGTTTATCCTGGTGTTGTTTTTCCAGATTCGCTAACTGCTCATTGCGTTCAGCTGCCGTTAGCAACTCTGCTTGGAACGAATCCTCAATAATGAACTGCTTCTCTTCGTAGCGCTCCGCCTCGATCTCGGCCTCTGTCAAAAACGACTGACGGAGCGCTTCGTTCTTCGACTGCAACCGATCAAGGTAACGCGCGTATTCCTGATCCGCCGTGTCATCGCCTTTGTCTTTACCGTCGGCATTATTGTCACCAACCGCACCACCACCGAACATCCGTTTTTTATCGGCGACTACCGCCTCTGCTGTCGCCCGACTAGATTCCACGATCTCATCGAAGGATTTCTTAAT
>JAMJIN010000637.1:0-1008 GCA_036784775.1 Chromatiales bacterium | reverse complement strand
CCTCAGAGCCATGCTACCTCGTTTGCTTCGGGCTGCTGCAACGACTTCACCACGTCCCGAGACATGGCTGCGGCTTGCTGAACATTCGTGCTAATCAAGACGATTGATGCAGGAGTCCAGTGGCGGTCTGCTCATTATCGATGCCCTGGGCCATGTCAAACTGGAAAGGAGACAAGGGAATGTTTAGATCAATCTGTCTTACTCTGCTTCTGATAGGCCTGAGTGGTTGTGTCACCCAACAGACCAGACCCGCATCACAATCCACGCTTGACCAGTGGGTCGAGCAGGATCTTATCCCCTATCTCAAAACACAACTCAGCCAACATCCCCGTTTCCAGGGAGAACCCGTATTGCTGGGCAGACTAAACGACGGTGCGATTCAACCAAAAATGGATCAACTGACACGGGACATACGCGATAAAATCAACGCCGAACTACTGGCGACTCAGGGTATTCATCTGGCCCGACAACAACGGGACAAACACTGGAGTCATCGGGATAGACCCACTAAACCCTGCGATGGTGAACAGCCGATCCACTATTTCATCGGCCTGGATCTCAGACTCGACAGCAGTCGGCAGTTGAATCTGACCCTCAGGGCATTGGATCTGCAACAGAACAGTTGGGTCTCCGGGTTTAGCCGGCAATGGCAGGGAGAGGCATCCCGTCAGCAGGCGGAATTGCTGCGCACTGTGCATCTGGATGAGTCACTTCGAGGCCTGCGAATGCTGCCTTTTGTTCAAGGCCAGCCGGATCTTATGGCCAGACAACTGGCTGACGACCTCTACTGCCGTCTTAAACAGTTGCCTGTTCAAAACCCAAAACTTCACTTGATTAGTACGAATGTTCAGCAGTGACTCACGGAATGAGTCACTGGTTGTTGCAAGATGATGCCACGATCCACAATAGGAGAGCGGACATGGCGCAGAATCCAATCCAATTTCAGACAGGCATGAGCTTGAGCGATTTGTTCAAAGACTACGGCACCGAAAGCCAATGTGAAGCGGC
>JAMJIN010000636.1:0-1009 GCA_036784775.1 Chromatiales bacterium | reverse complement strand
GTTTACCCACATGCATGGCAAAGCGTTGAGTATAGCGAGGATTCTTTGCCAGCCAATCAAGATGCTCTACATGCACACTGTTGCACCTTGGACAACTAACACGCCAGCGTTCGAATTCCAGGTAGATTCGCCATCCGGCAACCGAGAGATCACGTACCCGCAAGGTCTTCTTGTCATAACGCCCATGGCATCTGCGCCCACAGTGAGAACAGATGGCTGTTTTTTTCGTCTCTTGAGTTGGATCACACGGGTATACCGATCTCCAAACACACCCACCAATTTTGATAAGGCGGTAAAGCCGGGGAATGCAAATAGCGCTCGGATTGACTTTGGATTCTTCATGACATTAGCCTAACCGAAAAATGAAACCACTTTCACCCAACACAGATTCACTGAATAATTTCACGATTTCAATGTGTTACACTTGGCTTAATTCAGAATTCACCCACACGCTTCCGCGTAGACCCGTTTTATTAAACTTTACGACAGTCATCTACCTGGCTGGTGTCATGAGCCTGAGCTGTTGACACGTGCGGCTCACTGCATTGGTGACGATGCGCTTTGGCAGGCGCACACAGAGGCCAAGGCGGCGCTGATCGATGAGGTGAAGCAACAATGCGACATTGAACTGAACCCCGATCATCCGATCCTCGGTTTTGCCCGGCGAATGACAGCCTATAAACGGCCTGACCTGTTGTTCAGCGAACTGGCGTGTCTCAAGGCCATCGCTGGTCAATATCCGTTTCAGATGGTTTTGGAGGGCAAGGCCCATCCCATGGATCACGAGGGTAAGCAGTTTGTTGAAATCCTTCACCAGCATCTGTGCGAACTTGCCGGCACGCTCCCCATTGCCTATCTGCCGGACTACGATATGGCACTGGCGCTCAAGCTGGTCTCTGGTTCCGATGTCTGGCTCAATACGCCTTCCTGATTACCCCCGAGCCTCAGCCATGCTGAGGAGGCGTTGTGGCATGGGTGGTGTGCGCACTGCAGCGTAGCCGAGGCGCGA
>JAMJIN010000635.1:0-1010 GCA_036784775.1 Chromatiales bacterium | reverse complement strand
GCAAAACGAGTTATTGCATTACCTGGATGAAATCGAGAAGGCAGCGTAGTCATTGCTGGCCTGTTTTTATGCAACGCTGGGGTTTAACAGCAGACAGCCGAGCAACAGGCCGCCCTCGTTTTGTGATAATGATCTCTTCGCCTTGTTCTGCGATCTCAATATATCGAGAGAGATGTTGATTCACCTCACGTATCGGGACTTGCCGTTGCACCTGAAATCCTCATATGATCATTCATATGAGATATTGTAGTACGTACTACATAAAGCCACAACATTGCAGACTTCGCCACCAAACTGGAGCAGGCACTTTCGGTAGAACGCCTTGCTGCCTACCGCCGGCGGTAGGCCCAAAATAGCAACTGCACCCTGTTCGGCCACTACGCCTGGAACATGGCGCTAAGCTTAGGCCTCTATCCGGTCCTCCAGGCTCTGGAGGCCACCCTGCGCAATAGCATCCATAGTGCCGCTCTGCAGTATTTTGGGCGAGATGATTGGTATAACGATCCCCATATCATCCGGCACGACAACGATGTCGGCGCACTGAATAGAGCAAGGTGATGTTGACCCGCCAACACAAGGTGCTCAACCCGGGACGCATTATCGCCGAGCTGAACTTCGGGTTCTGGACCTGCATGCTGGACAAGCGCTATAAGAGGTTTAAAGACTGGCTGGAGACGAACTTAATGCAGATCTTGAGAAACTCGGAACCGTCCCGGGTGATACGCTACACACTGGCTCGCTGAGTAGTGTTGACGCGCTACTGTGATGATGGGCGCATTAAAATTGACAATAACGCGATGTTGTCAGTGATAAGTTCGCACCCGATCAATAAAATCGATGAGCTGCTGCCGTGGAATATGCAAAAAACTTCTTGATTAGTACGAATGTTCAGCAGTGACTCACGGAATGAGCCACTGGTTGTTGCAAGATGATGCCACGATCCACAATAGGAGAGCGGACATGGCACAGAATCCAATCCAATTTCAGACAGGCATGAGCTTGAGCGATTT
>JAMJIN010000360.1:0-1947 GCA_036784775.1 Chromatiales bacterium | reverse complement strand
TGTGTGCCTGTCCTACTCATACGAATCTTGTTATACTGGTACAGAACCCAAATGTTTGGTATTAAATGGGGTTCCACGACCTCTGACTTATTTAATGTATCAAACGATGTTCGACAAGGCGGGATTTTATTTCCATACTTGCACTGCTAAAAATAATGTTCTTGTTTAAAGAAAAGAAAAGGGAGCCACGTAAGAAAATTATTTTCGTGATTTAAGAAATTTGTCTTAATAAAAATGTTCTTAAAACTAGTTTCTATAATTAAGAAAAGGCTATAGAAAAAATTTCTTATTTATTCAAGAAAATTGTTCTTATCTAAGAAATGTTTTTCTGAAATAAGAAAAGCGTTTTCTTAAATCAAGAAAAAAGCAAGAACATTTTTCTTCAATTGTTTTCTAGGGATCCACACAAGAAAATTTGTAAATCAAGAAATGTTTTCTTAAATTTAATAAGAGTCCGGCGGCTAGCTCGGAGGCGTGCATGCGACTAGCCTTGTCCTTGTACCACAGCTGATTCGTCAGCTGCGTCGACTTGGCATCGAATCCGTAACTCAGCAGCGTCTCTATGTAGGATCGATACGGGTACGAGTTGGAGGCCGAAGAGGTCACGAGCGTGTCGTTCAGAGAGAGGTCGATGTGGCTGAACAGCGAATGCAAGAAGTTGTTCACCGGTGCCACGGGTTCGCCCGCGTCGATATCGGCACCGTTGGCTCGCGTCACCTTCACCTGCAAGTGGAGCATCGTGTTGGCGAGATCTATGTAATCGTCTCCCGATCCGGGGATGAAGAATTCGATCGGTCCTCCAGAGAGGCCGTGGGTTGATGTTCCACCACGTGACTGTCGACGATGCAGTTCTGAGTGGGGGGTACGGTAAAGAGATCCAGCTCGGTCTTGACTCCCTCGCACGACTGTCTATGCACGAACGCCATCTCTGCCACGCGTTTCTGGGACGTCCGTTTCTTGCGGCGTCTCTTTACTGCAGTGACGGTCGGCCTTGCGGCCGCTCGTTTTATACGTTTACCAGGGGGGCTCCGAATACTGCTGAGCACGGCATCGGTGACGCGTCGTTTGGCAGCCGTTTTTATGTTCTGTCCCGATAAGACGTCGTCGGCTATGCGAACGCCGGTCTTCAACGCTCCCTTGCCCAACGCCACGGCACCTCTCTTGAAGAGCGGCATGACGCTGCGCAACAGACTGCCGAACAGACTGCCCAGTCCGTGACCTCGCTGGTATGGCGCACCGGCGAAGTAGGGCAGCGCACCGCCAGCCTGGCGTGCGTAATAATCGTTGTAATTCATCAGAACAGTCTGGACCTGCGTCGACGAAAATGAAGCGTCACCGTCGACCCATGTCGTCCCTTATATCCACCTCGATCGAATCGAAGTGCGAGTACAACAGAGGCACGTAGTGCACGTTAGTGAAACGAGCGGACACCCTGTCACCGTTACGTCCGCTAATCGGAATGGGTCGCAACAGAGGTGCGAGAGTGTCACCCACTATGCGAGACTCCACGATGTTCGTGTAGACGTATAGGGTGTCGAACCCCTGTGTCAAGTTCACCACATCTTCGGCCTCGAAGTGGAAGGGATACGACGAGTCGGAAGGGCGGGAGTCCATGGTGGTGGAGGATGACGCCGTAGCCGAGTCGCTGGCTACGGGTTTACGGAATCCTAACATGGACGCCGTCGTGGGGTGCGGTAAGGTGAACAGGGTGTTCGCTGTCATGTGTAACGTCATTTTCTGAGTGACGGAACTATAGCTCATTTGCGCCTGCGTAGTCGACGTCCTCAGAGTGTACAGTCCCTTGTTGACGTGATACATCAATGTTAACGGATCGTCGTAATACCCACACGACAACTTTCTTACGTCGGTACGTGTGCGGAGCATCGACCGGGTTGAGGAATAACCAAGCATCGTTCGCTGTGACGTTGTACCAAGTGTGCGGATACT
>JAMJIN010000253.1:0-3997 GCA_036784775.1 Chromatiales bacterium | reverse complement strand
TTTTAGTTTTTTGCCCCAAAACCCTGTCAAGTGCTTTTTGTAATTATTTACTGCTTGCCACGGGTTTTTGAGAAGTTACAAATCATATTTGTCAGGTTGGCAAATATTAGGGTTATTTCGGGTTGCTGATGACAGGAAACGGGCAGGATTATTGCCCCACTTATCCACCACCTTCTTTCCTGCATCTCCCATGCCGTCTGGTATCCGTCCGTGGATCAACTATCCCTCTCACCGCGTAGTCTGGCATGCCTCTTCCCTGGTATAGAAACGACCATCGCGGAGAAAGCCGGATATTATCTCTGCATGGGCCTTGAGGACACGGCCGTTGGCATCCCGGCTTCCCACCCAATCATCTGGCAGGCCATCGAGAATATGCACTGGGGCAGGACAACCATCAGCAAAGCACGAAACAACATAGAGGCCACTGCGGGTATCCTGAAAGGCTGGTATAAATCCCTGATCCCGATTGTGCGCGCTGATACCTCTTGTATTGGAAAAGTGATGATTCTCATATCGCAATGATTGACTGCTCAATATTCCCTTTTGCGTGATATCAGACTCTTGCCGGTTACCCTGAATGCTTGGAAGAGACTCTTCCAGAACTGGATCGATCTTTATCATGATGCTCTCCTACTATTTTCAGCACACATCCCAAGATTCCTATACTTAAGTGTGTACGCTGAGCGACAGCATGATATGGGTAGGTCCATGTAGTTAGAGGGCGGTTTTTTATGCATGACGAGTGGGAACAATGCCTCAGCAGAATCTCCCTTACAGCCAAGCACAGTCTTGCCCGGCCGCGTGTCCACTTGTTAGCCAACTGGAGTTGGCTCAATCAACACCTATGATCATACGAGGATGACGCTCCTGCCTGGCATCAGTGCTGATGTGTTTAACTCAAAATTTTCATGCTGCCGCAATAGCTGCGTTGAACCACAATTGGACATACGTATTCCGGCTTATCCTTGGGCACTGGCTATAGATGCAGAGTCGATCCAGATAATGATCACTGTCGGGTTTCATGATGAACGTCAACCTGATCCCGTGAGTCTTTTAGACGCGTACTAACAGAAATAGACTTGTTGAACAAGGTAGGAAATAGCTGTGGCGTTCTACTATGGCGTGTTCTGTTGTGCGTGGTGGCCTTGTTTCAACACCATGATTTTACTGCATATTGCGGACGCGCTACATCCTTTTCATCTCCCCCATGAATGAGGTGGGATATTACTTAGCTGGTTTTGAATGCCGGCGTTAGCTTTGAAGGGAATGAAAATATGGCCGGGCAAAGAAAAAAACCGACAGACCTCCCCACCGCAACAAGAAGCAGTGGTGGTGAAAATGCAGGGGGAGAGGCATCTTCCGGCGTGGAGAATGTCGACAAGATCCGGGATATCCTCTTCGGCAACCAGATGCGGGACTACGAGCGCAAGTTCACCCGTCTCGAAGAGCGCATCATGAAAGAGGTTACGCGGCTGCGTGAAGAGTCCTCCAAGCGTCTCAATGATCTCGAAGGCTATGTCAACAAAGAGATCGGATCCCTGGGTGCCCGCTTGAAAAACGAACAGAATGACCGTGCCGAAGGGGAAAAGAGGCTGGCGGACGAACTGAGCAAAGCCATCAAGCTTATGGAGAAGAAACTGACCGAGATGGATAATCAATTTGACGATGTTACCCGGGAACTTCGTCAACAGATCCTGGATCAGTCAAAGACGCTCTCCGAGGAGATCGGCAGGAAATATGACGAAACCAGTAACGCTCTTGACCGGACGGCTGGTGAGTTGCGGGAAGATAAGGTGGATCGCTCCGCATTATCCGGTTTGCTGACGGAGCTGGCGTTGCGCCTCTCCGATACCTCCATGCTGAGCCAGGGGGAGTCCGGGGGTCTTGAATAGCCCTGCTATATCCTGCGATGAGGCGGCAGAGATAGCTGACCGGAATATCGAAATGGAAGACGGACTGGAAGAACTGCGTCATCTGCTGCTGCAGCCAGAGCAGAATCGGCTGGAAGAGCTGGGCGAGCGCCTGGACGACCCAGACCTGCATGCGCAGGATGTCAGCCGGGTGTTGCCCGAGGCGCTGCTGCTCAGTGCAAAGCAGGGTGAAAAGCTTTCCACTGCGCTAAGCCCCACCGTTGAAGAGATCATCCGGGTCTCTGTGAAACGCAATATCCGTACCTTCGCTGATCTACTGTTTCCGGTTATTGGTCCTGCGATCCGTAAGGCCATGTCTGAAACACTGAAGCAGATGATTCAGTCTCTCAGCCAGGCAGTGGAGAACAGTCTTTCCTGGCAGGGCCTGAGGTGGCGTCTGGAATCGATGCGTAGCGGAAGACCCTTCGCCGAGATCGTCCTGCTGCACAGCTTGGTTTACCGGGTGGAACAGGTCTTCCTTATCCACCCGGAGAGTGGTCTTCTGTTGCAACACGTAGCGGTGGAAGCTGAAGCCTTTCAGGATGCGGACCTGGTCTCAGCTATGCTGACCGCGATCCAGGATTTTGTCAGGGACTCTTTCGGCGTAGAAGAGGACCACGCTCTGAACAGCATCCAGATGGGTGATTACACGATCTGGCTGGTGCAAGGGCCGAAGGCGGTCATCGCCGGCGCCATTCGTGGAAATGCCCCGGAAAGTCTACGGCAGGTCTTCAATAATGCCCTGGAAAATATCCATCTGGAGCAAGCTGATGTCCTGGATGCATCAGATGTTGATCCCACTCTCCTGGAGCCGGTGCGGGATCATCTGAAATCGTGCCTGCAGACTCGTTTCAAGCAAGCTCCGCGCAAGTTTTCACCACTGCTGGTCGTGTCGCTATTGGTAATAGCGGTTGTTCTGGGGCTGTGGCTGTTTCTGTCTATCCGTGATCACCTGCGCTGGGAGGACTATCTGCAACAACTCAAGATGGAACCGGGTATTATCGTGTAGATGGCGATTCTTTTCGGCGTGGATACCGCACAGCAGGATAATCGGCAAAACGGTCTAGGACAGCTTCCGGCCCAGATGAAACGGCTATTGCAAATAGTCCGCACGGTGGATAAGCGTGTGCGGATAGTGATCATTGGTCACTCCGACTCTTCAGGCAGACCACAGCGGAATATGGAACTCAGCCGTAGGCGTGCCGAGTATGTGCGCTACTATCTCATCACTAATGGCGTCGGTGTGGAGTATCTGACAGCCCAGGGTGTGGGTGCAGACGAGCCGGTGAGAGATGAAGGTTTGGAGCAGAATAAGAGAATGAACCCGGTAGTTGCATAAATACCGGTGCTGATACCCGTTTCATCGCATAAAAGACAGGGTGAAATGAATATTTTGCATAATTTCTGGAATTCACCGCTGGTGAGATCCAGAAACCAGGAAAAATCCTGCATTTAAGCGAGAAAAATGAGAAAGCGGATTGTTGTCGAGGTAAAATAAGCTCGTCAAAACAAAACCTTACCCAACAACAAAGTAACTTCTCAAAAACCCGTGGCAAGCAGTAAATAATTACAAAAAGCACTTGACAGGGTTTTGGGGCAAAAAACTAAAAATCCTGTCATGGTACAACTCTGGTTTGGAAACTGTCATGGCTGATCTTGTAGCGCGCACTATGCCATTTTCATTCTCATTTCGTACAGGCTTGAGGAATGCTTTTTTTATCTCCTTAAAATGACTCCTGTGAAGTCAAATTTGAGTTTCAAAACCGGTGGTAGAATAAGGCTTATTCAGTGATTACCCGGTAGTTGCATAAATACCGGTGCTGATACCCGTTTCATCGCATAAAAGACAGGGTGAAATGAATATTTTGCATAATTTCTGGAATTCACCGCTGGTGAGATCCAGAAACCAGGAAAAATCCTGCATTTAAGCGAGAAAAATGAGAAAGCGGATTGTTGTCGAGGTAAAATAAGCTCGTCAAAACAAAACCTTACCCAACAACAAACCCGCTTATTATGAAGTCTAGCAGATCAGAGATTCACCGCAAAATCCATGCCCTTCCCATTCTTCGTTTTGAAGACCAGCGACT
>JAMJIN010000634.1:0-1012 GCA_036784775.1 Chromatiales bacterium | reverse complement strand
CGCCTTACTCTCGGTCAAACGTCAGACCGGATGTCGAGGACGTCAGGATGTCGCTCGAGGTTGTCATCAGGGTCCAGGCTCCTTACTCGACTCTACGTCTCCGCCACCTCGCCTCGTCTTCGTGGTCTCGTCGCGTCATCAAATCCCACTTCTGACACCATGTGTGGTAGGGCGTCTAACGTCAATCAGTTACACCACACGATTTGGGTACGGTTGTAATATTTTATTACAAATACGAAGAACGGAGACTAATACGCCTATAAGGCGAAAGGCGAAAAGCGGAAAGCGAGGCTAAAGGCGAGGCGGCAGAGTGTCGAACGTCTGCCAACACACAATACAACCAATAGTTAACGACTAATACAGTCACGACAGTAGATAATTATAGTTATAAATGCTACCAGTGACATATCGCTAATACCCCATAATTACTATAAACTGACGTCACATAATTATATAAAGTATAATATTATAATAACATGTTTGTTATTCTAAACAATAGCACAGACGACTGGCTGTCGTGAGCTATAGTTTGCGCTGTAGCCATAGGCAGCACGCGAAATTACGTAATAACTAAGGCCAACAGGCACTAGCTAACTATCCTTATAAAGCACTAACAACATATGCTATAAACATTTCTGAACTACAATTTATGCTAAGCAAATCATATAGGACGGTATTCGTAGACAGCATTGATCCTAACGATCGTACACTAATACTACACTATGTAAATAGCATTACGCGCACTTGCGCGAGTTAATTATAATAATATTTGTAATGGCTTTCCACGCCAGCAAGGATGTAGGCCTACGTGCACAAATTAGGAAACAGCAAACTACATATTTCGAACTAAATCTAAATAATACCTAACCTTATATTGAATAAGGACATGCAGTACAACTTCATAAAATACACACCTATCAGTTGATAGTAAATACATCAAAATGTAGCACGCCGCTTTATATCATTTTCGACCTCAATTTAGGCTACGCATTTGTCGAAATCGGCGTTCGCG
>JAMJIN010000029.1:0-27065 GCA_036784775.1 Chromatiales bacterium | reverse complement strand
GGATGTGACGTTCTGACGGAGGATGTATCGACGCAGCGAGGCGGCCTTCGCCATCTATGCGCGGTTTTACTCAGCCGCTAACAGAGAGGGAGGCAAAGAAACGATTTGTCCGCAGCCAGGGAAAATCGGGGATACGTGCAAAACCGCCATCAACTGTGCCGGTTTGCAAAGCCAGTTCATCCGCCTGTTGGAACAGTGCCAGGCAATCGGCTGTTACGTTGTCGACCACTGCTGGTTCGGTTTGCAGTGTGCTGCATCCTGTGATTTGCAATAACACGCCCAGGATGCAGAGGCATGTGCGCCACCCTCTATTTGGCGCTGTTGAGCCGCCAGTTGTAATGATGGTCTTCAATCTCATCGATCTTAGATAGCCGTGTGAGAAGCGCCGGTTCTGCATAACGCCGAAAATGTGCCAGCAATTGCTGATCGCTGCCGCCAAAATCATCCTTAAACCAATGATAGATGCTGGAGACGGTTAATTTTTCATCTTCGATATTTACCCCTCTGGGATGATTGATGTACTGCCGCGAGGCCAGTTCCAGGAGACTGTCTGTGTTTATTGCAGTGAATGCTTTCTGCTGTAGGTTAGGGCAACCGATAGATGCGCAGTTCAAGACATAGTGGAGCCGGGGGTCATGCCAGATGGGGCGTAGAATACGGTGTTCGATATCATCGAGTGCAATCTTGTGGTCATCGACGGTAAAGAGCTTCTTGCCCCAGGGGCCATTGCTGAAGATACCCGGAGAGATGTTGATGTCGAGAATAGACTCCACCGGATAGTGATTGAGTATGACCATCACGGTGCCTGCGTTGTAGAGATTGATCCAGAAAACGCGCTGCTGATCTCTGTTGAGGCGGGATACAGGGGTCTGTTGTAACTGATTCAGGTAGGCTTGTAACTCTGCCTTCGCTGCCCTGAGATAGATAACTGTCGAGAAAGTCTTGCCAGGGGGCGTGGTCGACCAGAAGTGATGAGGTTTCATCATGGGTTTGCCAGCGCTGCCAAAGCTCGGCCTTGGGAGCGGCGCATATCCCGGTGATGAATCCCAGGAGGGTGAGAAAAAGAGTGATTCGAAGCATGTTCTTTAACGCTCTCCTTAGTAGGCCTGATCAAGCGTAGCGGATCAGGCAAATTATCCATAGAGATACGCTACTGGTGCGTTGCTGGATTCATTGGAGAAGAAGCGGTCGTAGTGTTCTTTGGCTTGCTACTCATGAATATCCACGCATGTTCCCCTCAGACCGCCTGTTTGCTGATCTGCTTTACCTTTTCAAGCACAACCTGAGCTTGTTTGATAGAAGCGGCATCGATCATCTTGCCATCCAGGCTGACAGCGCCCTTGCCTTCAGCCTCGGCTTCGTCCATCATCAGGATGATGCGTTGGGCGCGATTTACCTCGGCCTCTCCGGGAGAGAAGACTTCATTGGCCAGGGCAATCTGTGAGGGGTGAATCGCCCATTTACCTTCACCTCCCAGCGCAGCAAAGGCCCTGGCCACAGCCAGGTAGCCCTCCGGGTCGCTGAAATCACCAAACGGGCCATCGATGGGACGCAGGCCATAGGCCCGGCAGGCAACGATCATCCGTGACATGGCGAAGTGCCACTGATTGCCCAGATAGGTCTGCCGGTTACCATTTTCATCCGGGGTATCGAGCATCAAGTAGTTTGGGTTGGGCCCCCCCATGCTGACGGTTCGGGCTTGGGTGGAAGCGGCGTAGTCGGCAACGCCGAAGACCAGTGCTTCCAGTCTGTCAGGACAGGCTTGGGCGATGGCCTCCACGTTGGCCATGCCAATGGCGGTTTCGATCAGGGCATGCAGATTGATCGGTTTCAGCCCTTTTGCTGCCTCGATCTGCTCCAGCAGCAGGGCGACAAACTGCAGGTCGGAGGGTCGACCAACCTTGGGTACCAGCAAAGTATCCAGTTTGTCACCAGCCTGTTCCGCAACATCGATGATGTCGCGATAGCAAAAGTGGGTGTCCAGCCCGTTGATGCGCACCGAGATGGAGCAGTCTGACCAGTCGAAATTGTTCAGCGCATGGATGACATTTTTCCTGGCCTGCTCCTTGTCGGGGACAGCGACAGAGTCCTCCAGGTCCAGAAACACGAGGTCGGCACCCGCCTTGGGGGCTTTCTCCAGCATTCGCATGTTACTGCCGGGCACGGCCAGTTCACTTCGGTGCAGGCGGTTTTTATAGGCCATCCTCTTTTCTCCCTCTTTATTTTGCTTTGATTGAGTGCGGGATTCAGTTCATACCCCAAGTATCCCCCTATTTAACATAGGCATTACCGGCTTAACAGAGAATTATCGCGGTATTGCATGGTGCAAATCACGGCCTGGTTGGGCTGAGAGCCGGGGGGGATGGATGTAAGTCAATTCAGAATATTTGACGATATGTTCAACTGCCGTCTATTTGTTATCTTTATCCTTTTTAGGGTATAAATCTCGGGTATCATGGGGCGGCCAAGCTTGAAAGATAGTCGTATCCTGAACGGTTTCCAAGTCTATATATAATTTGGTTATTTTTCGTTGGCTCTATTTTTGGGTAATGTTTCAATTATGCAAATTTCGGTCTTTTTGATGAGACTTTTCCGGCTTGTCGTACTCCTTGTGTTTCTACCGCTTCCGGTCCTGGCTGACAGCTTCGGTGCAGCGCTTTCTGAGCAGCAGAGGGCGGTCAGTGAGGCTATCGATTCGCAGAAGCGGGTCGAGCAACTCGACGACGAGTCCCGCAATCTATTGGAAAAATATCGTCAGGTCACTGCAGAACTGGAAAGACTGGAACAGTACAATGAGCATCGCCAGCGTTTTGTAACCTCGCAGGACGAAGAGCTTCATCGTCTTGCCGAACAGCTTCTCTCCATCGATAACACCCGTCGCGAAATTGAACCGCTTATGGAACGGATGCTGGATGTGTTGGATCGTTTCGTCGAACTGGATACGCCTTTTATTCCGGATGAGCGCGCCAAACGTATTGCACAGTTGCAGGATCTTGAGGGACAGAGCGATGCTACTCTTCCCGAGCGATATCGTCGTTTGCTGGAGGCCTACCAGGTGGAGACCGAGTACGGGCGAACCATCGAATCCTACCGCGGAAAACTGGAACTCGATGGTGAGGAGCGTTTGGTGACTTTTCTGCGCTTGGGACGGGTTGCGCTCTACTACCTGACGCTGGATGGCAAGGCCGCGGGTATTTGGAATAGAGCGGTTTCCCGTTGGGAACCGTTGGCGCTGGAACACAACCGTAAGATCGACAGGGCGCTGCAGATTGCCGAAAAGCGGCTTCCCCCCGATCTGATGCCACTCCCCCTGATCGTGCCGGAGCGGATGCCATGAAGCAATTATTCTTTCTGCTGTTTATGCTGATGCTATCCCAAAGCAGTCTGCTTTTTGCTGCCAAGGCTGATTCTTTAGAGAGTCTGTTGCAGCAGGTGCGTGAATCCAGGCAACAGCAGAAGCATAGGGATACAGCGAGAGAGCAGCGGTTTCTCGAACAGCGGGATCAACGCCAACGTCTTCTTGACGAGGCCAAACAGGCGCTTGCCGCCGCCAGGCAGCAAAAATTGGAGTTGGATCAGCGCTACACTGAAAATCAGGGGCGTCTGATCGAGGAACGGGCTCAACTGAAAGAGAAGAGCGGCACCCTGGGCGAGCTATTCGGCAGTGTTCGCCAAGTGGCATCCGAGAGCCGGAATATCTTTGGTGCTTCGTTGATCAGTGTGGAACGGCCACAGGATCTGCTGTTGTTGGATGAACTGGCGGGCAGTCAGAAGCTTCCCTCTATTGAAAAACTGGAGGCCCTCTGGCAACTGTTTCTCGAACGTCTTGTGGAAGCGGGTAAAATCAAACGTTTTGAAACGCCCGTGATTACCAGCGATGGGGTCGAGCAGAATGAGATGGTTACCCGGATTGGTCTCTTCAACGCCATATCCAACGGACGTTATCTACGCTATCTGCCGGAGAGCGGTCGTCTGATGGCGTTGGGCCGGCAGCCCACTCCGCGTTTTCAGTTGATGGCGAAAAAATTTGAGGCCGCCGAAGAGACAATAGAAACCATGGCGGTCGATCCCTCACGCGGCGCAATTCTGTCGCTGTTGGTACAGTCACCCACTCTGCTGGAGCGCATTCGGCAGGGTGGGGTTATCGGTTACATCATCATCGGCTTGGGCGCGGTGGGTATTTTGCTGACCCTCGAACGACTGATTGTACTCTTCGTTACCGGACGCCGGGTTAAAAAGCAGATCGGTAATCGTTCGGCATCCGGGAAGAACCCCCTGGGACGCCTGATGCTGGCGATGAAAACACAGGCCGATAGCGATGCCGAAGCGCTGCAACTGCGCTCTGATGAGGCCATCCTGAAAGAGCTGCCCACACTGAGGCGGGGACTGCCGATGTTGGGTATCCTGGCAGCTGTTGCCCCCCTGCTGGGGTTGTTGGGTACCGTTACCGGCATGATCGAGACATTTCAGTCGATCACCCTGTTCGGAACCGGCGATCCAAAACTGATGTCCGGCGGCATTTCCCAGGCGTTGGTGACGACTGAGCTTGGACTGGCGGTAGCGATACCACTGGTGCTGCTGCACAGTTATCTCTCCGGCCGCAGCAACCGGCTGATCCATATCCTTGATGAACAGAGTGCTGCACTGGTGGCGCATAGGGCGGAATTAAGTGGAACGGCTGATTGATTGGCTGCCAACCGATAGTCTGCGCTTCCTCGAGCAGGGTGGGCCTGTGCTCTGGCTGATCCTGCTGCTGTCGTTGTTGATGTGGAGCATGATCACGCTCTGTTACAGCCGCATCTGGTTTGCCGGAATCGAGGCGGCCAGGATTGCGGGGCAGAGCCGATTGCCCCTCATCACTGCCCTGGCACAGATCCTGCCAATGCTTGGTCTGCTGGGAACTGTGGAGGGTATGATCGACGTCTTCTATGTCATTGCAAGCCACGGCACCGGCAATATTCGAGGCATGGCGGGGGGGATCTCCAGCGCTCTGATCACCACTATGGCTGGGCTGGTCACTTCACTCTCCGGCTTCTACTTCGTCAGTGATCTGCGTCACCGTCTGCAGGATGCGGCATGTTGCGGGGAGATTACCTGATGCGCCACCGGCATACTGAATCTGAAAGTGGCGGCGTTACCATCAACCTGACGCCGCTGATCGACATGGTTTTCATCCTGCTGATCTTTTTCATGGTGACCTCCTCCTTCGTGAAAGAGACCGGGGTTGATGTTGACCGGCCCAGTGCAGCAACAGCAGTCCGCAAGGAGCGTGCCAGCATCCTCATAGCCGTTACCAGTAAAGGGGAGGTCTGGATCGATAAACGCCGCGTCGATCTGCGGGCAGTTCGCGCCAATGTTGAACGTCTGCATGCGGAGAATCCGGAAGGGGCGGTGGTGATCCTGGCCGATGAGCAGGCGCCTACAGGCACTGTGGTGCGGGTATTGGATCAGGCACGTCTTGCAGGGGTGGAGAGCGTTTCAATTGCCGCTTCACAGGATGCCGGGGGATGAACCGTTCGGTCTATCTTCCTGCAGTCCTGTTTGCCCTGTTGGTGAATATAGGCCTCTTCTGGGCTATGCAGCGCATGGTGACCGGGGAGAGTGCAACGCTCGACCGGTCGGTGGCCGAACCATTGATGGTGGATTTTATACGCTTGAAAGCGGCGCCTCCACCTCCGCCCCCGGAGTTGCTGGATGAACCGGATCAACCGCCACCAACATCCTCGCCCAGCGCACCGCAGCCTCAACGGCTCACTTTCAAGCAGCCAGGAAACAAACTGCCGAACTGGGATACGCCGAAGATCGATATTCCTCTGAATATTGGCTCTGGTCCCTATCTTGGTGCTTTTCGTCCGCCTGCGATGCCGATTGTACCTCCTTCTGATCCCATACCGCTGGTGCGTTTTGCACCACGTTACCCTCAACGAGCATTGCTGCGTCATGTGGAGGGCAGCGTCACCTTGAACTTTACTATCACAGCCGATGGTACTGTGAGTGATCCAGAGGTGTTGAAGGCGGAACCTGTGGGTTATTTCGAGCAGGCAGCGCTGCGGGCGATTCGGCGCTGGAAGTTTCAACCGAAAGTTGAGGATGGGATTGCCGTTTCCCGATCCGCAAGCCAGACCATCCGCTTTACGATGAAGAAAAAATGAAGTGGTTGGGTCTGCCTGTTTTGTTGCTCCTGCTGGTGGGTTTCGGCACCCATGCAGAAGAAGAGGGTGGGGATGAGTACATCGCTACACAGCTCACATACGACTATCTGTTTCTGGTCGAGGCGCTGATCCGTCACGAACGATATACAGAGGCTGCCGAAGAGTTGGATGGATTATTGGCTCGTGTGGCCGGCAATCGTTACGAAACAGCCCTGGTTCATCAGACCTATGGCTATGTTGCTATCGGCCTGAATGATTATCCTGCTGCCATCACCCACTTTCTGCGGGCGATCAACTCATCAGCCCTGCCGGATCAGGTTACCCATAGCCTGCGCTACACCACGGCTCAGTTACAGTTGCAGGAAGATAATGCCAAAGCGGCGCTGCAACTGTTGCAGTTATGGTTTGAGTTGGAACAGCAGCCACCTCCCCGTGCGCGCGTGCTACTGGCGCAGGTCTATCGTTCGTTGGCACGGTGGAAACCGGCAATCGAGGCGCTGAAACTCGCGATTAAACAGTCGGACGAAGTTGAAGAGTCCTGGTATCAGTTGCTTGTCGGACTCTATCTGGAAACTGAGCAGCTGCAGCCGGCTGCTGAACTGCTGCAAAGGATGGTGGGAATGTTTCCCGACAATGCAGGTTATTGGCGTCAACTGGCCGGTGTATTGATGCAGCAGCGGCGGGAAAAGGCGGCCACGGCGGTGATGGCGCTGGCGGCCGAGAAGCGATTGTTGAAAGCGGGGGAGCTTCGTCGTCTTGCCAACCTCTATCTGCACCAGAATATGCCGTTGGATGCAGCTGAGTTGGTGGAAACCCATATAATGTCGGGACTGCTCAAGGCCAATGTCCGAAATCTGAGTCTGCTGGCTGATGCGTGGGTGCTGGCCCGTGAACCTGAGAAAGCGCTGCCGATTTTTTCACGGCTGTCTAATATCGATCTTAGCGGCAGATCGGACCTGAAGTGGGGATCATTATTGATTGAGCTGGAACTTTGGGAAGCCGCTGCAACCCGATTGCAGCGGGGTATCGAAAGAAAGAAAAAACCTTCTGCTCGTGACTGGTTGTTATTGGGTACGTCATATGCCCGATCGGAACGCCGTATACAGGCTATCGAAGCTTTCACCAAGGCGCGGGACGCTTCGGGGAAAAAACAGGAGCGCCATCAGGCCGAACAGTGGCTTGAATATCTGGCTGCAGAATAGCTCCGATTGTTACAATTTCAACGCCGTAGGCCCGATCAAGCTTGCGGATCGGGCAAACCGAGGCTGAGGTGGAAGTTCTTGCATAGCTTTGCCTTGTTTAACTCCAACGCCATATTGGACTGCACGCCTATTCACTGCGCCAAATGACACACAAAGTGAGTGAAATGCCACACGCTATCCGTCTGGCATTCAATTTGGTATCAAAGAAAGTTTTGAAAAACAAATAGATATAAAGTTGGCACCCTCTTTGCTCCGTTGAATGGAATATTCAATATAACAATAGAAGAGGTAGGATCCATGAAGTTGAAGACCCTTGCAGTCGCCGTCAGCAGTTTGTTGGCAGCCCAACCGCTCTTGGCGGCCGACCAACCTGAAGCGCTTTCCGATGTTGTGGTCGAAGGTGAGGCGCAAACCTCTCCCGCGCTAACTGTCATGCCATTGGATAAGCCATCCCAGGGTATACCGGCAGATGCTGCTGATCTGCTCCGCAGTGTCCCAGGTGTATCCGGCGCGCGCATGGGTGGTCATGGAATCGAGCCGATCATTCGCGGTCAGAGCCAAAATCGACTGAATATCCTGCTGGATGGTGCCTATATCCACGGCGGCTGCCCCAACCGCATGGATCCGCCCACTGCCTATTCTGCGATGGAGAGTTACGACAGTGTGACCGTAATCAAAGGTTCCCAGACGGTACTCTATGGTGGCGGCGGTAGCGGTGGCACGGTGTTGTTTGAGCGCGGTGTACCCGAGTTCGATGAGGGTGATCACTTCAAGGGCAAGGTGGATGCCGGTTATAAAAGTAATTCAGGTACCAAAGAGATCTCCGCCGATCTGGCGGCCGGTGCCGAGACCGGTTATGTCCGCGGTGTGGTTGGCGACAAGGATGCAGACAACTACGAGGACGGTGATGGACAGGAGGTTCGTTCCGCATTCACCACCTATTCAGGGAATCTGACAGCGGGATATACACCAGACAAGGATACCCGGCTTGAGCTTAATCTCGAAGCGAATCGGGAGAGTGATGTACTCTTTTCAGGCGCCATGATGGACTCTCCGGAGAGCGACTCTGACAATGTTCGCTTAAAGTTTGACCGGCAGGCGTCGGTAGGGCCATTTACCGCGTTGGAGGCCAATATCTACAAGACTGATGTCACTCACCTCATGGATAATTACTCTCTGCGTGAACGTACAGCGATGTCAAATGCGAAGACGCCGACCACCTCGGACACGCTTGGTGGGCGTGCCAGTGGTGACCTGATGTTCGGTAACAAGGTGCTGACTCTGGGTGTTGATTACCAGAAAAATGACCGCGATGCAGAGCGCCTGACGGCTGCAGATATGATGTTGACCACTGATCCGACAATAGTGCAGTCGATCATGTGGCCAGGAGCTGAATTGGAGCAGACAGGTTTTTTCGCAGAATTGTCGATGCCGATGAATCAGGATGACAGCCTCAAGGCAGGTATTCGTTACGACAAGGTCAATGCCTCCATTTTAAGGGGTGACGAAAAGCCTGGAGTCATGATGAGTCCGACGCCAAATGATCTATATGATCTCTATTATGCTCAGACCTCGGAGAGCAGTGACGAGAATAATATCGGCGGTTTCCTGCGCTATGAACATGCCATCGAGAACGGCAATATTTTCGCTGGTGTCAGCCGCAGCGTGCGCACGGCGGATGCCAGTGAACGTTATATTGCCAGCTTAATGAGGATGGGCGCCATGGTTCTGGACTGGGTGGGTAATCCGGAACTCGATCCTGAACAACATCACCAGATTGAAGCCGGTTTTGAAGTTGACGGAGATGCTTGGACGAGCGGTTTTACTGCCTATTACAACGATGTCAGTGATTATATTCTGAGGGATTTGGCGCGTGGTCAGGATGGTATTCTGCTCGCTAATGGAGCCACCATCTACCGTAACATCGAAGCCAGATTCTATGGACTGGAGTGGGAAGGGTCCTATTCCATATCGAACTCACTCTCCGGTCGGGCAAGTCTCGCCTATGTGAATGCGGAAAATACCACCGACAGTCGTCCCATCGCCCAGATCGCGCCGCTTGAGATGACCTTGGGTGCGGATTACACCATAAGTTCTTGGGATCTTGGCGGTACCGTCAGAGCGAATGCCGAGCAGACGCGGGCGGATATCATTGACGGAAGCGGTCAGGATGTCGGGGAGACCGCTGGATGGGTAGTGCTTGATCTTTACGGCAGCTATGCGGTAACCGACAGTGCCAATGTGCGCTTTGGTGTCAACAACCTGTTCGACAAGACCTACGCTTATCATGTGAACCGGGCAAATCTTGATCCCTTCAGCCCTGAAGCGATTCAGGTCAACGAGCCTGGTCGTGAGCTTTGGGTGAAAGGTTCAGTAAAGTTCTAAAAGGCAATAATGCAGGCACGGGCTTAACCGTGCCTGCGCTTCAAGCTATCTGTTATTGCATTTTCATCGTAGCCCGGTTCAAGTGTAGCGGAACCGGCAAGCCGCTTTGTTGCCTGATCCGCTGCGCTTGATCAGGCCTACAGGCTCTAGCGGATAGTGCTTTATCTGCCGCGCAGCATACCATCCACGATCTGTTCACACTCAAACCAGTCGTTCTGGTCACTTCCATGCGTGAAGTTGCGCTGCTCCGCCCGGTAATAGGCCATAGTGGCGATCATCTCGTAGCGTTCGCGGGGACTGATTACGGGCTTACCGGGTTTGGTGGCGGCAACCCTTTTCTTGGCCGGCATAGTTTTTTTCTTAGCTGCCACCTTCTTTTTGGTGACAACTTTTTTCTTGGCGACCACCTTCTTTTTGGCCACTCTCTTTTTGCTGACTTTAGGTGATTGGGTCTCATCGTTCTTTGTTTTCTTACTCAAGTTTACTTCTCCTGCATTGTCGTCATGATAACCACATATTTTATACGAAAAATAAGAACAAGCCATTACCAATACTGATTATTGGGGAGATGGTCTGTTTTTCAATGCTTCCAGATGGCTGAGACGGCTTCCTTCCTGTTCCATCCAAAGAGACTCAAATGCTGATTTCCAGGCGTCGACAGCTGCATGAATGCCTTCGGTGAGCCCTTTTGAGAGGGTGCCTGCGATCGAAGGGCGCAGTTTTTTTTGCACCAGCCAGGGAATGAACCAGGCAAGCAGAATCAGCAGGCCTGAGTGGACGGCAAAGTCGATACCCAGAAAATGCCCCTCTCCCTGAATACCGGCATGAAAACGGGTAATGATGTGATAGATCGCCCACCCTGCTGCCGATAGCGGCAATACCCAACTCAGCCCCCCCGTTATCTTGAAGAAAAAACGTTGTACGGCTGTGCCGGGTTTGGCCAGCGCCCTGCCCAGGGAGCTTTCCAGTTGCGTCTTAAAGATCGACTGCAGCTTCTCTGGAATGGCAGAGAGTGGTCCGGCGTAAGGTGTTACCGGGATGTCATGCTGGCCGAGCAGGTTTTCGAGTTCTGTGGTCAAGTCACTGATAAGGTCGTTGAAGCGTTCACTCCAGATCTGTTCAACCACTTGCTTTGTGGTCGGAAGCGAGGTGGGCAGGGTTGTTTGACGTTTAAAGAGGGATTGCGATAGCTGCTCCTGCGCCAAGAGTGTCTGGTTGAGGGCCGTTCGATTAAGCAGAAGTGCATCTTCGATCTCATTAAGCCACTCTGCTGTAGTGTTCTGCCAGGCATCGGCCACTTCAGTGCGCCCAAACCCTTCGAGGCGTTGCCTGAGCGCCTGTTCAACCGTGTGCAGTTCATTGAGCCGTGCCTGTATGCCGAGCTGTTGCAGCAGCGCAAGCCCGTGTGCTTCGATTGCGTGATTGATGGTCTGTTCCAGCTGAAGGAAATCGTCGTCACCCCCATTTTTTTTGCAACTGGTGCGCAGAATTTTGGGTGTGTCGAATGCCTCATTTTGTAATCGCTGTCGAAAGTCTTCCAATTGTGGATCTGAGCCCCGATCCCAATGGTTCATGACAAACAGCCAGTGGTGTTTTGCGTTACGTTGTTGCAGCAGACGCCAGCCGACATCGTCATGGTAGCGCTCGGGACTGACCACATAGACCAGCCAGTCGATATAGGGTAGCCAGGCCTCTACCTGCTCCCTGTGTGACTGTTCCACGCTGTCGAAGTCAGGCATGTCGAGCCATGCAATCAGACGGCGCTTCTCATCCTGATGGTAGGCGATCCGGGTGTGCTCAACAGGTAGTTCGTCTGGCAGTTTTCCAAGCTGATAATCTTCGTGAAGGTAGAGGGTTACCTCCTGTGAGGTGGGACGCTGCACGCCGGTGCGGGCAATATCCTCCCGGGCAAGACGGTTGAGCAGACTGCTTTTGCCGACACCGGTACCACCGAAGAAGGCGACGATCAAAGGGCGCTGCCCCTGCTGGGCAAAGAGCGTTTCGGCCTGCTGCAGTTCGACCTGCTGAAATCGATTGAGATCGCTGTTGCTGAGCCAGCCATCCTGCAGCGCGGCCTCGGCCCATTGTTTGAGGTCCTGATACTGCTGTTTGAACTGTTCGATCATTGCGTAAGGGCCTCCAGCTCAGACTCTGCCGCAAACAGTTGTTGCTGGTCGATACGGCAGAGTCCAGGGGCGGAGAGTTTATCCGGCAACCCCAACAGTGCCTGCTTCAGCACATCGGCAAATAGCTGTTCCCGGACGGCTTTCAATTGAATTGCCTTCAAGTCCTGTTCCACAGTAAACATGTAGCGTCCCAGTGCCCCCTCGGTGAGCAGGGTGGAAAATGAGAGCATCGCCGGGGCAAGGATCAGATCGTTCAGTCCGATTCCGCCGGTCTTCAGTGCAAACGCCAGTGCTGCTGCATCTGCGGTAACACGGGCGGCCCTCAGGCTGTTGAGGGTGGTGGGGTGTTTCTGCAGATGGCTGAAGAGCCTCTGGCTTGCGTTTTCGATTTCACTCTCGAAGAGTTGCTGGTGGTGTTTCGCCGTTTCCAGCGCCTGTGTCTCGATTGTTTTGCGCTCGGAGGAGAATTGGTTCAGCAGGCCCTGCCACCAGTGTGGCACACTCTGACCAGATACTGTCTGCTCTCCGATTTCCCGCTGCAATCTCAGCAACAGGTGGTTTACCGCATCGGTCAACACGCTGATCTCGTGGTCCGGACTGGTCGACGCGGGCTTGCCGCTCTTGTGGCGATATATGGCCTGTAGCTTTCTTGCGGGCCAGGAAAGGAGTTCACGGGCTTTGACCAGTCCCCCGGCAATGCCTGGAATCTCTATCAGCTCAAGCAGCCGGGTGAGGGTGCGTTGCAGGGTGTCACTGTAGTGCGGATTTTCAAGGTAGTCCCGTTCATAGAGCGCGATGGATTTGTCGATAGTGGATTCAACCAGTGACTGCCAATTTTCCCTGGCGGCAATCTCCTGGCGTACTGTTTCCGTCCAGCCTGGCCAGTGCTGTTTCAGCATCTGTCGCAGATGATTTGCAGGAAAGGGTTGTGGTTGTCGTGCGAGCTGTTCGCTGATGACCCGTCGCAGTTTGGCTGCGCCCTGAGTAGCTTGCAGCTGTTCGTCTCCCATTACGAAAGGGAGGGGTATGACGTTGAGGGCTTCGATTTGCTCTTTTGTTAATCGCTGCCGAATCTCCTGCTCCAATATTTCAGCTTCTTCCAGAGTTGTCTTGTTCAGGCAAATCAGCAGCGGCATATGCAGTGGGGCGATGAGTCGTAATAACTGCCATACAGACTGGTCGGCGTATTTTTCCCGGCTGACCACCAGGAGGATAAGGTCGGCCATGGCGCACAATACAGGCACGCGTTGTCGGTAGCTGCGTGAGCTGACCGAATCGAAGTCGGGGCTGTCCCAGACAATGGTGGGTACGGAAAAGCCTGTGCCGGCACTGCTGATGGTTCGAAGCGTGTAACCCAGAGGGTCTTCAGCATCGAGCGTCTGTTTTAGTTGCCAGTCGGGAAACTGTTTTGCGGTGGCAAGCTGTTGTGATTCGTTGAGCGCGACTGTGGCAAATCCCTGGGGGTGTTGGGTAAAACCGGCGAGGGGACTCGCTTCTGCCAGCGGTTCCTCCAGCAGCAGGTTGACCAGGCTGCTTTTACCCGATTGGGTGGGGCCGATTACCATCAGCTGCCGTGGGGCAGAGGTTTCTTCAGATAGACGATATCGTCTCAGCAGTGCGTCAGCATAGATGAGTGCATCCGATTCGAAATCGGGGATCTCCGACCTTGTCTCCAGGCAGGAGATCAGACGGGTGACGAGTTGCTGTAGATGTTCCAGTTTAGTCACGCACTATGGAATTAAAATAATCATCCGCAAACAATGCAAATGAACGCCAACAAATAACTGTAGGCCGGTTCAAGCGTAGCGGAACCGGCAACATACGATCCTCAAACGCCCGATCCGCTATGCTTGATCGGGCCTACATTTGCGATCTTTATGTCTACGGGAATCGTTCTAGACGAACACTAAGTAATAACCGTCGGTTCGCTGCGGCCGGTTCGGCTCTCTATCTCCGCCAATGATTTAGCAATCGCCACCAGGGGTTGCATCACTGCCTGGGTCTCTTTACCGTGGTTTGCCGGATTTGGCTCATAGGCTTCCAGGTAGACTCTCAGGGTAGCGCCTTCGGTGCCGGTGCCGGAGAGTCGATAGACGATACGGGAGCCGTCAGTAAAGCCGATGCGGATGCCCTGGTTCTTGGAAACACTGCCATCAACCGGATCGGTGTAGGTGAAGTCGTCCGCATAGTCGACGCTGTAATCGCCCAGTGAATTGCCGGGCAGATCGGTGAGGTGATCCCGCAAGTGCTGCATCAGCGCTTCTGCGGCTGTTTTGTCGATGCCTTCGTAGTCGTAGCGGGTGTAGAAGTTGCGGCCAAACTGACGCCAGTGGTCTTTGACGATCTTGTCCACCGGTTCCTGGCGCACTGCCAGCAGGTTAAGCCAGAAAAGTACCGCCCAGAGCCCGTCTTTCTCCCTGATGTGGTCAGAACCGCTGCCGAAACTCTCTTCGCCACAAAGGGTGATGCGCTTTGCATCCAGCAGATTACCGAAGAACTTCCAGCCTGTGGGGGTTTCATAACACTCCAGCCCCAGGCTTTCGGCGACTCTGTCCGCAGCCTGGCTGGTGGGCATGGAACGGGCGACGCCACTGATGCCCTCTGAATAGCCTTTGATAAGGTGTGCATTGGCGGCCATGATCGCCAGGCTGTCGCTGGGGGTAACGAAAAAATCTCGTCCCAGGACCATGTTGCGATCACCGTCGCCATCCGATGCGGCGGCAAAATCCACGGCATCCAAGCCGCTGGAGAGCACGACGATCTCATTGGCGTGAGCCAGGTTGGGATCGGGATGGCCGCCACCGAAGTCCTCTTTGGGTTTTCCATTGATGACGGTGCCGGGTGGTGCGCCCAAGATTTCTTCCAGAATGCGTTTGGCGTAAGGGCCGGTTATTGCATGCATTGCATCGAAGCGCATCACAAACATGCCGGAGTTAAAAAGCTGGTGGATGCGTTTGAAGTCGAATATCTCCTGCATCAGCTCCGCATAGTCGGTGACAGGGTCGATCACCTCAATGCTCATCTCGCCCAGGGTCTGGGTGCCTATGGTATCTAGGTCGATCTCCTCTCCATTGACGGTACGGTATTCACTGATTGCCTTGGTCGCCGCATAGATGGCTTCTGTGACTCCTTCCGGTGCTGGGCCACCGTTGGGCGTATTGAACTTGATGCCGAAATCCTCGTCTGGCCCACCGGGGTTATGGCTGGCGGAAAGGATGATGCCACCGTCGGTTTTGTATTTGCGGATCACGCAGGAGGCAGCAGGTGTAGAAAGCAGTCCACCCTGGCCGACAATGACCTTGCTGATTCCGTGGGCGGCGGCCATGCGGATGATAATCTGGCTTGCCTCCCGGTTGTAGTAGCGGCCGTCGCCCCCAAGGGCCAGGATGCCGCCTTTCAGATCCTGCTGGGTGTCGAAGATCGATTGGACGAAATTTTCCAGGTAGTGGGGTTGCTGGAATACCTTTACCTTTTTGCGGAGTCCGGAGGTGCCGGGGCGTTGATCGGAAAAAGGCTGGGTGTTGACGGTAGACATTTCCATCGTGATCTTCCCGTTGAATGACTGCTGAGGATGCCTATTCAACCACAGTCTAAGCCCTAATTAGAACCCCATCATATGGTTAAATGCATGTGCTGCTTGAAATCGGAACGGCCTGTCCCCACTTGTTATGTTGGATTTGTTAGAATTCGGCCGATTTTACTTAAATAACTGCGATATTCCTGCCGGAAGTTGGTGGGACACTTGAATATTGACTGCGATGGAGGTAGCTTTCACCCATGTCTGTTGAAGCACAAAAAGAGACCCTGGAATTCCAGGCGGAAGTCAGTCAGGTATTGAACCTGGTTATACGATCTCTCTACAGCAACAAAGAGATCTTTCTGCGCGAATTGATCTCAAATGCCTCGGACGCGGCAGAGAAGCTGCGTTTCGAGTCGCTGACCGATGACGCACTCTTCGAAAACGATCCGGATCTGAAGATCCGCGTCACCTTCGATGAGGAGGCGGGAACACTTACCATCTCAGATAACGGTATCGGCATGAACCGGCATGAGGTGTCCGAGACCATAGGCACCATCGCCAGTTCCGGCACCAAGAAATTCTTCGAATCGATGACCGGCGATCAGAGTAAGGACAGCGAGATGATCGGCCAGTTTGGTGTCGGTTTCTACTCCGCCTTTATCGTTGCCGACAAGGTGACGCTGGTTACCCGCCGCGCCGGTCTGGGTGAGGAGCACGGTGTGCGCTGGGAGTCGGACGGGCAGGGCGCCTACAGCATTGAAAACGTCGATAAACCAAGTCGGGGTACCGATGTGATCCTCCATCTCAATGAGGATGAGAAGGAGTTCCTGGCGGGCTACCGTCTGCGCGGTATCATCTCCAAATTCTCCGACCACATCTCCATGCCGGTGGAGATGGAAAAGGAGTTCCACGGTGAGGAGGAAGAGAAACCTGAGGCCCCTGAATTTGAACGGGTCAATACCGGTACCGCTTTGTGGATGCGCGCCAAATCCGAGATCACCGATGAGGAGTACAACGATTTCTACAAACACGTCTCCCACGATTTCGAAGCGCCGCTGGCCCATGCCCATAATCGGGTGGAAGGAAATAACGAGTATTCCGCACTGCTATACATCCCGAGTCGTGCACCCTTCGATATGTGGGACCGGGATCAGAAACATGGTGTGAAACTCTTCGTGCGACGTGTCTTCATCATGGACGAGGCGGAAAAACTGATGCCGCGCTACCTGCGCTTCATTAAGGGAGTGGTCGATTCCGACGACCTGCCACTCAACGTCTCCCGCGAGATCCTGCAACACAACCGCAAGATCGATACCATCCGCCAGGCCAACACCAAACGCGTGCTGGATGTGCTGGAGAAGATGGCGAAAAACGATGCGGAAAAGTATCAGACTTTCTGGGATCAGTTCGGCAAGGTTATGAAAGAGGGGCCCGCAGAGGACTTCGGCAGCAAAGATAAGATAGCTGCGCTGCTGCGTTTTGCCTCCACTCATAATGAAGGCGACGAGCAGAATGTCTCGCTGGATGATTACATCTCCCGCATGCCTGAGGAACAGGAGAAGATCTACTATATTACCGCTGAAAGCGCTGCTGCCGCACGTTTCAGTCCTCATCTGGAGGTCTTCAAGAAGAAGGGCATTGAAGTCCTGCTGCTCTCTGACCGGGTGGATGAGTGGTTGGTGTCCGGCCTTACCGAGTATGAAGGCAAGTCGCTACAGTCCGTGGCAAAGGGCGAACTCGACTTGGGTGACATGGATGACGAGGAAGAGAAGGCTTCTCAGGAGAAGCAGGCGGAGGCGCACAAAGGCCTGTTGGAAAAAATGAAGGATGTGCTCGGCGATGGTGTCAAAGAGGTGCGCATCAGCCACCGGCTTACCGACTCCCCTGCCTGTTTGGTCGTGGAAGACCACGACATGAGCGCCAATCTTGCCCGGGTACTCAAGTCCGTGGGTCAGGACGCGCCCGCCACCGCCCCAATCATAGAGATTAATCTGGAGCATCCGCTGGTGGAACGTCTGGAAAATGAAGATGATGAGGCCCGTTTCGGGGATCTGACCCAGGTTCTGTTCGACCAGGCGCAACTGGCCGAGGGTGGGCAGTTGGACGACCCGGCTGCTTTCGTACGGCGTCTGAATGGCCTGATGCTCAACCTGTCGGGTAAATAGCGTTCGTTAGCACACAGTGGTAGTTCTGTAGGTCGGGTTAGATGCGCCGTGTTTCAAGCTGGGATTTACCACTTGGCTTGGCGCGCATCGTAACCCGACGATGATCTGTCGGGTTACGATGCGCAAAAAGCCAAGCACTCTACCGACTTCAGGTTTCCTACTGTTGCGGGGCTAACCCGGCCTACGTTTTTGATAATATCCATCAATCACCATAAGACCCGTATATCCACCCATTGATAGCCTCGAATAGTCGGCTGGGCGGTGCTGTGTCAGACTCGGTCCACCATAAACAAACACTAGATGGAGCTTCATCATGCGCGTGATTCTGTTAGGCGGCCCCGGCGCCGGCAAAGGTACCCAGGCTAACTACATCAAGGAGAAGTACGGTATTCCCCAGATCTCCACTGGCGATATGCTTCGTGCTCACGTCAAAGCGGGCTCCGAGCTGGGCGTGGCTGCCAAGAAGATCATGGATGAAGGCGGTCTCGTCTCCGATGACATCATCATGGGCATGGTAAAAGAGCGCATCACCGAAGATGACTGCAAGGCAGGCTATCTGTTCGATGGTTTTCCCCGCACCATTCCTCAGGCGGAAGCTTTAAAGGAGGCAGGCGTGCCTATCGATGCCGTGGTGGAAATCGACGTGCCGGACGAAGAGATTGTCAAACGTATGGCCGGTCGTCGTGTGCATCTCGCATCCGGTCGTACCTACCATCTCGTCTACAATCAGCCGAAAGTTGAAGGCAAAGACGACGAAACCGGCGAAGATCTGATTCAGCGTGACGACGATCAGAAAGAGACCGTCAAGGCTCGTCTCAAGATCTATCACGATCAGACTGAACAGCTGATCGCCTTTTATGAAAAGGAAGATTGCAACTATGTGAAGATCAACGGCGTCGGTGGTGTCGATGATATTCGCGACCAGATTTTTACAGGTCTGGGCTGAAGAGACAGGCCGGGAAACAGAGAGCCGGGATCTTCCCGGCTTTTTTGTGCAGAAACCCAATGAAGAAGTAAAGTGATGCCGTCTGGCAGACGGATGACTTTATTAGAACGTCCTGATATTATCCCAATGGATTTCACTAGATTTAAGAGGCTGCAACGTGGCTGTCGTAGAGCTGACCAAAGAAAATTTTGAAGAGACCATCTCCAACAACGATTTTGTGATTATCGATTTCTGGGCGCCTTGGTGTGGTCCCTGCCGCTCCTTCGCGCCGACCTACGAGAAGGTTTCAGAGGATCATTCCGAGATCGTTTTTGCCAAGGTCAATACAGAGGATGAGCAGGAACTGGCGATGCAGTTCCAGGTTCGTTCCATTCCGACCCTGATGATTTTTCGCGAGCAGATCATCATCTTCTCCCAGCCCGGGGCACTGCCGGAGTCAGCTTTCAAGGAGCTGATTGGCCAGGCCGGTGGACTGGACATGGACGAGGTTCGTGCCCAGATCGAGGCGGAGCAGAAAGGCGAGCAGAACGCCTGATCATTCAGCTGAATGAAGAGAAAACCCCGGTAGTTCGGACTGCCGGGGTTTTTTTATGGGGCAGACAGCTAAAATTCATATGCATCGGTCACCGGTTTCAGGATCATGAGAGCACCTTACTATCCCTGGAGTTTGAGAAGTCTGCTAAGTGGGCGGCCAACGATTGGAGTGGTGATCGACCTCAGCGAAGAGAACTATACCCTGCTGATGCGCATGGCCCCGGAACTGCACTTGATCAAAGGCGAGCTGCTCTCATGTCTTGATCACGGCATGGATCTGCATCTGGAGATCAAGGAGCAGACGCCATACACAACACTTCTCCATTTGACCTACTATTTCCCCCATGCAACCGGGCACTATCCTGACCCTGACGCAATGTTGCGTGTCTATCACGATTCAAGGCAGGTGGATGTGGTCGATATCCGTCAGTCGGCACTGCCTCTCAAACGCTGGGGCGACAACCCAACGCTCGAACAACGTTGGAAAATCAATCTCTTTCTCTCTAAATGGCTGGCTTATTGCGTGCTGCAGGGACACAGTTTCAATCCGGGAGGGGCTGAGTTTTCCGGTGTCCATGCCTTCGAAGCACTGTAGGCAATAACATTGTTTCTCAACTGTTAACAACACTGTAGAATCCCCGTGTGCTTCGGCAAGGGTGAATTCAAATGCGGGACGCAGCTTTTCAGTGTTTATGGGGAATCTATGATTCGGGTATTGCTGGTTGACGATCATGAGTTGGTGCGAACCGGTGTCAAGGGTATTCTCGAACGTGCCTCTGATATCGAAGTCGTGGCAGAGGCAGCCAACGGTGAAGATGCGCTGCAGATGGTCCAACAGGCCTCTCCCAATGTGGTTTTGATGGACGTGAATATGCCGGGCATCGGTGGTATCGAGGCGACCAGGCGCATCCTGCGTATCAATCCTGCCCTGAAAGTCATAGCATTGACCGTACTCGATGACGATCCATTTCCCGCCCGGCTAAACGAGGTTGGGGCCGCAGGATACCTTACAAAAGGTTGTCCGGCGGACGAGATGATCAAAGCGATCCGCACCGTCTACCAGGGCGAACCCTATGTCTCTTCGGAGATGGCGAGAAAACATATTCTCACCGATTGGAAGCGTCAGTCCGCCACGCCTTTCCAGGAACTCTCATCACGGGAGATGCAGGTCATGCTGCTAATCCTGGAGGGTCAACGCAATCAGGAGATCTCGGACGGGCTTTGCCTGAGCCCGAAGACCGTCAGTACCTACCGTCAGCGCATCTACGAGAAACTCGGTGTGCGTAACGATGTGGAACTGACCCGTCTCGCCTATCGTTACGGTATTCTCAACGACAACGGTCAGAGCTGATGCCGTTCAATCTGGAGTGCCGCCTCTGCCAGAGGCTGGCGACCTTTCTCGATCAAGTCAAAGCCGACTACCCAGCCTACCATGCGCGTCCGGTAGCCCCGTTTGGCGCCTCTGACGCGCAGCTGCTCATCGTTGGACTTGCGCCAGGTATGCACGGAGCGAATGCAACCGGCCGTCCATTTACCGGTGACCATGCCGGCATCCTTCTCTATGAAACGCTGCACAGGTTCGGTTTCGCCAGCGCCCCGAAATCCCGCGCTGCGAATGATGGACTGACACTGCACAACTGCCGCATCACCAATGCGGTGAAGTGCCTGCCGCCGCAGAACAAACCCGTGGGTGCGGAGATCAACGCCTGCAACGACTTTCTTCGGGAGGAGTTGCAGATGCTCGAAGGGAACAGCGTGATCCTTGCGCTCGGTTCCATTGCCCATAAGGCGGTAGTGAAGGCCTGCGATGGCAGGCAGAAGGACTACCTTTTTGGTCATGCCGCCGAGCATCAACTGCCCAACGGGTTGCGGCTGCTCGATTCCTACCATTGCAGCCGTTACAACACCCAGACCAAACGCCTTACCACCAAGATGTTTCAAGAAGTCTTCGCCCGCGCAAGAGACCTGCTCTAACCCGGTATACTACGCCGCATGAGTGAGACACCGTCCACCCCCGGTTTTGATGCCAAGACTTTTCTCTCGACACTGACCACCCGTCCCGGTGTCTACCGGATGTTGGGCCAGGATGACAAACTCCTTTATGTCGGCAAAGCGAAGAACCTGAAAAAGCGGGTCAGCAGCTACTTCAGCCGCTCTCTGAACCGGCGTATCCAGCTGATGGTCTCCCAGATCAAGGGCATCGAGGTGGTGGTGACCCATACCGAAGCGGAAGCGCTGATCCTGGAAAACAACCTGATCAAGTCGCTGAAGCCCAAGTACAATATTCTGCTGCGGGACGACAAGAGCTATCCCTACATCCATCTCTCCACTGATCAGAAGTTTCCCCGTCTGAGCTTTCGGCGTGGTGCCCGCACGGGTAAGGGGCGCTATTTTGGTCCCTATCCCAGTGCTGGTTCGACCCGCGAAACGCTGCAGATTCTGCAAAAACTTTTCTCAGTGCGTCAGTGCGAAGAGAGTTTCTTCCGCAATCGATCCCGGCCCTGCCTGCAGTATCAGATCAAACGGTGTGATGCTCCCTGCGTCGACTTGGTCGATGAAGAGACCTACGCCAGAGATGTGCGACATGCGGTGCTTTTTCTGGAAGGCAAGGCCAACCGTGTGATCGACGAATTGGTGGAGCGCATGGAGTCAGCTTCACAGTCACAGGCGTTTGAAAAGGCGGCGATCTACCGGGATCAGATCAAACGGCTGCGGCGTATTCAGGAGCGCCAGTATGTCAGCGGGGAGGGCGGTGATCTCGATATCGTGGCGGTCTCCCTGGCAGGAAGCAGTGCCTGTGTGCAGGTCTTTTTTATCCGCTCAGGACGCAATCTGGGCAATAAGAGTTTCTATCCGGGGATACCATCCGGGGCCAATGAGGCCAGTGTGCTGTCGGCGTTTGTTTCTCAATACTATCTCGACAAGCCGGTGCCTTCCGAGATTATCCTTAATAAGGAACCGACGGACAGGGTCCTGCTGCAAGAGGTGTTAAGTAACCAGTCGGGGCACAAAGTGCGTATCACTAGCCGGGTCAGAGGCGAGCGGGCTCGCTGGCTCAGGATGGCCGAAGGCAATGCGGCACTGGCGCTCAAGGCCCGGTTAGCCAGCCGTATCGATATGGAGGGACGGCTGGAAGCACTGCAACAGGCACTGAACCTGCCGGAAGTGCCTGCACGCATGGAGTGTTTCGACATCAGCCATACCCGAGGTGAACTGACTGTGGCCTCCTGCGTGGTGTTCAACGAGCAGGGGCCGCTGAAGTCCGGCTATCGCCGTTTCAATATTGAGGGGATCACACCGGGAGACGACTATGCTGCCATGCAGCAGGCGCTGGAACGCCGTTACACCCGTATCAAAAAAGGTGAGGTGCCGTTACCGGATATCCTCTTCATTGATGGCGGCAGGGGGCAGATCAGCGTAGTGGAGGAGAGTCTGCGGGAGTTGGGGGTTTCCGGATTGACTCTGGTGGGCGTGGCCAAGGGAGCGGATCGAAAAGCAGGAATGGAGCAGCTCTTCTTGTTAGGCGGCAGTACGCCGATTATACTGCCTGCGGATTCCCCCGCGCTGCATCTGGTTCAGCAGATTCGGGACGAAGCTCATCGCTTCGCCATCACCGCTCATCGACAGCGTCGAGAGCGTAAACGCAGAACCTCGGTGTTGGAGGAGATCCCCGGCATCGGCCCCAAGCGGCGCCAAAGGCTGCTGAGACAGTTCGGTGGTCTGCAGGAGCTTGCCCGGGCCGGCATCGAGGATATATCGCGGGTGGAGGGCGTCAGCCAGAAGCTTGCGGAACAGATTTACCAGACCTTTCATGGAGAAGATTAATATGTGGAACATCCCCAATCTTCTCACTTTGCTGCGGATCGTTCTGATACCGGTCTTTGTGCTGATTTTCTATCTGCCGGTTGAGTGGGCGCGGATAGGCTGCGCTGCTGTTTTTGCTCTGGCAGCAGTGACAGACTGGCTGGATGGATTTCTGGCCCGCCGCTGGGGACAGGTGTCGCCCTTTGGAGCTTTTCTTGATCCGGTTGCCGACAAGCTGATGGTAGCCGTTGCCCTGTTATTGCTGGTGCAGTCGGAACCCACCCCCTGGCTGGCGCTGCCCGCCGCCATCATTATCGGACGAGAGATCACCATATCGGCCCTGCGGGAGTGGATGGCCGCACTGGGGGCTCGAGCTCAGGTGGCGGTGTCTGTCATTGGAAAATTCAAAACTGCGGCTCAGATGCTGTCTATTCTGCTGCTGATTATTCAGCAAGACTTGTGGGGATTGCCGATCCATACAGTCGGTTTTGTTCTGCTCTATATCTCGGCGATTCTGACGCTCTGGTCGATGGTCATCTACCTGCGTGCAGCCTGGCCCAGTCTGATGGGCCAGGTTGTGGTTGAGGGTGAATTGGAAAAAGAGTGAGCAACCCGCTTATTCCACCCCATCCTAAAGTGTAGACCTGATCAAGCACAGCGGATCAGGCAAAACGCGCTATGAACAAACAGCGTATACCGGAACCGCTGTGCTTGTTCCAGCCTACGCGTAGTTGGTATTTCCTGGTGGTTAATTTCACCTAGACTAAGGGTATGCCAACCAGCCGCAGGGTCTTTTTCGCCATCCTGATTCTGGGCGCCTATTCCCAGATCGTGCAGGCTCTTCTGATCAGGGAGGGGCTGGTGGTCTTCTACGGCAACGAAGTCAGTCTGGGTGCCTTTTTCGGCAGCTGGCTCTTTTGGTTGGCGCTGGGTTCCCTGCTGGTGGTGCGTTGGCGGGAACGGCCTATGGTGCAGGATCCTCTACCCTGGATCGGCCGTCTGTTGCTACTGCTGCCTTTGGTACTGATCCTGCAGGTGTTGATGCTGCGCACCGTGCGTCTGCTGTTGGATGTCTCCGCCAGCGAATTCGTACCACTGGGGGAGCTCTTTCTCTCCCTCTTTCTGATCGTTGCCCCCGGCGGCCTGCTGTTGGGTTTCGCCTTTCCGCTGGCCTGCAAGGCGTTGCGGGATTTTGCCGGTAGTGGAGGGAATCAGGAAACCGTCAGGGATATCTCCCGGCTCTACATTGCGGATGCACTGGGGGCCCTGCTGGGTGGGGTGCTCTTCACCTTTGTCTTTATACAGTGGTTGGGAATCACCGGTACGCTCGGGGTGACTACCCTGTTGCTGGCGGTCACAGCGCTAAAATTAAAACGAGGCAACGCCGGATCACGTCGGCCAGCTATCCTGCTGGCAGTTCTCGGTGTAATCATCGCTTTACCTGTCGTCAGTCCCTGGTTCGACCGGCATATGGAGACCCTGCGTTTTTCCACCTTGCAGCCGGGCCTGGAGTTGTTCGATGCGACGGAGACTCGCTATGGGCATTTGGCTATAGCGGGCTTTGGCGAGCAGACGACGCTGGTGAACAACGGCCAGGTGGCAGAGAGTTTTCCCTTGCCGCTAGAGATTCGTCAGCAGGCTGCCTATCTCATGTCCCAGGCGGCAGGTGCAAAACGGATACTGCTGTTCGGCGGATTTGCCAGTGGCCTGGCGGTGGAGCTGTTGCACTATCCGGTCACCCGAATCGACGTGGTGGAGGAGGATGAGCAGGCCTTCCGAAAAGTCATGCCCTATCTGCCGGAGCAGAGCCGCAAGGCACTGGCCGATCCCCGTGTCCAACTCCACTTCATGGATGGTCGACGCTATCTCAACAGCCTGCCGGCGGCCGAACACTACAATCTGGTGCTGGTGCTCAATGCGACGCCTTCCAGCGCCTACAGCAATCGCTATTTTACCTCGGAGTTCTATCAGGGCGTGCGGCATCAACTCGCGCAGGACGGCGTGTTTTGCACCCGCGTGAGTGGCGCCTCCAACTATCTCGGACGTACTATCCGCAGTTTCAGCGGGTCGATCTTTCGCACGCTAAAGGAGGTGTTGCCAAATGTCGCAGTCGCACCCGGTGACAACTATCTCTTCTGTGCATCCAGCGCTGCCGGACGAGTGACAGAATCAGCGTCGGAGCTGGAATCGCGCTACCTGGATATCCCGCTCGAAGATCATCGGTTCCCGGCGAAAGTCTTCTACACGATCCTGCCGGAAGATGAGGTGCGTTTTGTGCGGGATCAGCTGGAGCAGTCCGGCAGTGAACGCAACAGCGATGCACGGCCCGTTACCTACTACCTGAACATGCTGTTGTGGGGACAGTTCAGCGCCTCCGGCTTTGCCGACTGGATGGAACAGTTGCGTAGTGTGGGAATCTGGGCTTATCTGCTGCCGATGTTGCTGTTTCTTCTGCTCTGGCTGCTGCGCGCCTCACTTGAAGGTGGTCAACGCACCAGTCGTCTGCGCAAGGCATCCACGTTGATCCTCTTCGTGCTTGGACTGGTTGCGATGGCCGCACAGCTTGCCGTGCTGTTCAGTTACCAGTCCCATGTCGGTTTTATGTTTGAGCGGGTGGCCCTGCTCAATGGGCTTTTTATGACGGGGCTGGCGCTAGGGGCAGGGGCGGGCAGTCTGCTGGCTCGTGCCGATCGTCCTGCCCTCTGCCTGGGGGGCGTACTGATTCTGGTGACCTCGGTTCTGGCTGCGCTGCCTCATCTGTTGAATTGGCTTGGTCAGTTGGCGATTGGCTGGCAGGAGTGGGGCTATCCTCTGATCTCGCTGCTGTTGGGCACCGGATTTCCGTTGGCAGTAAAGATCACCGAGTTGGAGCAGTCGGCGGTGGTGCGTAGCAGTGGCATTACCCAGGCGGCGGATAACCTGGGTGGTGCTGTTGGCGGACTGATGACAGGGGCGTTGATGGTGCCGCTGCTTGGCATCGAGTGGAGCAGCTATCTGCTGGCGATCTTCACCCTATTGATGCTCCTGCCTTTGCTGTTTACTGCATTAGTGCCACAAGGAATGTCGCCACTACAGCTCAGGGGCAGACACGCTTTTCCCTGGCCCAATCTGGGATGGGGGCTGTTTTTTCTCGTGTTGCTGAGTCTTGCTTGGGCACAGTATCAGCAGGTCATAAAACCTGCGCCTCAACTCCATTTCAGTGATCAATTGCTGGCGGCAGTCAGTGAATCTAGCGTGTTTGAATTGAAGGAAAGGCCTTTCATTCACTATCTTGGGTCGGTTTCGAATGGCACGGCAGACACCGTTGCCCTGTCTACAATGGCGGTGGCGCCGGATGTGTTGGGTTTTGCCGGGCCGCTCAACCTGTTGCTCTCCTTGGATGCAAAGGGGCGATTGCGGGGCGTGCGATATATCGATTCCAATGAGACCCCCTCCTATATTTCAGGTATCGATGGTTGGCTCACCGGGCTTGCAGGAACGGACCTCTCGGTTGGACCCTTATCGCTCTCCCGTGTTGATGCCCTCACTGGTGCGACCGTCAGTAGCGAGGCGGCATTGGCATCGATCAACCAGGCGGCTCACGTGGCAGGGCAAACTGCGTTCGGCAAAAGTTTTGCCCAAGTCGTATCACAAGAGGAGGCACAATCCGCTTGGTACTCTCCTGCGTTTACGGTGACTGTGGGACTATTGCTGCTGTTTTTTCCCGTTTATCTTTCAGGCAGTGAAAACGGCAGATTAATCTATCAGTTCGCTGCCTTGATGATTCTTGGGTTTTGGCTCAACAGTCAGGTGACTGAGGTGGATCTGGTCAACCTGGGCTTGGGTTTTTTTGCCTCTGTTGCCGATAATCCGCAACACTGGCTGTTGATCGGATTTGCGCTTGTTACGACAGTGATGTTTGGTCCTGTCTGGTGCGGCTATCTCTGTCCGTTCGGGGCATTGCAGGAGTTTGTCTCCCGAATCGGGCATCGGCTTGGCCTGCGCAGCTACGCCAGCCGCCCGTTGGATAACCGGCTGCGGTTTTTGAAGTATCTGCTGCTCGGTTTGCTGTTGATGTAGATGGCGGTAAAAACCCGAACATAATTGGCGAACAGCGGTAACCGGATGAAATAGCTGCAAATAGCGAGTCAGAAGAAACAGCCAGCGACAAAGAGTGACATCGAGAAAGAAATCGGGAAGATGTAGGGAGCCGTTGAGAAGGTGTGGTACCGGGTGTATCGACCTCGACAGT
>JAMJIN010000633.1:0-1015 GCA_036784775.1 Chromatiales bacterium | reverse complement strand
GAAATTAACAATTCTCGGATATTTCGCCTCAAACAACGGACAATGCCTTGGCATTTCGAAGTGACGCATCTCCCCGGGAAGACGAACACCGCTGCTGATGCAACATCTCGCCATCCATCACAAAGTGAGTATGCAGAGCTCACAAGTCTCACCTTATGCTCCGGAATGGAGTGCGCAATTATCGCAACCATTCGTCGCGATGCTTCATCATTCAAGAAGGAAGGGAGTGCCATCGATGGAATCCCGTGCCCGTTCGATCGTATTCTGGCCGGGCATATCCACCGCCATTCAGGAGACCCGAGATAGATGTCGCTCATGCAACAAAACAGCACCGTCACAAGCTGCGACTCCCCCAGCGGCGCTTGACACGCCGTCGACTCCGTTTGAGTCAGTTTTCGCGGACTTCTGCGATTACGGCGGATGCCATTATCTCGTCGTTGGTGACCGTCTGTCGGGTTGGGTGGACATCTACAAAACGCCCCCGGGTACACCCTACTCCGGAGCTACTGGCCTCATTGCCTGTCTTCGCCAGATGTTCGCCACTTTCGGCGTCCCTGAAATCCTGTCAAGTGATGGGGCCCTGAATTCACAGCTTCCGAAACCTCCAACTTCCTGTCGCGATGGGGGGTCCACCATCGCATATCTTCGGTCGCCTTTCCGCAGTCTAACGGCCGGGCTGAAGTAGCGGTCAAGAAGGCTAAGCGCACTCTTATGGATACATAGGCCCGACCGGCTCGCTAGATAATGATGGGCTGTTACGAGCCATGCTGCAACTCAGGAACACACCCGACCCATCAGAGACGCGTTCTCATTCGTCAACAGGTGTACTAAGTTTGAGAATCCATCCATCCGCCCGATGTGGCGGGAGGCTTGGTCGGCAAAGGAGAATGCTATGCGCGCTCGATTCGCGCGCACCTCTGAGGCCCTAAATGCCCACTCGCGGGCCCTACCGCCCCTGGTGATCGGCGCGAGAGTATATGTCCAAAACCAGCGTGGGCCCCATCCGAACAAATGG
>JAMJIN010000252.1:0-4034 GCA_036784775.1 Chromatiales bacterium | reverse complement strand
TCGCGCCTCGGCTACGCTGCAGTGCGCACACCACCCATGCCACAACGCCTCCTCAGCATGGCTGAGGCTCGGGGGTAATCAGGATGATCTTTATACGATTCGACTGATGGTGTTTGATCAGGGCGGAAATGTCAGTATTCATGAATCGACGGTTCAGGTCGATGAGAACCTCAAGGTGGGCAACTTCAGCCTGAGCTTCACCGACCTGCATATCCCCATGTCGGGTATACCGATCAAGGTGGTTCGCAACTACGACAGCCGTGACAAACGCAAGGGTGATTTTGGTGTCGGCTGGCGACTCGATGTGCAGACACTGCGCCTACGCAGTAACCGGGTATTGGGATCGGCCTGGCAGGTTGCCAAATCCGGCTTTACCTATGTGCTGCTGCCCACGGATGACCACAAGGTGAGTCTGGTGCTTGCCAATGGACAGGTTGAAGAGTTTGACATGTTGGTCAATCCCATTGTCTCTCCCCTGGTTCCTTTTCCTCCTTCAGCCAACCGGGCAAGTTATATCCCCCGACCGGGAACCCTTGGCCGTCTGGAGAGCCTGGATAACAACAACCTGACCATCCTCGATGGTCAACCCGGAGAGGTTGGGCTGCTGGATGATCTGACCAACAAGCTCTACGACCCGGATCTGTTCCGTTACACCTCGGCAGACGGCATGCAGATCGTGATCAGCAAGTCGGATGGTGTGCAGAGCGTCAGGGATGCTAACGGCAACACCCTGACCTTCACACTGAATGGCATCAGCCATTCGTCGGGTAAGAGCATCACTTTTGTGCGGGACGACCTGGGTCGCATTGCACAGATCACCGATCCGAATGGCAACAGTCAGACATATGCCTACGATGTCAATGGGGATCTGACTCATCATACGGATACAGAAAGCAACACGACAAGATATGCCTATGACGCCAATCATGGTCTGACCGACCTGTTTGATCCTCTGGATCGACCACTGCTACGCAATGAATATGGTGTCGATGGCCGACTGATCAGCACTACCAATGCGGATGGTCGGATAGTCACTCTGACCCATAATGTAGGTACGCGGCAGGAGATTGTCACCGATATCGATGGCAGCATGACAGTGATGGAATACGATGCCAGCGGCAACGTATTGTCGGTGACCGATCCTCTCGGCAGTGTGACTAGCCACACCTATGATGGATCGGGTAATCCCCTTACTACCACCGACGGTGAAGGTGAGACCACCACGCGAACCTATGATGCGCGTAGCAATAAACTCACTGAAACTGATCCCCTTGGCAATACTACGACCTTTACTTATGACAGTGCCGATCGGGTGACCCGTAAAACCGATGCCCGTGGAAATAGCACAGACTTTGAATACGATGCGCGGGGCAACCTGGTAAGCCGTCAAAATGCGCTGGGCATGGTTGAGCTAAGCAACAGCTACGATACAAGGGGTAACCTGTTGGTGCAGACGGATGCCCTCGGTAATACCACCCAGTATGAATATGATGCAGTCGATAATCAGACTGCCAGAACGGATGCGCTGGGCAATCGCACGACTTATACCTATGATGCCAATGGTAACCAGCTGACGGAGACAGATCGTCTCGGCAAGACCATTACTCAACTGCTCGATAGTCGTGGACTGGCTATTCGTAGCACCGACCCTCTGGGCCAGGCAACAGACTTTCAATATACCGTCACCGGTCTGTTGGAGGCCATCACTGATTCCGCGGGTAACACAACCCATCAGGTACTCAGTGCAGAGGGCAGGGAGCTCTCATCCACGGATGCCCTCGGCAATCTGACCGAAAACAGCTATGACATCAAAGGTAACCTGACTCGCACTACCGATCCTCTGGGTCGTGTCAGAACTCTGCAGTACGATGATCTGGACCGCCAGATTGGGGCCACTGAACCGGATGGCAATGCCAGTGTGCTGATGTATGACAATGCTGGTCGCATCGTCGAACAGATCGATGCACGGGGCAACAGCACAAGATTTGTCTACGATGTTGCCGGCCGAATTATCAAGATGATCGATGCGCTGTTGCAGGAGACCCAGTTTGAATATGACAGTGTGGGTAACCGGACCGGCATGACAGATGCTGAAGGTAATGTCTTCAGTTTTACCTATGATGCACTCAATCGTCGGGTGCAGGTGACCTTGCCCGATGGCAGCTTTGAGACCATTGGATATGACGCCGAGGGCCGTGTGACTCGCGAGACGGATGCCCTGGGTCGTTCGGCACGATACCAGTATGATGCCAACGGCAATCTGACCCAGGTTACCGATGCCCTGGGAAATCCGACCACCTATCTCTACGATCAGGAAGACAACCTGCTGGCCCAGACAGATGCACGGGGCAACACGACCCGGTTTGCCTATGACGATATTGACAGACAGACCACCAGGATCTACCCGGATGGCACCGTTGAGGCAATGCAGTACGACTCGGTTGGTAATGTATCAACGACTACCGATCCCAATGGCGACACAACAGCGCAGAGTTTTGATGCCAACGGACAACTCATCTCAAAGACCTTTCCTGATACGACCGGGGAGACATTTACCTATACAGCAACAGGCAAGGTGGCCACGGCTGATAATGATCAGGGTACGACAACCTATAGCTACGATGTGAATGATCGCCTGGTTCGATTGGATAATCCCGATGGCAGCTCAATCGAGTATGGCTATGATGCCGAGGGTAACCGGACCAGTGTTTCCACCCGTCTTATGCCGATGGCTCTGGCACGCACGACAAGTTACACCTACGATGCGCTGAACCGTATCGCAACGGTGCTTGACCCAGATAGCAACATCTCCACCTATGCCTATGATGCCATAGGTAATCTGGCCAGCATCGATTACCCTAATGGTGTTGTCACGACCTATACCTATGACAGTCTGAGCCGGCTCTCTCTGCAGGTGCATAGCAAGGCGGGTGCGGCGGGTTGACGACCTATGACTTTGACTTTGAAAACAAGCTGACCTCAGTTAACGCATCCAGTGGTGCTGTGACCTATAGCTACGATGCTCAAGGTAACCGAACCCAACGGACTGAATCAGCGGTGGCCACTCACTTCCTGGTTGATCCAATCAACCCGACGGGTGTGTCGCAGGTGCTGGGTGACTACGACAGCGCGGCAAACCCGGTAGCTGAATATTTTTACGGTAACCAAATGTTGGCACAGAGTCGCAGTGGCGTGACTCACTACCTGCACAGGGATGCCAGGCAGAATGTACGCCTGCTGACGGATAGTGCCGGAAATCTTTCGGACAGTTACCAATACCAGGCGTTCGGCCAAGAGTTGAGCCAGTTCGGTTCAACCACCAATCCCTATCGCTATTCCGGTGAACGTGTCGATCCCACCACCGGTCTGGTGCATATGCGGGCGCGTGACTATGATCCTGCAACGGGACGTTTTGTTGGCCGGGATTCGTTTGAAGGTGTGTTACGTGATCCTGTCTCCCTGCACCGTTACCTCTATGCCAATGCAAATCCGGTGTTCTTCTCTGATCCCACCGGGCGTTTCTCTGCGGTGGAGCTCTCTGTCTCAGTCAGTATTGGCGAGATTCTGTTTAACTTGGGGCCAGCAGTGATCAAAGGCACTTTTACCGCAGTGATCATTAAGAAATTTTTTGGTATCGGTTTCCATCTTCGTCAGGCGGGTTATGAGTTAATGCTGGGTCAATACAAGGGACCGCACAAGTTCGAGGTAGGAACCTCCGGGTACAACGTCTTTCTCGCCGGTAATGCCTTTATCAAGATGGGTGCCATAGCGATCGATTTTGTTGACACTCTCACCGATGCTCTGTTCTCGATCACCGCTGCAAGCAAATCATTGGTTGGAGTTGCCGGCGCGGTAAGAGCTGGATCCGGAGCGGTCAGTGTGGCAAGCAACGGGGCACAGCTAGGACTTGATCTCTTCGCCTTGACAAAGAAGATCTTGATTAGCACGAATGTTCAGCAAGCCGCAGCCATGTCTCGGGACGTGGTGAAGTCGTTGCAGCAGCCCGAAGCAAACGAGGTAGCATGGCTCTGAGG
>JAMJIN010000251.1:0-4038 GCA_036784775.1 Chromatiales bacterium | reverse complement strand
TCGCGCCTCGGCTACGCTGCAGTGCGCACACCACCCATGCCACAACGCCTCCTCAGCATGGCTGAGGCTCGGGGGTAATCAGGACCGGCTATCATCGATGTGGGTGGTGGCGCTTCGGTACTGGTGGACAGACTGCTGCAGGAAGGACTGAACAATCTCACGGTATTGGATATCTCATCCACAGGCATGGAATATGCCAAAGTGCGTCTTGGTGACAGGGCAAATTTGGTAAACTGGATAGAGTCTGATATCACCGAATTTGAGTCACCGAAACAGTACGATATTTGGCATGACCGGGCGGTATTCCACTTTCTCACCGATGCAGAAATGCGCGAGAAATATCTGGGCGTCATGCGACGTTCCTTGAAAGGGGATGGAACGGTGATCATCGCTGCGTTTGCCATTGGCGGACCGACAAAGTGCAGTGGTCTGGATATCGTGCAGTACGATGCCGAAAAACTGAAGAAGATAATGGGAAGTGAATTTGTGCTGATAGAACAGCGAAATGAAAGACATATTACCCCGGCTGAGAAGCTTCAGGATTTTGGCTACTATCGCTTTCGCAGACAGGCATAGATACTGTTTGAGCCACCGTTCTTTCTATTGAATGAAAACGCCGCCGCCGGTTATGGTTGCCAAGCAGCCGCTGAATAGAGGTTTTGTGAGCGTGTGGCAGCAAGAGCGCCTGCGCTGGCTGGATTTTGGCTATGGCGCAGTGCAGTCGATTATCGATCTTGATCATCCCGATCAACTGATCTCTCCTGTTTACCACGCAATGTTGGCACCAATGCTGTTTGTGCCTATACCTAAGCGGATACTGTTGCTTGGTGTTGTCGGTGGGGCCTTGGCCCGCTATTTCAACCACAGATTTCTCGCAGTTCAAGGAGAGGCAGTGGTGCATTTTAAGATTAATTTAGGTGAATAGGAGATAACAATGGATACGATAGAAGTCAGCTTTCCCGGAGGAAAGCGAATCGATGCCAAGGTTGGGAATTTTGTCATCCACACAGATCAATCAGAAAAATATGGGGGCGGTGCGTCGGCGCCGGAACCCTTCTATCTGTTTCTTGCCTCCATCGCCACCTGTGCAGGTATCTTCGCCTGGAATTTTTGTGAAATTCGGAAACTCTCAACTGAAGGCATGGCGCTGCACATGGATTGTGAACGGGATGAGAAGAAAAAACTCCTCTCCCATATTATTTTGAGACTCACACTGCCGGCGGATTTCCCCGAAAAATATCAAAAGGGTATTCTCCGGGCGATGGAACTCTGTGCGGTGAAAAGACACATGATGGATTCACCGGCTTTTTCAATTGAACTGAAATAACAGAGTCATCGGAGTTTAATGTTTTACACCGACACCTATGATGTGATTGTAGTGGGGGGCGGCCATGCCGGCACCGAGGCTGCGCTGGCCGCTGCGCGTATGGGTGCACGAACCTTGCTGCTGACCCACAACATCGAGACCCTTGGGCAGATGAGCTGTAACCCGGCCATCGGGGGCATCGGTAAGGGCCATCTGGTGAAAGAAGTGGACGCACTGGGCGGCATCATGGCCCATGCAGCGGACCTCGGTGGTATCCAGTTCCGCATTCTCAACTCCCGCAAGGGTCCCGCAGTGCGAGCCACCCGGGCGCAGGCCGACCGGGTTCGATATAAGGCTGCGGTGAGATTTGCCCTCGAGAATCAACCCAATCTCGATCTCTTCCAACAGGCGGTGGATGATCTGTTGGTTGAGGGGGATAGGGTCACCGGCGTCACGACACAGATGGGTTTGAAGTTCAGTGCCCGCGCAGTGGTGTTGACGGTGGGTACCTTCCTTGGAGGCCGCATCCACATCGGATTGTCCAACTATGAAGGGGGACGCGCCGGTGATCCCCCGGCCAATGCCCTCTCCCGCCGCCTTCGAGAGTTGCCGTTTAAGGTGGAACGCCTCAAAACCGGTACCCCGCCACGCATCGACGGGCGCAGCATAGATTACTCTGTGCTGCAGGAGCAGCCGGGGGATGAGCCGACACCGGTTTTCTCCTTTCTGGGTCAGCGGGAGGAACACCCGCGACAGGTCAGTTGTTACATCACCCATACCAACGAACAGACCCATGACATCATCCGTGGCGGTATGTCCCGCTCGCCAATGTACACCGGTGTGATCGAGGGGGTTGGGCCGAGATACTGTCCCTCCATCGAAGACAAGATTGTCCGCTTTGCCGATAAGAACGCCCATCAGATATTCATCGAACCAGAGGGCCTGGATACCAACGAGGTCTATCCTAACGGCATATCCACCAGCCTGCCCTTTGATGTGCAGTATGAACTCGTGCGCTCTATGAATGGATTTGCCCAGGCCCACATCATTCGCCCGGGTTATGCCATCGAGTATGATTTTTTCGATCCCCGTGGCCTCAAGTCTTCGTTGCAGACCCAGCATATGGCCGGGCTCTTTTTTGCCGGACAGATCAATGGCACCACAGGCTATGAAGAGGCGGCGGCCCAGGGTCTGTTGGCAGGTTTGAATGCGGTGCGATCAAGTAGGGAAAAGGAGGCCTGGTCTCCCCGGCGGGATGAAGCCTATCTCGGTGTGATGGTTGATGACCTGGTTACCCAAGGTACAGCTGAGCCCTACCGTATGTTCACCAGCCGGGCGGAGTACCGGTTGTTGCTGCGGGAAGATAATGCCGACCTGCGGTTGACTGAAACAGGGCGCGAACTCGGCCTGGTGTCTGAAAAACGCTGGGCTGCTTTTGATCAAAAGAGCGAGACGATCGCACGGGAGCAGCAACGGCTGCGGGATACCTGGGTACGGCCGAGGGATCTTTCGGAGGATGAGGTAACTCGGGTGGTGGGTGCGCCTTTGGCACGGGAGGTGCGAGCTCTGGAACTGCTGGTGCGACCAGAAGTAAGCTATGCCGGATTGATGAGTCTGCCTGGTATCGGTCCGGGTGAGTCGGATTGGCAGGTGGCCGGGCAGATCGAAGTTCAGGCCAAATATGCCGGTTATATTGATCGGCAGCGGGATGAAATTGAACGGCAACGGGCAAATGAATCCATGTCTCTGCCCGATGATTTTGATTTTGAGAAAGTCCGGGGACTCTCCGCGGAAATAAGGGAGAAGTTCCAGCGCCACCGGCCGGATACCCTGGGTCAGGCGGGACGCATTCCCGGGGTCACCCCTGCGGCTATTTCGATGTTAATGATCCATCTGAAACAGGTCTCGGCAAAGTGACGAAGAACTTAGTGGAGTCTCGATGGGGAGAACGGCTTGATTTGGGCCTCGAAAGAATGTCACTGTCGATCCCGGCAGATGTACGTGAGCACTTACTCCGCTTCCATAGCCTGCTTATAAAGTGGAACAAGGCTTACAATCTCACCGCTGTGCGCGATCCGTTGGAGATGGTTGATAGACATTTGCTCGACAGCCTTTCAGTGCTTCCCTATCTTCACGGCGAAGAAATTTTAGATATGGGAACGGGCCCGGGTCTTCCCGGGATCCCTTTGGCGTTGCTACGACAAGATGCCCATTTCGTATTGCTCGACAGTAACAACAAAAAAATCCGCTTTGTTCGTCAGGTCGTACTTGAGCTGGGAATAGTGAATGTTATTCCCGTACATGCCAGGGTCGAAAGCTACCAGCCAAATCACCCTTTCGACCCCTTGATCTCCAGGGCCTTTACTGCCATGCCCCGGATGGTAGAACTGACCCGCCATCTGCGTGCTCCCGGTTGCCGGTTGCTGGCGATGAAGGGGATGGTGCCGGAAGATGAGATTGCCGGACTTCCGGCAGGGATGAAAAGCGAAGTGATCCGGCTACAAGTGCCGTTCACTGATGCTGAGCGACACCTGATTATTGTCGAATAATCTATTTTCGGATTAATTTCCCCACATCTTGCTGGAAAGAGTGGCAAATCGCGGTGGGGCGCCCCTCCTGATATGGATTGACCTGTCAACTATTAGCAATAATTTTCATTTTCTCTCTCTCTGTCAATGGCCTCAGTTCAGGATATGAAAGGCGATTCAACGACGGTGGATCACTCTGATATA
>JAMJIN010000632.1:0-1019 GCA_036784775.1 Chromatiales bacterium | reverse complement strand
AGTTTTCGGCAATTCGCGGAGAATGGGGTATCACAGTGACTACATCGAGCCCAACATATGCTCAATCGAACGGGCAGGCAGAGCGAGTCGTGCAAACGTTGAAGTCGCTCCTCAAGAAGACGAAGAGGGTCGTGATCCCTACATAGCGATGCTAGAATATAGGAACACGCCGATCAGTGGACTCCGCTATGCACCAGCACAACTGGCAATGAGCCGACTACTCAGGTCAAAGTTGCCGACAACCAAAGCCGTTCTTGAGCCGCGAGTCGTAAACGCGAAACAAGACTTAACGGACAGACAGACACGGTTCAAACAGGACTATGACCACGGTGCTACATCATTGAAGCCATTGAAGCCTGGTGATGTAGTACGTGTCCAGAGAAAGTGGGGCTGGGATCCCGCTATCGTTCAGCGGACACACGAGAGTCCGAGGTCATACGTGATCCAGCACGAGGGAGGAGAACTCCGCCGCAATCGTCGTCATCTACGGAGGACACGTGAGCAGCCGCCGCTGATTCTTCCTCAGATGGACGATCCCGACGCTCGAGAGGGTAACGCTCTTCAGATGCCGGTACCGCCAGACGTGCCGTCGCCACGAAGAGTCGTCGCTGTGCCGCCAAGAAGAGTCGTCGCTGAGCCACCTCCGTTAGAAGAGATTCCACAGAATGAACGATTCTCTAGATACGGTCGTGCAATCAGAAAGCCTATGCGATTTGACATTTAATTGTGTTTTCAATACTATTTGACATTTATAGTATTATTGATCTGTTTCACAAGTGACCATTCTGTGACATTCTATGTGATCTTGATAGTCGATATAATGTGACTATATTAGCCTAGTTTGCTACTCGCTTGATATCAATTTATCCACAGCGAACATTCGTTAAAGCTGATGAATGGTTTCTTTTTGACCTTCTTACATTTAAAGGAGGGATGTTTAAAGGAGGGATGTTTTAAAGGAGGGATGTCATGTAATAGGATCGTTATAACTGGTGCGTTGTACAGCTACTTACTACAGT
>JAMJIN010000631.1:0-1020 GCA_036784775.1 Chromatiales bacterium | reverse complement strand
AACATTTCAAGCAAGATGCCATCCAGCAGAACAGTATATATAAATTTATTTATAGTTGTGTAAATTGTACAAGGCTTTGAAGAATCGTAGATTGTTTAATACATCCGCCCATTTATTTTCGAAATCACACCAGTTTAACATAATGCAAATTGGAGCACTGCTCTTAATTTTGCAAAACAAATATCACAAATTTGTATATTACATTTGTTTGTTTACAGATGAGGTGCGCACTGGCACATACCGTCAGCTGTTCCACCCCGAGCAGCTCATCACCGGCAAGGAGGATGCCGCCAACAACTACGCCCGCGGCCACTACACCATTGGCAAGGAGATCGTCGATCTGGTGCTTGACCGTATCCGCAAGCTGGCTGACCAGTGCACCGGTCTGCAGGGCTTCCTCATCTTCCACAGCTTCGGCGGTGGCACCGGCTCTGGCTTCACGTCACTGCTCATGGAGCGTCTGTCGGTTGACTACGGCAAGAAGTCAAAGCTCGAGTTCGCCATCTACCCTGCCCCACAGATTTCCACTGCCGTCGTTGAGCCATACAACTCGATCCTGACAACCCACACCACCCTTGAGCACTCCGACTGCGCCTTCATGGTCGACAACGAGGCCATCTACGACATCTGCCGTCGCAACTTGGACGTCGAGCGTCCCACCTACACTAACCTGAACCGTCTGATTGCCCAGATTGTCAGCTCCATCACGGCCTCTCTGCGTTTCGATGGTGCCCTCAACGTCGATCTGACCGAGTTCCAGACCAACTTGGTGCCATACCCACGTATCCACTTCCCCCTGGCCACCTACGCACCGGTTATCTCTGCCGAGAAGGCTTACCACGAGCAGTTGTCGGTTGCTGAGATCACCAACGCCTGCTTCGAGCCAGCCAACCAGATGGTGAAGTGTGACCCGCGTCACGGCAAGTATATGGCCTGTTGCATGCTGTATCGTGGTGATGTTGTCCCGAAGGATGTCAACGCTGCTATCGCCACCATCAAGACGAAGCGCACCATCCAGTT
>JAMJIN010000630.1:0-1020 GCA_036784775.1 Chromatiales bacterium | reverse complement strand
TTTTGAATGATGATTTCGAGCCGCTTCAGATTAGAAAGGCAGAACTCAAAAACAAGCAAGCATGCATAGATGCCAACAGAACCAGAAACGATAGTGTTGGATTCTGGCTCAACAGGCTTCGGGCCTTCGTTGCGGCTACACCGCTAGTTTTCGGTCTTAGTGCTTTGGTGGCTTATTGACTCAGCAAAGCACTGGGAAATCAACATCGTGACGACCAAACCGCCGCACTTCACGATACCCTGCATCAGATTCTTGTCTTAAACGAGCTCCAGCTAACACGAAGGCCAGATGAAGAGATTGTATAGCATCTATCCCAAAAACATTGCACTGACACACTGAACTAGAACAGAGCCCATCAATGCGGTAGACGCATAACCAATCATCATTCTCCGTTAGCTCTGGCTTCCAAAATAAAACCCGCACAGGACCAACAACATCACCGTTGACATCGCACAGTTCAAATTCCCGACTCAATATAGCATCAGTCGTGTTTCTTTTTTCCATACTATTTAAATTCACCATCTAGTGTAGGTCGTCTTAAATAATGAAACATATGATTTATCCTGTTTTACAGGGTTTCGGCCATGAAACAGCCGGAATCACTGCGTTTATAAGTAACATACTGTTAGGCGAGGTACACTAGTCAAACGTAATCACTAATCTCGGGGTATCGAGTTGCTTAGTTCTCCCACAAAACGCTAAACGATTAGCCGCGCTCGCCCAGCAAGCCTCCACCAGGGGCTTGTCTACCTTTGGTAAGCTCCGGCATATCATCGAATCGTCGCGGTACTGCTCTCTGCATTCCGGATACTTAGAACATCCCTATTCATCAGCCCCAAACACCCCAAAAGCCGCGATGAGCAACACCAAAAACAACACCAACGCGTTCTTCTTCACCAAACGCCCCTGAATTACCTTTGAAATCGGCAGTAAATAATACGCCTAAAATCCCCCGAAACAAGGACAATCCAACTTTTCGATAACAATCAGTTAGTTACACAACACCCCTACTTCGCTATC
>JAMJIN010000629.1:0-1021 GCA_036784775.1 Chromatiales bacterium | reverse complement strand
GTGCACACGTATTTTATTGAACAACACAAGCATGATGATACAACAAGGGTAGCGAGTAATATCACTACGACTACAGCTATGATGATGACGATGACGATGAGGTGACTTGCGGATGTTGACCATAACGCCAGAGGCGTGATGGTCAACAGCCAATCAAACACGCGGCAGTCCGTTCCTCTCTTCCTGCCACATCTTGCCGGTCGAGGTGAACAGGCTCATGTAGGTCCTGACGAAGAGATCGTCTTCGAAATTGGTCTGGAAAGGTTTGGAGGGTATCTGTCGTCCGTCCACGTATACTGCTTTGAAGTTTATGGCGTTGTTCTTGGCGTGAAACGGATTCTTGGCGTACGCACCGTTGTACGCATCGTTATCGATGCAGCACAGCACCAAACGTTTCGGCAGGGTACCGAGGAACAGGTTCTCGTGCGTGTGCGACCGAGCACCTGCGGGAATGGAGTACACCTTGCAGTCAACGGACCGCATTGGATACTTGAGCGTGTTCCGCTCGAGAGCCTTGATGTGGGCCATCTGCACGGTCGGATTCAGGGTGTCCTTCTTTGCAAATAAGGCGGCATTGACTATGGTTATCCTGTAATCGGAGTTGGGCCCACCAGCCATGAGCGCAAACGCAGACTTACTGCGCACCAGTCGTATCTTGACATCGACGCCGTTGATCAGGAATTTATCTTGCAGAAGCAGATCCACGTGTAGACGACCCATCATGTCGAAGACTCGACTCCGTACGATAATCTCTCGTCGAGCAACGAACCCTGCGTTAGCCACAGGGCCGTCCACTAACTCGACGACATCCATGTGAATGGCCGTGTCCTTGTGCCACAGCTGACCCGTCAGCTGCGTGACCTTGGCATCGGTGCCGTAACTCAGCAGCGTCTCGATGTAGGCACGATACGCGTACGTGATGATCGAAGTCGAGATCGTCCGTATTGGCTCGCGTCACCTTCACCTGCACGTGTAGCATCATGTTGGCGAGATCCAGGTAATCGTCTCCAGATCCAGGTAT
>JAMJIN010000359.1:0-1959 GCA_036784775.1 Chromatiales bacterium | reverse complement strand
AAATGCACATGTGATACACCCTTTGTTTCAGTAATGAATGCGTGAAAATTTACTGCCATTTGCAAAAACTCTTGCATTTTCTTCTTTGCACTGCCGGGAAACCCGGCTAGTTTGTAACAAAACTTAGTAATGAACTGATAATGTGTTGTAAAAAGTTATTTATTACATAGGAGTGAACGGGTAAAACGCTCTGACGTCATATAGCGTGCTTTGTTTTTTTCGTATGTGTTGCACGACAATAAACTGACGGTTTCTTTCTTCTACTCGGAAGAAGAATAATTGCTTTGCTTTTTATTATGCTATTGTGAACCAGACGTGTTAAGTTCAATGTTTTTGCTTGCGAGTGCATCATACCTTCTAGGATAATTATTTATAAACGTTTATCACAGAGTTGGCGTTGATTTAATCAAATTGATTAAATCATCGATTAAATCATCGATTAAATCAATATGAAAAAATCAAGATATTGATTTTTTAGATTTGTTTAGATTTTTTTTCAGATTATGTGATCACCGAGGCATGACTTTGACTGAATGGGAAGAGGGCAGAGAGGCATACCTTTATCTGTATTGTCACCTGCAAAGGACCAACTGACTGCAGCTAATTGCATGCTTTGATTTAATCAGTTGATATGTGGCTTCACGGTGAAGCCACATATTTCTTGAGGGAAGGGACTGCCAATCCTACTGAGAAGCCAGGGAATAAGGGCAGCAAGGCATGACGCAGGGCAGTCTGGTATCTAGGCTTAGTAAGTTAGTAGGCAGAACATTCTGATGGTCATTGCGATTGCACATTGTGGTTGACTGGTTGTGTCACCATGCCACGTCAACTAGATTCTGTGTGGAATTATTTTGAGAAAGTTGTACAAATTGGTAAAACGGGTTGCCGAGCAAAGTGTAAAAGATGCTCCAAGGACATCCAAGGAATTGTTGCCAGGATGAAGTGTCACGTGGATATATGTGGACTGCAACTAGAACAAGGTCTAGAAGCAAACACACCTGAAGATGTGACAGACAAAATGCCACAACGTGTGGCCATGCCGTCATCCAACCCGATGCAGTCACCGATGAGAAAGAGACCGAGATTGATCGAGTCGTATGTACAAAAAACGTCTTCCTCTGAGAAAGAAAAACTAGATATTCAAGTTGCCAGATTCTTCTTTGCCAACAACATTCCTTTCCGTACTGCTGATCATGAAGAGTTCCATAAACTACTTCATATGCTTCGACCTGGGTACAAACCTCCATCACGAAAAGACATATCTGACAAAATGATTGAAAAGGTACACGACTCGCTACAAGATGACTGCCGGACAAAGTTGCGCAATTCGACCGTCAGCATGGCTCTCGATGGCTGGAGTAATATCCACAATGAGCCGATAGTGTGTGCGACTATCACCACTGCTGAAGGGGAAGTATACATCACCGACACAATCGACACATCCGGTAACAGTCACACAGCAGAATACTTGGCTGGAATCACAAAAACTGCTATCCAGTCGACAGAACTCAAATATGGCTGTAAAGTGGGCAGCTTTGTTACTGACAATGCTGCAAATATGGCAAAAATGCAAAATATGCTGGGGTACGATGATGAATTATCTTCAGTGGTAACATATGGATGTGGTGCTCATCAGATGAATCTGCTGTCAAAGGACATTGAAATCAGTGGCGTGAAAGAACATGTGGTGAAGATAGTGAAGTACTTTAGAAACACACATCTTCCAGCTGCGTGGTATAAAGCAGCCGGTGGACGTAAACTTGTCGTGCCACAAGAAGTACGGTGGAACAGCCTTGTCGATACACTGCAAAGTTACTTGGACAATTGGGCAGTGCTACTTCTCGTGTGTGAAAATCACAGGGAAGGTATTGATAAACAGATCGCAGCGAAGGTGAAAGATTTTGCGCTAAAGCGTAATGCTGAAGATTATCTGGAAAGAATGGTCCCGATAGCTGTTGC
>JAMJIN010000358.1:0-1959 GCA_036784775.1 Chromatiales bacterium | reverse complement strand
GGATTTTTAGTTTTTTGCCCCAAAACCCTGTCAAGTGCTTTTTGTAATTATTTACTGCTTGCCACGGGTTTTTGAGAAGTTACTCATCCTGTCGTATCCGGCAGTACTCAAGAACTGGTGACAGTCACCACTTGGGCGGACTTTTGCAAGCACATTCTTGGTGTTTCCAGAGAACAAGCCGACGAACAAATTCGGAATCTAGAGGCTTTCGGTATGGATGCCCTGGACACAATGAATAAGGCGGGAATGGGATATCGAGCCTTCCGCAAGCTCCGCAAACTCCCAGAAGCAGACCAGCAGGTCATCATCGGTGAGGTAGAGGCAAGCGTTGGGGATAAGGAAGCCATCGTTGCCTTGATCGATGACCTGGCAGCTAAGCATTGCAAGGAAAAAGTGGAACTCGAAGAAAAAAATATAGAGCTCCACGAAGAAGTCAATTATCAAAAAGAGGCCAGGGAAAAGGACGACAAAAGTAAGCGAGAGGTGATCGATAATCTGAGCAGAGAACTCGGAAGGCAGAAAAGGCTCACCATGGATGAGCGTACTCAAGAGCATGAAAAGTATTGATGGATGCTATGGAGCACGCCGTCACGCAGATGGGAATACTTGAATTGGCCTTTTCAAAAATCGCTGAATGGCCTGAAGCACCTGAGCGGCTTTACAGTCTGAGTGCTTTCACCCTTGGGCAGATTGAGGCAAGGGTGAATGAGTATCGAGATAATTACGGCATCTATCCCGATGAAAATCCACATGGATTTTCCGTGATAAATCCGGGTGTGGATGTTACATCGGAGGCGCAAGAGTAGTCCTCTTGCTTAAGGCCATGTCTGATATCGACATCCACATTCAGGACTATCTCCGAGGTGTTGCCGAGCGGCTGAATGCAGCCTCTCGCGGATCGAAGAATGTGATCGTCAATGGCGCGAGCGAGTTTCTTGGAAAGAGCGAGAGTGAGATTTACACCTTACTCAACACGGTAGGATGGTGCTCAAAGAAGAAAAAAAGGCGCGACAGAGGGAAACTATCCGTAACCCTAAAAGAGGCAATGCTGGTTTCCAGCATGGTGATGGAGTCGTACAGAGAGAACGGCAAGAAAACGCTTTCGGTAAAAAATGCCATCAGGCGTGCAAGGGATGTGGGGGAAATCCAAAGCAAAGCCTCTGCCAGCACCTTTCATAGGTCAATGCGGGCCTATGGCGTGCATCCTGACCAACTCAACAGGCCAACACCTCACATCACCCTGCGCAGCCTGCACCCGAATCACACCTGGGAATTTGATGTCTCTTTATGCGTGCTGTTCTACATGGATGATCATGGTGCAGAGCCAATGCCCAAAGAGCAGTTCTACAAAAACAAGCCTCAGAATTTTGAGCGTATCGAGAAAAAGCGCGTATTGCGATATCTGATAACGGACCACTATACCGGCACCTTGTTCGTTAAATACTATCTCGCAGCAGGAGAGAATCAGGAAACGCTGTTCAATTTTCTGATGGAGGCTTTTGCACCTAAAAACGATTCAAGAGAACCCTTCCACGGCGTGCCTTTCCAACTGGTCTGGGATGCTGGCTCAGCCAATCAGAGCCACATGATCAAGACGCTTCTGAATCGGCTGGAAGTAAAACACTGGCCACACATACCGGGTAACCCTCGGGCAAAAGGCCAGGTGGAGTGCACCCACAACCTTGTTGAAAAAGAGTTTGAGGGTCTTCTTCGACTTGTTGATGTTCGTGATATCAATGAGTTGAACCAGAAAGCACAGCTTTGGATGAGAGAGTACAACAGCCTTGAAGTGCATGGCCGCTATGCAGAGGTGCGCTATAACAAGTGGCAAGCAATCCGTTCTGAAGAGCTGAGGATTGCGCCTTCAAAAGAAGTACCTGATTACCCCTGAGGCTCAGCTATTGAGTCAGTGGGTGGCGCATACTGAACCTGAAGCCAAATGAGGAGACCGCCATGGCC
>JAMJIN010000628.1:0-1023 GCA_036784775.1 Chromatiales bacterium | reverse complement strand
AGGTTTACTGTAAGTCTACACTTGTCAAGGGCTAGAAATACATCAAATAATCTACTTGTCCGCAGGCAGTTATAATAAAAAATTAACAAATTAAAGTCGTGAAAGCATCACTAAAGTAAATAGCAGGTTGTGTATGCATTCGATACCTTATCCAATCTATCAGTGTCTATGGGCTTGCCTTGGACATCATGCATGTTGAAGGGTCAGAACAAAAGTGAGGTTGACAAATGGTCAAATTCTAAAGTTTTATTTCAGTTTCCTTCTAACTTTAATGGAAAACGCTATTTTGAAGTTAGGTTTTGAACACATTATAAGTTTTGTTACAATGCAAATCATTGTGCTTTATTTGTTCTATCTATACCGTCCTTTCTTTTTAATAACCTTTCGGTTATGATGCATTGCTTATAGATGGTATTTATTAAATAATTTATTAAATAATTCACCGAAACCCTGTATCTGGTGCCAGACAATTTGAGGAAATTGTCATCTCTGTAAGTTACAAAAATAAGGGTAATTTATCTAATTATACGTGAATACATTTATGTACAATATATGGCACACTTCTTTTTTTAACTCTGTACATCATGTGTTACGAACACCTGGATTATGAAGCTTTTAAGGTGTAAGTAGGAATAATCTAACGATATATGCTCACTAGACGTAACACCACTGCAGTCTTTTAAAATTGCTTCTCAATATAATAGCTCGTCAAATCTGACATTATTTTACTTCAAACTATCTACTATTTGAATTTCATATTCAGAATAATGAAGGTCCACGAACAGATTAAAAAATCTGCATGTCTGACACATTGCTAACTTCAAGTAACAAATTCACAAAGCAACACTTATAATAGAGGTATTATTCTAACAGTATTCTTTGAAGATTACTGGGTCAATTTAAATAATGCAAATGAGAAATAGTGCAGTCGGTGAAAATTGCACAAAATGAAGACTGGCTCCCGAGCTTCAGCCCATCAAAACAGATGGTACCTGGGATGTAGTAGGTATCGACCTGATGGGG
>JAMJIN010000357.1:0-1061 GCA_036784775.1 Chromatiales bacterium | reverse complement strand
ACCACTTAGCAATTAAGCATCAATAGCCTGTGTTATATTTGCATGTGATTAATGAACATTTCTTGACAAAGGATCTAACTGCAGCCGTATTACAGAAACAGTTCATGTGTTGTTTCCTCCTAAGACCTTAACAGTGGCTACTTGCAGCTATACTGGCAGCTGCCAGTATATCTTAAAGACAGCACTAGTAATGTTTAAAATTCACATACAATTCAAACATTAAGTTGATAGCTTCGATTGGTTTACAGTTGTGCCTTGTGACGAACACTTCACGACAGTTGCCTAGTTTCTCACAAACTTGTACAGTTGGACATCATCAGCGATCACGTCCGAGCTGTCCGCTATAGTGACGATATACGTGCTACAGTCGGATGGTGACATCCGCTGTTCTTTGATGATGCCATAGACAATGGGCTCCGTGTCATCTTCCTTGTAGCCCACGTACTCTCCCACATCGAAATCCCGTTCTCCTGCCATCAGACATGCCATTTTCGTCTCCGGAATTGGGTCACCCAGCTGGAGGACCCGTCCAATTCCAACCGTCGCGTGATGCTCACGCACGTTAAGGTTGTTCAACGTTGTGTTGATATCGTCTTCGCTCTGACAGGAAATGATAGGCAGTAGATATAGAACGGCGTTTCTCAGTAAACTCGACATTATCTCGTTGATGACATCAGCAAGAGGCACGAGCAAATCGAGACTGAGCTCGGCTTCACTGCTGACGTAAACGTGCCACTGGATACGTTTCTCCACGAAACACGTCTTCTTTAGCTGACTGCCGACCACTGATTCATCTTTGTACACGAGCTCTGTGACAACATCGCCAACGACGCCATGGACGTTGATCGTCGACAGGCGGTCGGTGGCGTCGGCAATTCGTGCCGTATCTGGCTCGATGCCTCGACGGTGGGCGTCATGACGCGCCAGTCGGTCGATGGCACCGAGGAAGACCGCAGATCGCAGGCGGGCGCTGAGTCTGGCTGCCAGACCGTCAGTGCTCTCAGACAACTGGCACTGATTCATCAGTCTTTCACTCACGACAGAACTCAACATCTTTAGCT
>JAMJIN010000356.1:0-1962 GCA_036784775.1 Chromatiales bacterium | reverse complement strand
GCTTTCTCATTTTTATCGTTTCAAATGTAGGATTTTTCATGGTTTCTGGATCTCACCAGCAGTGAACTCCAGAGATAGTGCATATTTTTTATTTCTCCCTGTCTTTTATACGGTGGAATGGTTGTTAGCACCGGAATTTATGCAACTACCGGGTTAATCAAGATGCTTCACCTTGGTTACTTGTCTGACTATGGTTCGACACTCTTGGTAACCGCCTTGGTACGGTCCCGTATGCCAAGTGGTGTGGGAGGGAGGGGGATCAAAGCCCCCTTCCTATCCTTCTAATGTGTATCATGGCTTGAATGTTTTGAGTTGCAACTCTTTCACAACCTTGAAATGTTTTACGTTGCTGGAAACAAGTGTCATATTATTTTCAATTGCTGTGGCTGCAATAATGGCATCACCGGCTCTCATATTTGATGAAAGAGCATGTTCTTCTACATATATAAGTGCCCGGTGCCCTATATTCTCGGTGAACGGCAAAATTGAAAACTCAAACTCGTTTATAAAATCCTTTACATATTTGTGATGGGCCTTATTCTTCGCTCCTTGAAGCAATTCCATATAACTCTGAATTGAAAGGTACCTATCTTCATCTTTTTCAATGAGTTTGGCTGCCTTTTCATTTCCTCTCTGAACCCATATCAAAATATCCGTATCATAGATCATGTCGAGGCTTCCGCAGGCTTTCTAATTCTTCTAATACTGTTTCTTCAGAATCCTGATACATGCCAAAAAATGGGTGATCTTTAATTTTTAATTCTGATTTTTCTCTAGCAGGCTTGATTACACCTTTAATCTTCCCGTGATAGAGAACGGTAACACTCTCATTTCTATCAAGTGCCTTCAGAATATCATTTGTTTTATACCGTAGATCTACTATAGATGCCTTCATAAAAACCTCGGCGGAATTTGCTAATATGTCTAGTAATTGTAGGCATTATACCCACTAGGTCAAGGAGTGTGATTTTTCTTGTGAATTCAAGATGTTGCAAAGAAAGTGGGATCTTCTGGCACGCCGAGTAGCCAGGGGCTGTTACCAGAGGAGTCGATTCTGATGAATCGAGAGGTCGTCTACCAAGTAGCAAAGGAGCGAAACCCAGAACGATGGAGCCGAGGAATGTGTATTCCAGTCCAAGCCTGCCACTGATTCCACGGCAAGCCTGCCACCCATTCCACACGAAGGCTGCCACCTATTCCAGGTGAAACCTGCCACCCCCTGAGCGGGTGGATATCGAGGTGATCGACGCGGGACAAACCCACGGTAAGCTGTGCGCTTTTTCATTGGAAAGGAGCGACGCAGATGCCTGCACAGAGGTTGTCCATGCGAAAAATAAGAGAGGTTCTGCGTCTGCGCTGGGGCCTGGGACTAAGTAAACCCGGTAGTTGCATAAATTCCGGTGCTAACAACCATTCCACCGTATAAAAGACAGGGAGAAATAAAAAATATGCACTATCTCTGGAGTTCACTGCTGGTGAGATCCAGAAACCATGAAAAATCCTACATTTGAAACGATAAAAATGAGAAAGCGGATTGTTGCTGAGGTAAAATAAGCTCGTCAAAACAAAACCTTACCCAACAACAAAGTAACTTCTCAAAAACCCGTGGCAAGCAGTAAATAATTACAAAAAGCACTTGACAGGGTTTTGGGGCAAAAAACTAAAAATCCTGTCATGGTACAACTCTGGTTTGGAAACTGTCATGGCTGATCTTGTAGCGCGCACTATGCCATTGTAGATGGCGGTAAAAACCCGAACATAATTGGCGAACAGCGGTAACCGGATGAAATAGCTGCAAATAGCGAGTCAGAAGAAACAGCCAGCGACAAAGAGTGACATCGAGAAAGAAATCGGGAAGATGTAGGGAGCCGTTGAGAAGGTGTGGTACCGGGTGTATCGACCTCGACAGTCCCCCGATACCGCACCTCAAGAGCCGTGCAAAGCACGAGCCTGATAAGTATT
>JAMJIN010000355.1:0-1964 GCA_036784775.1 Chromatiales bacterium | reverse complement strand
GGCTCCCTACATCTTCCCGATTTCTTTCTCGATGTCACTCTTTGTCGCTGGCTGTTTCTTCTGACTCGCTATTTGCAGCTATTTCATCCGGTTACCGCTGTTCGCCAATTATGTTCGGGTTTTTACCGCCATCTACAAAGGCCACGTGGGTTATTCCAGATGGTGTATAGATGATTAGATAATTTCCACGTGACGCAACTCCAAACACGCTGCTCAGATCTACGGTCAGTCCGTTGGGTAATTCGTAAAGGTGCATGGTTGTTTTCCTTTTTGGGCTGGGTGCTGGTGGTTGGATGGTTTCTTGGCTCTTGACTAAGCGACCCTTCCTTTGGTTTTTATTTCCCATTACAAGAGGATGGCGCGTCCATATCCCATATCGACGCACCGGATGTATAACAGCGCATATACCCGTTGCTCAATTCAGCCCCAACCAATCGGTCCAGGCCTACGGTTACTTCATCTGGCGATTCATAAAGGTTCATGGTTGTTTTCATTTGTTGACTCTCGTTCTGGTAAATCGCATGTAAGTAAGATTACATGCAGGCTAAACGAGTGTCAAGTGTACTTACAGTTTTATTGAAGGGAATGCGGCTTATACTGGAGTTGGGATTAATTATTCAAAAGGAGAAGGGAATGAAAAAGATACTTATTGGAATATTGTTGGCGTCTTTCGCAGGGCTTGTCGGCGCTGATACATGGGTCAATGGATACACCAGATCAGACGGAACGTATGTTCAGGGGCATAATCGCTCGCCTCCGAACAGCTATCAGTTTGATAATTACTCATCTCAGGGCAATTACAACCCATACACGGGAGAGAAAGGGAGTCAGAGGAGCGAGTTTTCTACGCCATCAATCTATGATGGTTACGGAAACAGTCGCAGAAGCGGGTCAAGCTGGTGACAATATTGATCGGTCAGTCACGCCGGAAGGTGTGGTTGGCAGATGCGCTCATCGCCTCGTCCTGCTTCGGTGCTCCATCACTGTTCCAGCGATCTGGCCAGGGTTATTCTCATTAACCAGTATGGTTGCGTAGTCATTGTTCAGCGGAACAAGTTCAAAAATCTCTGATCCATTTTCATCTGTGCCACGGGCGCGGTATTTTTTAAGCGTGGTTTCTTCCTCTCGTCCCATCTTCGCCACAACGAACTCACCTGGCCTGGGCGCAATGTCAGGATCTACGATAATCCTGTCTCCCGGCTGAAATTTTGGCGTCATACTGTCGCCTTTGACAGTGAGTGCGAAGGCATAGGGACCAAGGCTTTCGGCGAGTTCTGGATCTACCCAAATATCATCAATTCCATTTCCGGGAGCATGGTCGTCGATTACTGGCTTTGGCTCGCCAGCTTGGATGTAGTTGATGACCGGAATTCTACGGGTATCTGGTGGGGCGGGGGAGAGATACACAGATTCAGAACCATGCCCTGTGTCTGCCACAGTGATTACGCGGTCAAACTTCCCTCCCTTCTCAATAGTTATCCACTCCCTTGAGTACCCAGTTACCATTTCTAATGTTCTGAGGTTTTTATCTTTTATTTCTGTTGCCTTGCCACTCAGCCAGCCCATGATTGCCTGACGCGACACACCAATCTCTTTAGATGCTGCGCTGACGTTAACTGAGCCATCGCTTTTGGCGAACTTTGACAGTAACGCCTCGTTTATTCTGCCTTTTAATTCCATACTTTTAAGACTACTTACATTTATCTGTGTATTGCAGTGTAAGTTAGCTTGCATTGATGGTGTAAATTAACCTACACTGCGGGCATGACAAAACATGAAGCTGTCTCCCGTTTTGGTTCGGTCTTGGATCTGGCTACAGCACTGAAGATTACGCGACAAGCGATCTACCAGTGGCCAGAGGAGTTGCCGCAAGATCAATCAGACCGTGTTTTAGGTGCGGCGCACCGTCTTGGAAAGCTGCCGGTGATGGACGCCGCCTGCCCCGACGCCGTAGAGCAATCTCC
>JAMJIN010000028.1:0-27319 GCA_036784775.1 Chromatiales bacterium | reverse complement strand
GGATGTGACGTTCTGACGGAGGATGTATCGACGCAGCGAGGCGGCCTTCGCCATCTATGCGCGGTTTTACTCAGCCGCTAACACGCAGAGGCCATTTTGACCCGGAAGTCGTGGATGCCTTCGAACGCATCAACGATGAGTTCCATTCAATCGCCATGCAATTTGCCGATTAGTCTCCCTCCAGAAGTGGCACAAAAAAAGGGCTGACGAAATATCATCAACCCTTTTGGGGGTTAGCCGTTACCGCTCCATGCGGTCCCGGCTGAGGTAGTTGCGCTACCTACTTTTCCTTGCTTTTGGAACTTTTTTTATCCTTTTTGCCTTTCTTGTCCTTCTTCTTATCCTTCTTGGCTTTCTTAGCTTTTTTGTCCTTTTTAGCCTTTTTAGCCTTCTTATCTTTCTTATCTACTTTTGCTTCGGCCTTGTTATCCTTTTCTTTCTTTGCTGCCTTTTCTTTCTTTCCACTTTTCTTGCTCACTGATGATTCCGCTTTTTCGTGCTTGGCATCTGTCTTACTGCTCTTTTTTGCCTTACCGGGTTTCGCCCGGCAGTAGCCTTTGACTTGTTTTCCACTTTTGGCTTTGTAGCCTTTCACCCAGGTACAGGAAGAGTTGCCCGAACAGCTCGATTGACTCATTCCCTTACAGTCGACGGCCGCATTGCCCAGCGGGTGGAACATGGCCAAACACAACAAAAGCCCAAGTATCAGAAGTTTTCTGAAATCCTCTTTTACATCAATCATCTTTTTTCCTATTTTGTTCAAGTAACCCACAGCGCAATACGCAGTTTGCCTGTCCATATATTGGATGAGAAACAAACTGCCCCGTCAATCCTGGTTACATTTGTTTACAATTCGATATTTCAGCAGCAACTCCAAAGCGCTTTTCAACACAGGAGCATTGTTGAAAAGCAATTTTTTCACAGAAATTATCTTATAAAACAAGCATTAATAAACATTTCCTGATTGTTGCGATTTCTCAATGCGCCGACAAATCAGCATATGGTCAAATGTTACCAAGTCAGGCGGGGTGGATTCAGGCAGCAAGCCCCACCCATCCAGGCTTATCTCCTCCATCCTCCTTTGGTATATACCGCTTCAGGCTTTTTCAGAAGCGGTTTTTTTTCGCCCACTATTTAGATAAAAACAACGATCTTGCTAGCGGCCATACTGCATAACCCGATGCCGCAGCCGTTCGGAGAGATCTTCTTCCACCTGATCCCATCTAAATCGCCACTGCCAGTTTCCCTCGGTGGTCCCTGGAGTATTCATGCGATGATCCCGTCCCAGGCCCAATACATCCTGCATCGGTAAAATCGCCATATTGGCGCAGGATGACAAGGCACATCGAATCAGCGGCCAGGGCATGATCTCCCGGGATCGTCCCAGATAATTGTCTACCTGCTCCCTTTCAGCATCATCCAGAGTGTTATACCAGCCAAGGCTGGTATCGTTGTCATGGGTGCCTGTATAGACCACTGAATCCCTTGTATGTCTGAACGGAAGGTACGGGTTGTCTGCCCCCCCGGAGAAGGCAAACTGCAGAATTTTCATACCTGGCAAGCTGTGACTTTTTCTCAGGGCCTCTACCTCAGGTGTGATGATTCCCAGATCTTCCGCCACCAGCTCCAGGTGTGGCAGGGCCTCATATAATTTCTTGAACAGCTTTTCACCGGGGGCGGGAACCCATCTACCGTTGATTGCCGTCTCCTCGGTTGCCGGGATCTCCCAATAGGCCTCGAAGCCACGAAAATGGTCAATTCGGATCAGATCGCAAAGCGCAGATTGAGTCTCCATGCGTTCTATCCAGAACGAAAAACCGTCCTCTTCCATCTGCTCCCATCGATAGAGCGGGTTTCCCCAACGTTGTCCGGTTTCGGAAAAATAGTCAGGCGGTACGCCAGCTACCACCCGGGGCTGCCCGTCTTCCAACAGATCAAACATCGCGCGATGAGACCAGACTTCCGCGCTGTCATGAGCAACGAAGATCGGCACATCACCGAACAGAAGGATGCCGCGCTCATTGGCGTAGGACTTCAGGCGAAACCACTGACGAAAAAAGAGAAACTGTTCGAAACGGGTAGTTTGAATCTGGTCGCACAGACGGGCTCTGGCTTCAGCCAAGGCCTGTGGATTTCGGTCCCGCAAAGGCGCCAGCCATTCCCACCAACATCCACCTTGCTCGGAATGGAGTGCCTGGAACAGACAGTAGTCGTCCAGCCAATGGCCCTGCTCGGCACAGAAACGATCGAGTTCGGCTCTGTCTTCATGAGAAGCCCGATCTTTGAACCCCTCCCAGGCGAGGCTGAGGGCGAAGGAGCGCCCGTTGTCGGAGAAGCTACTTTCTTCCAGCGGCAACTCATCCAGCCAACCCTCCTCTATCACGGGCTCAAGGCTGATGAAACGAGGATTGCCCGCATGAACTGAACTACTCTGATAGGGTGAACCGTCAGCCTGGGTCGGACCTACCGGCAGTATCTGCCAAACTGTCATCCCAGCCGCATGGAGAAAATCAACAAATCGATAGGCATGACTGCCAAGATTCCCAACCTTTCCTGGGCCTGGCAGTGAACTAATGTGCAACAATATCCCGGCCCGACGGCGGTCCAATACCCCGGGCAGGCTTACGCCGCCATCGGTCTGGCTATAATCCATACTACTTATCCTTAATCAGGCGACTGCCGGAATTTGAAAAAATGGGATCAGTCGTTTTTTTTCATCACGCCGCCAAGCGCAGGATCACCGCTGCCCTTGGTAAACACCTCTCCAAGATAGGCGGGTTCATTGATGCCCAGTAGCTCATAGAGGTGGGAAAGTTGGCGACGAAAGAGACTCTCGAAATCACTCACAGTACCACTGGGGTTGTAGTCACCAAACCACCAGAACCAGTCTGACCCTTCACAGATAGCCAGTTGCCGCTCAAGTTCCTCCATCTGCTGCGCAGAAAAGTCACCATCAGCAACCGCCTGATCATAGGCTACTTTTGCATCCCCCAGCATGTCCCATGCCCGGTTCTTGTCATGATCGCCGATCCAGGTCGAGAAGGTGCCATAGACCCAGCTTCCGGCAACCAGTTTTGGAAGCCTTGGAGAGGGTTTTGTCTGCTGCGCAAGAGACTCGGAAAATGTGGTTAGCTCAAAACGTGGATGGTTCGACAGCCGGTCATACATGGCGTTCAGAAAGTAACTGCCATTATGGGGGTAATACTCCCAGGCATTTTCCCCGTCCATGATGATGGAGACCACCGCATTAGGATTATCCCCACAGGCGTTGGCAATATTCTCCAAATGGTTGATCAGGTCTCCAACTGCGTCATCGGCGTGCCAGTCACCATAGGTAAAACCGATCAGATCAGAGAGTCCGTCATCCCGGAAAAACATGTTCAGACCGCCTTCCCTAACCCGATAGGGAGTGTGGACCCAGTTTTCCGGCATATTATCACCTTCACTGCTGCCAGAGAGGCTGTTGTGCAATACCTGTTGACCGGTCGCGGCCCAGAGAAACCCCTCCTCTTCCAGCAGTTTGAGCGTTACTTCACTCACCGCACCCTCCGACGGCCAACATCCGGCAGGTGAGAAGCCAAAGTGTTTCTTAAACACTTCAACGCCTTTACGTACATGCCAGCGCGCCCTCGCTTCCCCGCCCGGATAGCTTTTCAGCTCGGGCATTTCCGCATAGGGCATCGCCTCTTTGGTTGAGTCAATATCCATCAGCAAGGGCACGATCGGGTGAGCATAGGGTGTGACGGAGAGTTCCACCTGCCCATTTTCAGCCAGTTTGCGATAACGGTCTGTTACCCGGGTCAACTCTTCACCGATCAACTCCACCAAGCGACGCCGGTCACTGATATCATAACCATACCCCTTACTCTGCAGTGAACGAATGCGAATATCGTTGAGTCGCACGCACTCACCCACCCAAGCCAAGTGATACCAGACAAGAAGATCAACCATGAAGTGATCGTTCAGATAGGGTATCAACGTCTCCTCCTCCAACACTTTGGAGGCGAGGTCAGCCAGTCGGGAATAGTGCTTGAAACGGTGGATCAAGCGACGTTCATTGGCACGCAGGCAGGCTGAAACCAGCTCCTTGCGGGAATCCTGATCCACCGGAAGACCCGGCCCGGCAAGCGCTGCCAGCAGTGGATCGCGTATCAGTGTTCCACGCTCCAGCCAGGCCTTGATCTGACCCGCATAGTCGTCGATCTGCTCCAGCAGAACCGGGGCAAAATTCACCACCGCCTTCGCCTTTGGATTGTGCTCCAGGTGGGCCGCCATATCCGCATAATCTTTGATGCCGTGCAGATAGACCCAGGGAAGATGGTAGTCACTATGCTCCGGTCCCTTGTAGTAGGGCTGATGCATATGCCAGCAGAAGACTACCTTCAACCGGTTCTTACTCTCACTCATGATTAATATTTCTCGTTATTGCTCGTTATCGTACGTGGTGAATGATCTGCCCCAGCATCTCCGGTGTTACCAATACCACACCACCATCAGATACCAGGAAACGTTCCGCATCGGCTACGGCATCTTCGCCAATGATAGTGCCCTCGGGAATCTCACAACCTCGATCGATGATTGCTTTGCGAATACTGCAGTTGCGCCCAATATTGACATCAGGCAGCACCACCGAATCCTCCACCGAACTGTAGGAGTTGACCCTGACGTTGGAAAACAGCAGGGAGTTTCTCACGGCCGCCCCGGAGATAACGCAACCACCGGAGACCATCGAATCCACGGCCATGCCGCGCCGCTCTTCATCGTCAAAGACGAACTTAGCCGGCGGCAGCTGCTCCTGATAGGTCCAGATAGGCCAGCCCCGGTCATACAGGTTCAGCGGCGGGGTCACACCGATCAGCTCCAGATTGGCTGACCAGAATGCATCGATAGTACCCACATCGCGCCAATAGGCCTGTTTCCCGCTCTCCACATCATTGAACGGGTAGGCCATGATACGGTACTTTTCAATGACTTTCGGGATAATGTCCTTACCGAAGTCATGGGAAGAATCCGGTGTATCCGCATCCTTTATCAGTTGCTCAAAGAGGAACTTGGTATTGAAGACATAGATACCCATAGAGGCCAAAGCCACATCGTCCCGCCCCGGCATGTGCTGGGGATTGTCCGGCTTCTCGGAGAACTCTAGGATCTGGTGCTCATCGTCGACGCTCATCACGCCGAACTCTTTAGCAGTTTCCAGATCCACCTCGATACAACCCACCGTCATGTCGGCACCCGACTCAACGTGTTCCGCCACCATGGTGCCGTAGTCCATCTTGTAGATGTGATCGCCTGCCAGGATCAACACATAATCCGGTGCGTGACTGCGCAAAATATCCAGATTTTGGTAGACCGCGTCAGCAGTCCCCTCATACCAACTGCTTTCGATGCGCTGCTGGGCCGGAAGCAGCTCCACGAACTCGCCAAACTCGCCCCGCAAAAATCCCCAGCCGCGCTGGATGTGCAGAATCAGAGAGTGCGCCTTGTACTGAGTCAGCACACCAATACGGCGAATACCGGAATTAATACAATTTGACAGTGGAAAATCGACAATCCGAAACTTCCCCCCGAAAGGAACCGAAGGCTTGGAACGCCATTGGGTCAGATTTTTCAGGCGCGAACCCCGTCCTCCCGCCAAAATGAGTGCCAGTGTATTTCTCGTCAGGCGACTGACAAAACGTGGATTTTGGTCGGACATAAAACTACCCTCCATGACCTTCTGCAGATAACAACAACAGCGACCGATAAAGCCCCGCATCGACGCTGCCTTATGGTACCATCATGTTCCCTCGACGCGTAGCCGTTACAGTCCGGAATGAAGTTGATGAAACAGTCTCACGCCCAGAATATCTCCGAACCTCTGCAACGAATCCTGGAAGCCAGGCACCATGATCCATTTGAAGTCCTCGGCAGGCATGTCGAGGGAGATTCCACCGTCTTCAGGGTATTTCAGCCACGGGCTCGCCGCGTCCGGCTAAGCGACTCTGAAACAGAATTGCAACGTATCGAAGGTACTGATCTTTTCGAAGGCCATTTCAATACAGCAGGCTTACCGGAGCGCATTGAAATCATTTGGGAGGATGAGTACGGCGTCGAACAACAACAATTCGACCCCTACTGCTTCCCGCCACAGTTACAGGACTTCGATGTCCACCTTTTCGGCGAAGGGCGACATCGCCACGCCTACCGTTTTCTCGGCGCCCATACCCATGAGGCCGAAGGGATTACCGGCATCCTGTTTGCCGTTTGGGCACCCAATGCCGAGCGCATCTCCATCGTCGGCGACTTCAACCAATGGGATGGACGCGTATATCCAATGCGCGCGCGCGGCGGTTCCGGTATTTGGGAGCTGTTTATTCCCGGGCTGGCTACCGGCGCCTTCTATAAATTCGAGGTTCGCGCCCAGGATGGCGACATCTCGCTGCGTGCCGACCCCTACGGCAACCACTTCCAGATGCGCCCCGAGACCGCCGCCGTGGTAATGGCGGACACGGAGTATCAGTGGGAAGATGAGGACTGGGTTGAAGCGCGTGAAAGACGCAACTGGCAACAGTCACCCATGTCAGTCTATGAAGTGCACCTCGGCTCCTGGCAGAAAGACATCGATGGTGGATTCCTTAACTACCGGAAACTGGCCCATCGGCTCTGCGACCATATCAAAGATACTGGTTTCACCCATGTGGAACTGCTGCCGATTACCGAACACCCTTTCGACGGCTCCTGGGGCTATCAGACGACCGGCTACTTCGCCCCGACCAGCCGTTTCGGCACGCCGGACGATTTCCGCTATTTCATCGATCATCTGCACAAAAACAATATCGGTGTGATACTGGACTGGGTGCCCGCCCACTTTCCCCGCGACCGACATGCGCTGGCGCAATTCGATGGCTCAGCGCTCTACGAACATGAGGACCCCCGCCGGGGTGAGCACCGGGACTGGGGTACTCTAATCTTCAACTTTGGTCGAAATGAAGTTCGTAACTTCTTGATATCCAGTGCAATCTACTGGATGGAAGAGTTCCACCTCGATGGTTTGCGGGTCGATGCCGTCGCCTCCATGCTCTACCTCGACTACTCACGGGAACCCGGCGACTGGCTCCCCAACGAGCATGGCGGAAGAGAAAATCTTGAAGCTGTCGACTTCATGCGGGAACTCAACAGCACCACCCACGAACTCCACCCCGGCACCCTGATGATCGCCGAGGAGTCGACCGCCTGGCCCCAGGTTTCACATCCCACATGGTTGGGAGGCCTGGGTTTCAGCATGAAGTGGAACATGGGCTGGATGCACGACACGCTCTCCTATTTGTCGAAAGACCCGGTCTACCGTCACTACCATCACGACCTGCTGACCTTCGGTCTGCTCTATGCCTTTACCGAGAACTTCGTCCTGCCCTTCTCCCACGACGAGGTGGTGCATGGCAAAGGCTCAATGATCAACAAGATGCCAGGGGACGAGTGGCAGAAATTCGCCGCCCTGCGTCTGCTCTACACTTACATGTTCACCTATCCCGGCAAGAAGCTACTCTTCATGGGTGGCGAATTCGCTCAAGTGAGAGAGTGGAACGACGACGAGGCGCTGGACTGGTTCCTGCTCGATCACCCATTCCACAATGGGATTAAGACCCTTATTTCCGATCTGAACCATCTCTACCAGGAACAAACCTCTTTGCATCAGGTGGAGTTTGACGAGGGGGGATTCGAATGGATCGACTGTAATGACAGTTCGCAGTCGGTACTGAGTTATCTGCGCAAAAGCACCGACGGCAACGTCGCAGTCATCATACTCAACTTTACACCGATTCCCCGGGAAAACTACCGCATCGGCCTCAGCCGCGCGGGTAACTACCGCGAGGTATTGAATTCCGATTCAGCATTCTACAGCGGCAGCAATGTGGGGAATGGCGGAGTCATCAGCGCTGAAGAAGTGAGCTGGATGGGACGGGACTACTCCGCATCTCTGACGCTGCCTCCGCTGGGTGCGGTGGTGTTGCGCCTGGAGGTATAGGGTGTAGGCCCGATCAAGCGTAGCGGATCGGGCAAACTGAAATGATATGCCCATGGGGTTGCCGGTTCCGCTGCGCTTGAACCGGCCTACGGCCAAGTCTCTATTTGCGGCTGCGCATCCGGTGCCGCCGAAAGTAGTCGATCAGACCCCGTGTGGAACTGTCGTGTACCGCATTCACTTCCTCATCCATCAACTCAGGCAGAATCACGTTCGCCAGTTGCTTGCCCAACTCCACACCCCACTGGTCGAAGGAGTTCACCCGCCAGACCACACCCTGCACAAAGATCTTGTGTTCGTAGAGCGCGATCAGTGAACCAAGACGCGACGGGGTAATTTTGTCCAGCAGCAGCGTGTTGGTGGGACGGTTGCCGGGAAAAATCTTGTGGGGAAGAAGGTCGACAATCTGCTCAGCACTCATTCCGGCTGCCTCCATCTCCTCACGAGCCTCGGTGCGGGTCTTCCCCTTCATCAACGCTTCGGTCTGAGCAAAAAAGTTTGCCAGCAACATCTCGTGATGCACTCCAGCCTCATTATGGCTGTTGATCGGGGCGATGAAATCACACGGAACCATCTGGGTGCCCTGGTGAATCAACTGATAGAAGGCGTGCTGGCCATCGGTTCCCGCTGTCCCCCACACTACCGGCCCGGTGCTGTAAGTGACGGGTCTGCCGAAACGCGTCACCCGCTTGCCGTTACTCTCCATGTCCGCCTGTTGTAGATAATCGGGCAGCAGGCGCAGATACTGGTCATACGGCAGGATGGCGCAGGCCTTTGCTTTGGTAAAGTTGACATACCAGACACCGAGCAACGCCAAGATTACCGGCATGTTTTCAGAGAGATCCGCATGCAGAAAATGCTCATCCATCTCATGCGCGCCGTCCAGGAGTTCATTGAACCCCTCCATACCGATGGCAATGGCAATCGGCAGGCCGATGGCAGACCAGAGTGAGTAACGTCCACCAACCCAATCCCAGAATTCGAACATATTGTCGGTATCGATACCGAACTCAGCCACCTTCTCTTCATTGGTGGAGATAGCAACAAAGTGGCGAGCGACCGCCGCTTCATCCTTCAGTGTCTCAAGCAACCAGCTACGCGCGGTCGTGGCGTTACTGAGTGTCTCCTGAGTGGTAAAGGTCTTGGAGGCGACAATAAAGAGGGTGCTCTCCGGGTCGATATGTTTGGTCGCCTCGACGATATGGGTACCATCTACGTTAGAGACGAAATGTACCCGCAGATCGGAGCGCTGGTAGTGTTTCAGCGCCTCGCAAACCATCTTCGGCCCCAGATTGGAACCACCGATACCAATATTGACCACATCGGTTATCTGCTTGCCGGTATACCCTTTCCACTCGCCGGAGCGCACTGATTCGGAGAACTGCGTCATCTTGTCCAGTACCGCGTTGACCTCCGGCATCACATCTTCGCCATCCGCCCATATTGGGCGGTTGCTGCGATTGCGCAGGGCCACATGCAGTACGGCACGATCCTCCGTGATATTCAGCCTGTCTCCGGAAAACATCCGTCGGCGCCAGCCATCCAGATCGACCGACTCCGCCAGTTTGAGCAGCAGGTTCAAGGTGGCTGGCGTGATCCGGTTCTTCGAGTAGTCAAGCAAGATGCCACAAGTTCGCAACGACATCTGTTCCGATCGCTCAGGGTGATCATGAAAGAGATCTCGCATTTGAACAGGCGCCATCTCTTCCCAGTGCGCCTGCAGGGTTAACCACTCATCGGTGTGATTTATCTCGGTCATGATCGGAACTTCTATAGGTTTCTGAGAACAAGACTCCCCCGCTCTCTTCCTTGATAGCAGATGTTAAGAAGAAGCGCGTCGAGGTTCAAGGCAAGAGGTCAATAATTTCCGATAAATCTATGCTCTATGCCGCTCTTTACTTTAGAATTGGAAATAGCTTTAGACAAGTCTTTGGACAATATCGACATTACACTCATCGACTTAGCCGGGAATCCGCCATTGAACATCCTTTTTGCCTCCAGTGAAGCCACCCCTTTGATCAAAACCGGGGGCTTGGCGGACGTCGCAGGTAGTCTGCCTGCGGCGTTGCGAACATCTGGACACGACTGCCGGCTTGTATTGCCTGCCTATCCTCAGGCAATGGAACATGCCGATGACCTGCAACAGGTGGCAGAACTCGATATTCCGGGGTATCTGGGCAAGATCCGCCTGTTAAGCGGCTTCAGCGGCCCACACGGCGTTCCGCTCTATCTGGTCGATGCACCCTATTTCTTCGACCGTGAGGGTAACCCTTATCTCACACCCGAGGGTTATAACTGGGAAGATAATGCGAACCGCTTCGGACTCTTCTGCAAAACAATCGTCGAGATCGGCCTCGATAACGCCGGGCTCGACTGGAAGCCGGACCTAGTTCACGCCAACGACTGGCAAACGGGCTTGGTCCCCGCTCTGCTATCGCGCCATACCGACCGCCCGGCTACGGTTTTCACCATTCATAACCTCGCCTATCAAGGACTGTTCGACCTTGAAACCTACGACCAGCTGCATCTGCCTGCGGAGCTCTGGTCCCCGGAAGGGCTGGAATTTCACAGTCAACTCTCTTTCATCAAGGGCGGCATCGCTTTTGCTGACCGCATCACCACCGTCAGCCCCACCTATGCCGAGGAGGTACAGACCCCGGCATTTGGCTACGGACTGGAGGGGCTGTTGCAACATCGCAGCCACAGTTTCAGCGGTATTTTGAATGGCATCGACTACCATGAATGGGATCCTGCAAGCGACCCCAATACGGTTGCCCCTTTTACCCCAGACAGTTTTGAAAAAAAGGCTGAAAACAAACTGGCTCTACAGCGGGAGTTCGGTCTGCCGGAGGATGAGCATATCCAGCTCTTTGGCTATATTGGCCGATTGGTCGAGCAGAAAGGGGTCGACCTGATCCTGCAGGTACTGCCAGGGATCATGGATTCAGGTGCACAGGTGGTGCTGTTGGGTTCAGGCAACCCTGAGCTGGAACAGGCGCTAAAGAAAATCAGTAGCAAGTATCACAGCAGAGTCGGTGTATATATTGGCTATGACGAGGGACTGGCTCATCGGATCGAGGCAGGATGCGACTGTTTCCTGATGCCTTCGCGTTTTGAACCCTGCGGCCTCAACCAGATCTACAGCCTACGCTACGGCACCATACCCATCGTCCGCCGTACCGGCGGACTGGCCGACACTGTGGTCGATGTCAATCCGCACACTCTCGCTGACGGATCCGCCACCGGGTTCCTGTTCGACAATGCCAACGGGGCCGGGCTTTGGGGGGCTGTGGAGAGAGCCATCGACTTCTACCACCGCCCGGAGGTAGAGTGGTGCATACTCGCCACTACGGGAATGCGTCAGGATCTGAGCTGGGATACCAGCGCGAAGCACTACCTGGATCTCTACCAGGATGCGATTACCTCACCTTTCACCCCATCTGTTTAGCATTCAAACAAAAAAGCCCCAGCCTGAGGCCGGGGCTTTTTTGGCTCTGTCTGAGTTAGCTGTTGCAACAATACGTGGGTAGGAGTGGCGCCTCGCCACGATCAGCCCTTTGGATTCAAGCCACTATCGTTGCTTTTCGCGGCGAAGGCGCCGCTCCTACGCATTGTATGCCGATGGCTCCAGCCCAGAAAAACCAGGGTTAAACCAGGAACAACAGTTAACACAAGACAGAGCTTTTTTCGGGAACCGTTGAATCAGGCCGCCTGAACAGGTATGGAGTTTCCGGTTCTTTCCACCCTATTCTGCTCGTTCAGATAGACAAGGGTCGGTTTGAAGCCGGCTATTTCGTCCTCATCAATGCCTGAGTAGGCACAGATGATCACCCTATCACCGGGTTCTGCCTTGTGTGCCGCCGCGCCATTCACGGAAATCACGCGCGAGCCGGCTTCTGCCCGAATGGCATAGGTGGTAAAACGTTCGCCGTTGGCGACATTGTAGATCTGGATCTGCTCGTACTCATGTATCCCGGCAAGTTCCAGCAACTCACTGTCAATGGCGCAGGAACCCTCATAACCCAACTCTGAGTGGGTTACACAGGCCCGATGTAATTTGCATTTAAGAACCGTCAACTGCATGAAAAGCAGACTCCATCACACGAAAGCCGCGTATTATCCGCGATCTTCATGCTTCCATCAATGGCAAGAAAGCCGTCATATTATCGATTAGCCTCGCTTTCCCCAGATAAGCGGCGGCTAAAATCACCAGATTTCGGTCGCCCGCTTCGGGAAGGCCCAAGTCCGCAGCCCTGCGCACGGTGAAATAGTCGGGCCGGAAACCCGCTGCCACAAGCCGCTTTTGCGCCTTGAACTCCAGCGAATCATAGTCTCTTTCACCTGACATCAGGGCTTCAGAGGTCAATTTCAAGGTCTCATACAGCGCTGGCGCCTGTGTCCGCTCCTGTGGTGTCAGATACCCATTGCGTGAACTGAGCGCCAAGCCGTCCTTCTCACGAACCGTTGGCACACCAATGACCTCCAGGGGGAAACAGAGGTCGGTTGCCATCCGACGGAGCACCATCAGCTGTTGAAAATCCTTCTCTCCGAGCAGGGCCAGATCCGGCTGCACCATATTGAACAGCTTGCAGACCACAGTTGCCACGCCGACAAAATGGCCCGGACGACTGCTACCACAGAGGATATCCGACAGACCAGGCACCTTCACCCGGGTCTGCTCAGTTTTTCCTGGTGGGTAGACCACCTCCACGGGAGGCGTAAAGAGCAGGTCGGCATCCACGCCTGAAAGTTTCTCCCGATCCGCCTCCAAAGTACGGGGATAGGAACCAAAACCCTCCCCCTCTCCAAACTGCATCGGATTTACGAAGATACTGACTACGCAGCGGTCAGCCTGTTCCCTGGCCCGCTTGACCAGTTCCAGATGGCCGACATGCAAATTACCCATCGTCGGCACAAAGGCAATACGTTCATTGCCACTCCGCCAGGCGGCCACCTGCCGGCGCAACGATTCGATAGTGGAAACAGCCTCCATGGTTTTCAGGAAAAACTCTCTTCAGGCCCCGGAAACTCACCTTGTCGGACGCTCTCGACAAAGGCCGACAAAGCTGCCTGGATGCTCTCTCTGCCCAGCAAAAAGTCTTTCACGAAGCGCGGAGGATTGGGATTCATGCCCAACATGTCGTAGATAACCAAGACCTGTCCGTCACAACCTGCACCGGCACCGATCCCGATAACCGGCATAACGACAGCCTTGGCAATCTCTGTCGCCAGTACAGCTGGGACGCACTCGAGTACCAGCATCTGCACGCCGGCATCCTGCAAAGCAAAGGCATCCTGCATGATCCTTTCCGCACCCTCCTTTTCACGTCCCTGCACCCGGTAACCACCGATCTTAAACACAGATTGTGGCAGTAACCCAAGATGGCCACACACAGGAACACCGTGGGACGTCATCTGACGCACAGCCTCCAGCTGTGCGCCGCCACCTTCCAGTTTAACCATCTGTGCTCCGCCTTCTTTCATCAGGCGTCCGGCGGTTTCCATTGCCTGATCAGGGGTGCGATAGCTCATGAAAGGCATATCCGCCACCAGCAGCGCGCCCTGCCTGACCCGCGCAACATTTCGGGTGTGATAGACCATCTCATCGACAGTCACTGGCAGTGTGCTCTCCTGCCCCTGCACCACCATGCCCAATGAATCCCCCACCAGAAGAACCTCAGCACCAGCGTTTTCAATCAACCGGGTAAAACTGGCATCGTAGCTGGTGATACAGCTGATCTTACGACCAGCCTGTTTCATTTCCAGCAGATAATTGACTGTGATGTTGGCGGCAGACATGAATATCCTGTTGATAGTGCAAATTAAATTGTGTGAGCGGCAAACCCGCCACGATTATTCAATAGACAGGCGAATCGAGGTGAGACGCAGCGCTTTCTAATGCCTCTTCGCAGTAAACCGCTGAAAACCAGACCCAAAGAGCTAAAATAGCGGTTTAGCAAAACGGATCATCTTAATTTTATCATGCCCCGCTGTGAACCGTTCAAAACAGCAGAGGTGCGGGATTGAGGTACCGTTTACCCGAATCGGCAGTGCAGATATGTTCCACCAGCAACTGGAAGTCAGCTTCACTCTCAACCGGGTTGATCTCCGCCGCATTGATGATCAGCAGCGGTGAGCGGTCATAGTGGTAAAAAAAGTCGGTGTAGGCGTCACACAGACGCTGTAGGTAGGCGGGATCCATGCCTGCCTCTTCCGGTCTCGCCCGTTGACGGATGCGCCGCATCAGGATCTCGACCGGCGCCTGCAGATAGACCACCAGATCGGGCTTCGGTGCCGCCATGGCCAGCCGTTCATAGACCTGCTGGTAGAGCAGCAGTTCATCATGTTCAAGATTGACTTCGGCGAAGAGGCGATCCTTCTCCAGCATAAAATCGGCAATCAAACGCTGCCGGAACATATCACCCTGCTGCAATTCGTTCCATTGACGACTGCGTTGAAATAGAAAAAAGAGCTGAGCGGGAAATGCAGACTGCCGGCGATCCCGGTAGAAACGACCCAAAAAAGGATTTTCTTCGGCTTCCTCAAGCAGCGTTTCGCCGCCAAAGGTCTCAGCCAGACGTCGCACCAGACTGGTCTTGCCCACACCGACAGGACCCTCGACCACCAAAAAACCCGGCGGGGAAGATGATTCAGGCGACCCTTTCGATACCATCACCTGAAATCCGTTCAAGCAGTCCGGAAAGCGGCCCGAGCCGGGGGATATCCAACCCTGGCGGTGCGATCTCCGCCAATGGGTAGAGTACGAATGCGCGCTCCCCCAAGCCGGTATGCGGCACTATCAGATGCGTAGTTTTGATCTGCTGCTCACCAAACAGCAGCAGATCCAAATCGAGAGTCCGTGGACCCCAGCGTTCGCCGCGCCGTACCCGCCGATGCAGCCGCTCCAACCGCTGCAACTCTTCCAGCAGTATCTCTGCGCTCAGGGAAGTCGTCACTGCGGCGACTGCATTGATGTAGTCCGGTTGACCCGGCGGCCCCATTGGCGGTGTCCGGTAGAGCGAGGAGCGGGCGGTGCAGTGAGTCTCCGGCAGGTTGCCCAGTTCATCCAGCGCCCGGCTCACCTGCTGTCGCGGAAATTCCAGATTACTGCCCAACCCAATGTACGCAACGATCTGCGAGCTTTCACTCATCCGATGGTTTTGCCTTCCTGGGCCGGCGGCGGCGACGGCGACCACTACGGCCTTGGCGTTCCTGTCCGGCCACCTGACCCTGCTCCTGAGGATTTCCTTTCTGGAAATCTGTCCACCACTCAGCCAACTCCATCTCCGCCTCTCCGGCCTGGGCACGCAGCAGCAGAAAGTCATAAGCAGCACGAAATTTTGGGTGGGTGATGAGACGTTGGGGACGTTTACCGCCACGACTGAGGAATCTCGGCTGCATCTGCCAGATGTCCCGCATTGGGTAGCTGATACGCTTCGGAATCAGCACCCTCTGAGCCTGCTCGGCCAGGATGTCCCTTCCCGCCTCCTGCAGCGCAGGTATCGGAGGCATGCCTTCCGCCTCATACGCTGCCGCGCGCAGACGTACCGGTTCCCACAGCAACACAGCGAAAAGGAAGGCCGGGGTTACCGGCTTTCCATCCCTGATCCTGCTGTCGGTATTATCCAATCCCCTGTTGACGAAGGTAATGGGAAAGTCGTGATCCTCGTGGCTCAAGGCCTCTTCGGTCGCAGGAAAAAGGTGACCAAACATGTCGTAGTGGCGCAGCTTTTCAAACGTCTCCAGGGCAGCACCGCCCAGGAACAGCTTCAAAACCTCTTCAAATAACCGGGCAGCGGGCACATCATCCAGCAGGGAGACCATTGAACTCAGGGGCGTTTCGCAGGATGCGTCAATCTTGAATCCCAGCTTGCCGGCAAAACGAACCGCCCGCAACATGCGTACAGGGTCCTCACGGTAACGCTGTTCCGGATCCCCCAACAGCCTCAGCACGCCGTTATTCAGATCCGTCAGGCCATCAGCATAGTCCACAACCGAGAAATCCCCGATGTTGTAGTAGAGGGCATTGATGGTGAAATCACGCCTTTGGGCATCTTCCTCAATGGTGCCATAGACGTTATCCCGCAGGATCATGCCGTTCTCGACTTTGCGCGAATCATCTGCGCTCCCATCCCCCATGCTGCGGAAGGTAGCGACCTCAATGATCTCACGACCAAAAAAGACGTGCGCCAGACGAAAACGCCGGCCTATGAGGCGACAATTGCGAAAGACCTCCTTTACCTGTTCAGGCAGGGCGTCAGTCGCCACATCAAAGTCTTTGGGTTCGCGCCCAAGCAGGAGGTCACGCACGCCGCCCCCTACCAGATAGGCCTCAAAACCGGAATTTCTCAGCCGATAGAGCACCTTGACAGCATTTTCGCTGATATTTGCCCGGGAGATAGTGTGATCCGGGCGGGGAACAATGACTGGATCGAAGATGACGTTATGTCCCGTAGGCGCCTGGTCAGACACCGTTTTTCGCTTGAACAGCTTCTGCTGAAGCCACTTTACCGTTCGATTCAACTAATACAGACCACAAAGAGATAAAAAAATACCACCAAACCATTGAGCCTGGCCATGAGGTCAGTATAATAGCGCCTTTCCGAGCAAACTGCTCCCTTCGTCTAGTGGTCCAGGACGCTGGCCTCTCACGCCGGTAACAGGGGTTCGAGTCCCCTAGGGAGTACCATCTTTAAAAACCGCACCGGGTTGCCGATGCGGTTTTTTTGTTCCTGATGTATGCCCCCCAAGGCACTGGAGGAGACGTCCTACTCCTTCGAGGCCTTGCTGCCCGGCGTACAGGCCAGGCCACGCAGATATGCTGCAAAATCCTCCCCCAGTTCGGGGTGCTCAAGACCATATTCAACTGTGGCTTCCATGTAACCCAGTTTGCTGCCGCAATCATATCGTTTGCCTTTGACCCGATAGGCCCGAACCTTTTCGAACTTCAACAGTTCGGCAATCGCATCGGTCAATTGAATCTCGCCACCCTTGCCGGTGCCTGTCTGCTCCAGCAAGTCGAAAATTCGCGGAGTTAGGATATAACGTCCGACCACAGCCAAGTTTGACGGCGCATCTTTCGGATCGGGCTTTTCCACAATTGAGCTGATGATTGCGGTTTCACCGTCATCTTCGGTGACTTCAACAATACCGTATTTATTGGTTTCCTCGGGCGGCACCTCTTCCACAAGAATCACACTGCACTGGTACTTGTCATAAACATCAACCATCTGGGCCATGGCACCCCTGCCACCATCACCCTTGATCAGATCATCCGCCAGAATTACCGCAAAAGGCTCATCTTTCACAACAGGTTTGGCGCAGAGCACTGCATGGCCGAGTCCCTTTGCCTCAGCTTGCCGTAAATAGATACAGGAGACCTCCTCAGGGAGAACATTCTGAACAATCTGCAACAGCTTCTCTTTGCCGGAAGACTCCAACTCCACCTCAAGTTCATACGCCTTGTCAAAGTGGTCAGGGATCGCCCGTTTTGCTCGACCTATGATAAAGACGAGGGACTCAATACCGGCGGCCTCAGCCTCCTCGGCGCCGTACTGAATCAACGGCTTGTCAACAATGGGCAACATCTCCTTGGGAGATGCCTTGGTGGCTGGCAGAAACCGGGTACCCAAGCCAGCGGCCGGAAAGACAGCCTTCAGTACTTTTTTATTCATCTTCTTCCCTTATCACTCTTCATAACAATACAATTTCAGTGGCCGTATGTTTCCAAATGGGTTTCAAACAAAACCTGGTTAACAATTCATTAGGGAGCCTCTGATTAATTGTCATTTCCATCCTTAGGTTCGTAAACGCCACATCCGTGTAGCACTACTCGAACGTAGTGAGAAATCTCATACCTCGAAACCTGCTAAGCACTCTGTAGTTTGAGATTTCTCCCTACGGTCGAGATGACAATGACCCAATTAATCAGAACTTCCTTAGGCTTTCAATACAGACAAAATCTCGTTATTTATCGCATGCAGTGCCTGCAACGGATCAGCCGCAGCCGTTACCGGACGTCCAACAACAAGATAACTTGATCCTGCATTGATCGCATCTGCAGGCGTCATCACCCGGCGTTGATCATCAGCCGCCGCGTCCAACGGCCGCACACCGGGAGTAACCAGCAGAAAATCGTCCCCAACCCTACCTCGGATATCGGATGCTTCCCGGGGGGAGCAGACAACTCCATCCATCCCGGATGAGAGGGAGAGGTCCGCCAGGCGCAGGACATTTTCAGCTGGTTCACCATGATAGCCAACTTCAGCAATATCCTCTTTTGACAGACTCGTCAGAATTGTCACGGCTACCAAAAGCGGCCTTTCTGAGCGAACTGCCAACCTTTCCGCCGCTGCTTCCATCATGCGACGCCCCCCTGACGCATGAACATTCATCATCCAAACACCAAGGTCTGCTGCTGCACTACAAGCAGCCACAACAGTATTTGGAATGTCGTGGAATTTAAGATCGAGAAAGATATCGAATCCCTTGCCACTCAGTTGTTCGACAAAAGCGGGACCCAGACGAGTGAACATCTCTTTGCCCACCTTAAGCCTGCACATACCAGGATCAAGTTTTTCGACCAGCTCCAGTGCAGAGGTTTCATCAGGAAAATCCAAGGCAACGATAACCCGGGAAGTATTGTCACTCATCTGTCTTACGGCCTCATAAAATTGATGTTGAATAAGCTACCAGCCACCTATTTTTCTCTGGATCCACAGCCTAATCCGCGAATCGGTTTCATGCTACTCCAGTTGTTGCAGCTGGGACACTGCCAATGCAGGTTTTTTGCAGAAAATCCGCACTGTTCACACTGATACGAGGATTGGCGGGCCAGCATCAACGCAACTGCCTTATTGAGTGTTTCCATGCTCTCTCGTGGGTTGCTGCCACTATTCTGCAAGTTTAGAGTGACCAGCCGGTCAAGTCCTTTAAGATCGGGAAGCGCTTTTAGGTGTTGCAGGACAAAATCAACCGCTGATGAAACATCCTCTTCGGCGGTAATAATATCTGTCAACGCCAGCATTACAGAAGTATCGCGATGCCTGCTATACAATTGTTTCAAATAATCCTTCAGTGCAGCTCTATCGCCAATCTTTCCATAACATTCAATCAAAGAAGGCACAATTTCAGTCAGATAGGCGGAATCCTGTACTTCCACCATTTTGTATATTTTGAGGGCTGATCGGCAGTCATCCTTTGACTTCTCTATCTCCCCCAACAGAATAGTCGACCTAATGCATCCACTATCTACCGACTGAGCCTTCTTCAGTATTGCTATGGCAGAAACAGTATTGCCTTTTTTTATCAGCAGCTGAGCTTGCTCGCAGTAAAAATGAGCAATTATTGGCTGAAGCGAGTGGCCGTCACTCGCTTGCAACTGCTGCGCCACTTCCAAACAGCGATCCCACTCTTTTTCCTGCTGGTAAATCACCAGGAGATTGGAGAGCGCCTGTTCACTATGAAGTTTTATTTCAGTCAACTCTACGAAAAGATTCTCAGCCCTATCGAACAGCCCCGCTCGCATATAGTCCTGGCCAAGTTCCAGCAAAGCCTGGGCTCTCTGCTCCCTTGAAAGGGTAGGTCGTGCAATCATATTTTGGTGGATACGTATTGCCCGTTCCACCTCTCCCCGACGGCGAAACAGATTGCCCAATGCCAAATGCGTTTCTACCGTATCACTATCCACTTCCAGAAGTTTAACAAAGACATCTATAGCTTTGTCCGGCTGCTCATTCAGTAGAAAATTCAATCCTTTAAAATAGGCGGGAAAGACCTCCTGGCTACTGGTTTTATTCCGACCAGCCTCACTCCGTCGAGCAGCAAACCAACCTGAAGCAGCCGCAACCGGTAGAAGCAAGAGCAAAAGCTCAAGCATACCTATTGATCCTTAAGCGGGAGAGATCGAAGATTCTTTACCTCCTCATCTACCAGACGAGAACGTCTCCGCAAAATGGAGTTTTTTCGCTTCAAGCCTAACAGGGTATTCAACCCTGACAGGATTCCAAGAAAAATACCTAAACCAAGCGTGCCAATCAAGATTACTGAAAGCGGCAATTCACGACTGCCAAAATAGTAGTTAAAAAGTACCGGCTCTGCATTGAGCACCGTAAAAGCTGCGCCCACCATCATCGCTAAGATGAAAAAAAGCAGTTTTAGAAAACGCACAAAAAACTCCCGCTTGCTCTGCTGAGGCAATAGTGTTCCAACGGTTTTGTACCCTGCCTCAAATACTGTTGAATTGCCTTAATAGGGACAGCCCTACGAGCGGAACCCTTGTGAGGCCAACAGAGCTTCAGAAAATCCAACTTGGGAGAGGGAAAGCGAGGCATGCTTTTTCAGTAGGTTCCGTTGGGCGATTTTCCAACCCCATTAAAACACTAACGTGATATAAGCACCCACCCTATTTCTACTGTAACTTCCTCCATCAATCTCAGTATCACGCTTTAAAAAGGAGTAGTCTGCACCACCCGTCAAACTCGGAGATAAACTACGTTCAAGTCGCACGCCACCATAAAAATCATCGATCCTTGGTGTCTCCTCAAATGGTGCAGTCTGATGCCAAAAAGCACCAAATGTGGCAGTAGTTCTGGAACTTAATGTCCAATCCAAGACAACATCCCCGCCATAAACATGATCAACTGCGCCGGTCACTTGATATTCACGCTTTGTATCAAATACTGTAAACGTGATTTCTGATTTACTTAAAGAATAAACAAGGTCGGCGGACATTCGTTTATCGAGATAAACTTCGGTTGAAATAGACGGACGATCTAGTCCATAGACGGGATTCCCATTCCCATCGAATGTCGGGGTTCCTGCATCAACAAAAGACCCCGTAGTAAAATCCTCTTCATACAAAGCAGCAACAGTAAACAGAGACCCTTCATGAGTGAGTATTACATTTGTAGTATTACCGAAATACCGTTTACCGAAAACAGCTTCCATACTGGTTCTCGTTGTAGGTGCCCATCCTAAACCTAGCCCCCAGACTTCACCCTCAGTCTTGGTACTGGCATCAGACAAACTGTAGGTGTTTTTTTCATAGCCCAACTTGGCAATGGCAAACATCCTTTTGTAGAGCGGATATCTCAAGTCAGCCATTGCAATTTTGAATCTCGAGGCCGTTCCTATCTCAGGCTCGGCATCCCTGTCACTATAGGTCAAATTCCATCTGAATTTTGTAAATCTCGTACCACTACCCAGCCCTGCATTGATAACCCTGTGATCAACATCGCTGGTTGTCGGATCTTTGTAATTGACACGCCGCATGGTGTACATCAGGCGGCCCGCAGCAAAATTGCCAAACTGATGTACCAGATAGGGTGAAATAGAGTTCGTGAAAATATCCGTGACATCATCGGTAATCGCAATATTTTCCGGGTCGCGGACACTGGATGAAAACACCGGTACTTGCGTATAATCTGAAGTTGCTTCAACAAAAAACAGATCCTCAACAACCGCAATATCTGCTCTCAACCCTAATGCATGTTGGGTCTTATTCAACTCGCCATGATCATAATATCGGATGTGCTGCATACGATAGTCGAGATCAAGATCCAATCTATTTCCATCAGCTAAAATATGAATTCCCGGCATTATCTCCGTAATAAAGTCGCTTTCAGCCAGATCATTACTCTCAAGCGTTACATTATCCGTATATGAGCCTTTTAGAGTGGCAACGGGTTCAATATGCCAAGATACCGCCAAGGCATTGGAATATATTAAGCAAAACAAAGAAAAAACGAATATCCGATTAATAGTCGTTTCCCCTCTGCCAGAGATCATTTTTTTCAAGAGTACAGATTCAACCATAGTAACTACCATAATACTTATGGCCGGACTTCACTCTACTTTTGTTCAAGACAAGACCAATCACTTTGTTTGGATCAAGTTGTGCAATCGATTCGTTAACAGCATCAACTGGCGTCTTGCCCGCTTCGACAACCATCACTATCTGCCCCATTCGATAAGTAAGAACACCAGCTTCAGTTGTTGCCAGCATAGGAGGAGCATCAAATAAAACAATACGATCAGGGTACCTTTCAGCCAATTCTGTCAAAATCTTCTCCATACTTTCGCTGGCTAGCAACTCAGTAGAGTTCTGATGTCGTCTTCCGGCAGGGATAATTTTCAGTTTTGGTACTTGTGTACTCTGAATCACGTCACCAAGATCCATGGTTGGGTCTTCCAAGACGTCTATCAATCCCGGTTTATCTTCCATCCCCAGTAATTTGCTAAGAGATGACTTTAGGACATCACCATCAACGAGCAGTATAGTGGAGTCAAGTTCAGTGGCAATACTGACGCCAAGATTAATCGCCGTGTAGGTTTTACCTTCGCCAGGAAAAGAGCTTGTAACCAGAACCAAGTTACCGCGTTCAACCGGTGCGGCGCCCTTACCAAAAGCATTCATCAACAGAGGGCGCTTGATTATGCGGTATTCCTCAGACAAGCGTTGTTGATCGCTATTAGGCACCAAATAACCTGCCTTACCTAAAGTTTCAAAATCAATTTCACAGATATCTTTTTCAGGAAATGCATGTGCGGCAGCAACAGCGTCAGATTCAACCGAAGCAGGGACGGAAACTTCCGGGTCGACTGCCATCAGCACATCTCCAGCGGTCTCAGTTTGCTCTCCGATTATTGATTTTGATTCAGCATCGACGTTATCAGATTCAACCAACACCTCATCTGCCGCGACAATCTGCTCCGCCCCGTTATTCTGATCGCGCGATCGCTCCTTGTTCAGCCGATCTATCGCTTTTTCGATACTACTTACCATTACGTACCTCAGTCACTCTGTATCATGCAGCCGATCATTATAGACGCTGAAAAGGTTATACCTAACCAGTGGTCTCTGACTGACATGCTCATATAACTACGAAGTGGAGCATGCTAGAACCAGGTTTCAGGAATAATCAAAACATCACCTGGAACCACCTTAACATTTGCAGAGATATCGCCATCTCTGATCAGGTCATCAAGACGAACCCGGTACTGCTCTGTTTTTCCATCGACAGTGCGAACGATAATCGATTTATTGCCAGCAGCAAACTCTGTCAGACCACCCACCGCAATAATTACATCCAGCAAAGTCATATTCTCCCGATAAGGGAGTGCGCGAGGCGTGGAAGCCTGTCCAACAACTCTTATCTGTTCCGAGTACTGCCCGACAGTTGTTGTAAGACTGACAGTGACTTTAGGATTTTTTATGAGCTTGGATAATTCCTCTTCCATTTCACGAGCCAAGTCTGTCGGAGCTTTTCCCGATGCCTGGACATCCTCTACCAGAGGCGTTGAGATATAGCCATCTGGTCGAACAATAACATCTGCCGATAGTTCCGGATTACCCCAAACAAAAACACTGAGCGCATCCCCTGGCCCAATCAGGTAGACCGGGGTCGCATCTATTTGCACAGTCGAGTCGGCAGCATCGATGGACTTCATCTTCATTGATGGGCTTGAACAACCTGCCCCTAAAGTAACCAGGAACATCAGAGCAAAAAAACATGTCTTGCGGAAAAATGTTGAAAAATATACTTGCATCTCTATCTCCAAATTATTCAATGCGCGTGCAATCATACTACCGTTTGTTCAATTCTTTTCTGAGAGCCATTACACCTTCCATATCCTCAAACTCACTGTCACTCTCAAAGGCATGGGCAAGCGCCCTTTTCGCCTGCTCTTTCAGCCCCTTTCTATGCAGAGTTACTGCATAGTGATACAAGACATTGGGATCATCCGATGATACTGCCACTCTGCTCAAAATCTCAGAACCTTTCTCTATATCACCGCTTTGAACCAGCATCCAACCATAAGTATCAGCAATTGCAGTACTCGTGCGCGCATTTTTATACGCCCTCTCTGCGTATGAAATCGCCAGTTCCTGGTTGTTTTCAAAAAGTATCAGCGCCATGTTATTTAGTGCGATTACATTCCCAGAATTGTTATCAAGAACACCTTGGTAAAGTTTAACCGCCTCATCAATCCTGTCCATTTTCTGATAGGTGGATGCAAGTGCCAAAGTCCCCTTCAGGTCGTCAGGATTATTCTTCACCCATTCCGCCATAACTTCTACTGACTTATCTTTTTTGCCATCAAGATAGTATGCCCGGGAAAGCTTATCCGACAGTGTGAACGATTGATACTTTGCCAGCCCCTCATTCAATAACACCTGAGCTTTTGCGTAATTTCTCGATTGAACGTAGATATCACTCAAGAGAACATAACCCCACTGCTCTGTTTTTTTATTCTCCTTGACTATCATCGCCAGGCGTTCAGCCTCAGGATAATTTTTCTCTTTTGTTTCAATAGAGATAAACAGAATTGTTGCACGCAAATGGTTTGGGTTAATTTCCAGCGCTTTTTTCAGAGTGCGTTTTGCACTGGAAAGACGACCATGTTTCGACTCTGCTGTAGCGAGTGCTATGTAACCTGCAATCGACTGAGGTTGTTGCCGAACATATCTTTCAAAATAATCAATCGCCTTATTGAAACGCCCTATCTGCAACTCAGCATTACCCATCAATAGAAGAAAAGTCACGTCGGTTGGCTTTATCGCCTCAACCTCCTTCAACACTTCCAATGCTTCATCGGTTTTACCCGTTTTCAGGTAATATCTGGCCAAAACAAACCTTGGGACCAAGGCTGAAGCATTTGCCTTCCTTGCCTGCTCAATCCAGGAGAGTGCTTGCTTCCTATCCTGTCTACGCTCGGAAATTTGTGAAAGTCCAAGCATTGCGTTCACGTTATTAGGGTCCAAGGCAAGAATCTGATTCAGCCTGTCACCCGATTCAGTTAACTTTCCATCCTCCAAATCAAGTTTGGACAGCGCAAACAGTGCAGGCAGATAGTCTTTCTTGCTCTTCAAGGCATTTCGAAACAGCGTACGTGCATTGGCCCTCTCTCCACTCATAGTCTGAATTCCGCCTTTTAGCGTCATCAGCATTGGGCTTTCAGGACTAGCTGATAGCAGTTCATCCGTCAGTTTTACTGCCTGTGAAAACTCCTGTTTTCTCAAATAAGCGTAGATAAGAAGAAGGCGGTTACTATCAGACGAACTAGTGTCGGAAAGCCCCTCCAGCTCTTCAATGGCTTGATCAATCGCTCCTTTCCTTAAATAGGCTTTTGCAAGTTCTTCTCTGATGCCAGTACTTTCAGGTCTGACTGACGCAGCTTTTCTCAGGTAGTGGGTACCTAATGAATCTTGCCCCGACTGACTTGCAGCATTGCCGATCATAGTCAGAAGTTCTACATCTTTGGTATCATCATTTACGATGGGAGCTAGAATTTCGACCGCATCACCAGGCTTGTTCAAGCGTAAACGTGTCTCACCCAATAGCTTCCTCGCCTGAATGTGTGTCGGTACTTCATTGACATACCTTGTAAGGAAGTCATTCGCCTGTTCATAGTTTCGTCTGGCAAAATGCACCGAACCCAGAAGCAGATGCGTAGGTACATGGCCCGGCATTACTTTGATTACATGATGCAGATCCGTTTCAGCCAAATCATATTTTCCCGCCATAAAGTAGCGCAATGCTGACAAATAGGAGACAAAGGGATTTTCAGGTATGATTTTCCTGATGATTTCGATATTTGCAGAAGCCTTATCGATCTTCTTCTGTGCCAGCAACGTCTGAATCAAAGAAATACGCAGAACAAACTTACGCTGAGAAAATATTTCCTGTTCAAGTCCAGCCAGTGCACTTTCAAAGCTCTCTTCCGCAAGAGGGAATTTTTGCAGTTTAAAATACGCTAATCCTTTGATGGTCCATGCATCGACATTTTTCTTTTCAACTTGAAGTGCTTCGTCACTTGCTTCTATAGCTTTTTCATAATCCTTTTCTGCAAGGTAGATTCGCCCTATCCCTGAATAAGCCTTCGCATAGGCACCCTCTCGTGCAAGAACAGCATGGTATAAGTCCAATGCCTTCTCTTTCTTGTTATTCCCGGCAAACGCTTGGGCACGCAAGATCTGTACTTTACTCAGATCCGCAGCCTGAATCCCCTCTTCTTTTATTTCATCGAGGATTCGATCGTAGAGCCGCTGCTGTAGCAAAGCCTCTCCCTTTATCAGATAGAAATCTTTCTCCTGCATACCCAGTTGCTTTGCCCGTATCAACTCCTTCTCAGCCGATGCGCCATCCCTGACCTTAAGATAAACTCTTGCCAACTGCAGTCTTGCATCACCGTTGTCCGGATTGATCTGTAGAGCATTTTTCAACTCAATAACAGCCTTTTGGTACTGCTTCCCTTCCGTATGAGACCGCGCGCTCTCCAGATAGGCAAGTTCATCGTCCTGTCCGCTACAACCACTCAATACTATCGCCACTGCAGCAGACGCCATCAACGTCGCCTTGAGAAATCGCTTTTTATTAATATACATCTCTTTCATTCCATGCCCAGTATTTTACAAATCAATCGTGTTCGCATTGCGGTTCTGGATAGTTGTAAGCTCAGGCATGCCTCAAGACAACCCTGTTTGAAACACACTATTTCTCCACCGCAGCCAGATATCCTGGTAGAAACCTGGCCATCCTGATCCTGGTTTGATCTTCATCAGCACCGAGATCATAACTCACCATATTGACATCTATCTCAGGATTTCCTTTTAAAGTACCCAGTAGATTCAGCAACTTGGCTTTGATATTTTTTTGTTCCCGCTTACCCGCCGCATTGTACCAGCGCCAGACAATTCGTCCTCTATCTGACCCAGCGGCTTTCAGTCTAGTCTCTTCAACAATTAAGCTTCGACCATTTACCTGACCGAGATCGGTAACACGCCGATAGATTCTCGACCATACGTCAGAATCATATACTTCATTCAGGACACTGATCGCCTCTCTACCCTGTTCTTGTGAGCTGAAACGGGACAAAAACACATCAACTCTACGTGCTCCATCGCTGTACCTACCTTCAACAACAGAATTCCCCTGCAACCAATCAGGTTTCCATGAAGTCAGCCTGTTTTCTACCAACTTCCAGTCAGCTATCTTACCTGGCAATTCAACCCTGGAACTGTCTGTTTCCGCCCCATCTGACATGTAGAAAAAGGCCAGCGCCGGGCCGGTCAATGTTGCAAAAAAAACCAGGACTGTGGATCTCAGGTTTCTGCGCTCGGTCCCGCCCGCCAACTTTATACCGTCACCTTCCACTTGTTCTATGGCTGAACGTATCGGTAGATAACGTTGCGAACCCCATAAATAGACTTGATTAGCACGAAAGTTCAGCAAGCCGCAGCCATGTATCGGGACGTGGTGAAGTCGTTGCAGCAGCCCGAAGCAAACGAGGTAGCATGGCTCTGAGGTCGAA